>NC_016002.1:2292500-2592500 GCF_000283535.1 Pseudogulbenkiania sp. NH8B
AGCCGAACACGCGCTGCTGCTGCTTGGCCGAGATCAACGGTCCCATCTGTACGCTCGGGTCCAGTCCATTGCCGAGCTTCATGCCGTTGGCGATGGAGGCAATTTCCCCGACCACATTGTCGAAATGCTTGCGGTGCACGTAGAGGCGCGAACCAGCGCAGCACACCTGGCCGTGGTTGAAGAAGATCGCCGTGGCCGCGCCGGCTGCCGCTACATGCGGATCGGCGTCGTCCAGCACGATGGTCGGCGACTTGCCGCCCAGTTCCAGCGTGACGCGCGTCATCGACTCCATAGCCGCCTTGCCGATCAGCTTGCCGACCTCGGTCGAGCCGGTGAAGGTGAGCTTGTCCACCTCCGGGTGGTGCGACAGCGCCGCACCGGCGGTCACACCGGTACCGGTGACGACATTGAACACACCCGCCGGGTAGCCCGCTTCCAGTACCAGCTCACCCAGCTTGAGTGCGGACAGCGGCGTTTCGTCAGCCGGCTTGAGCACCACGCTGCAGCCGGTGGCCAGTGCGGGACCCAGCTTCCAGCAGGCCAGCAGCAAGGGGAAGTTCCACGCCACGATGGCGCCGACCACGCCGACCGCCTCGCGCCGTATAAAGCTGTGGAAATGGCTGTCCGGCATCAGCGGAATCGAGACGTCGACCGTCGAGCCTTCGATCTTGGTCGCCCAGCCTGCCATATAGCGCAGAAAATCGATGCTCAGCTGGACGTCCATGATGCGGGCCACTTGCGCGCTCTTGCCATTATTCACGCATTCCAGCTCCGCCAGCATGTCGGCATCGCGTTCGAGCAAGTCGGCAAGGCGCCACAGCAGGTTCTGGCGCTCGCGCGGACGCATCCGGCTCCAGGCCGAATCGTCGAAGGCACGGCGCGCGGCGCTGACGGCCAGATCGACGTCAGGCTCGGCCGCCATGGGCACATCACACAGCACCTCTCCGTTGGCCGGGTTTCGTACCGGCATGGTGGCGCCGCTGGCGGCATCCAGCCAGCGATCGCCAATCAGCATCTTGGGCTTGCGCGCAAGAAACGAAACGGTTTGCGGCAGTAACGATAGTGAAGCTTGCATTGTTGGCATCCTCAATTGTGGCGTGACGGGTGAGGGCCTCAAAGCAGTTTCCATACCAGAGCGATTTAAATAAGCTGAGCCGCAGTTTTTATTGGAGTTGAGCCTGTCAATCAAGTGCAATGAATAGCAAGAGTGTCTCGATTTGAGAAAGGTCGAGACATAAAATGAAAACGTTCCAGAAGCGGGAAACAAATGTTGCGCAGCAACAAATCTCAATTTGAAACAGTGTCGATCGCAAAACAAGACACTACGCCCGCCTTATCGAATCCAAAAGCCGATTTTAACTGCAGAGAAACGGGAGTCGACCGGGCATTTAATGTTTGGCACGGAATGTGCTAAATCGCATTTCAGGCATGACGTATTCGTTCATCGAATGGCGTGTGCGATTACAAAATCAAATACTACAAAGGAGTCCGACCTTGTTAACCCACTTGTTCCGACGTTATAAGCCTTGGCACATCCTGGGTGTCGCCGCACCGTTGGCGCTTTGCGCCGCCCCGGTTCATGCTCGCGACGCCCAGACCATCATCGGCCAGAGCTGTGCCGCCTGCCATGCCGCCGAAGGAAAGAATTCCTGGAGCCGTATCAGTCATCAGCGCAAGACCCCAGAAGGCTGGCTGATGACCATCGCCCGCATGCAAACCATGCACGGCCTGGTCATCAGCGATGAAGACCGCCGAACCGTGGTCAAGTACCTGGCCGACAAGCAGGGGCTGGCACCGAGCGAGACGGAAACCGCCCGCTACGCGCTGGAACGCAGCCTCAACACGGTCGAACATATCGGCTCCGAGCAGTACAACCAGATGTGCGCGCGCTGCCACTCCGCCGCGCGTCCGGCCCTGCAGCGTCGCCCGGCGAAGGAATGGGAGCATCTGGTCCATTTCCACCTGGGCCAATGGCCGTCGCTCGAGTACCAGGCGCAGGCACGCGACCGTGACTGGCTGCAGGTCGCGCTCAAGGAAATGGTACCGCTCTTGGCCAAGGAGTACCCGCTGGACAGCAAGGCCTGGTCCGACTGGCAACGGCACAAGCCGCAGCCGGCGGCCCTGGCGGGGCGCTGGAGCTTCAGCGGCCATATGCCCGGCAAGGGTGACGTACTCGGCGTCATGACGGTCAGCCCGGCCGGCAAGGACACCTTCAAGGTGGCGGTGCAAGGCCGCTATGCCGACGGCCAGTCCTTCAACGGCAACGGCTCTGCGCTGCTTTACAACGGCTACGAGTGGCGTGCCAGCGTCAAGGTCGCCGGCGTCGCCATGCGCCAGGTGCTGATGGCCAAGGACGGCGAGATGCAGGGACGCATGTTCGAAGAGGCCCATGACGAGCGCGGCCTCGACTTCCATGCCGCCAAAGGCGGCAATGGCAAGCTGCTCGCGGTCCAGCCCGATTTCGTCAAAGCCGGCAGCGAGACGGAGCTCACCCTGGTCGGCGCCGGCCTTCAGGGCAAGGCCGATTTCGGCCCCGGCATCCAGGTCGTCTCCGTGCTGTCGCAGACCCCCGAGCAGGTGCGCGTCAAGGTCAAGGCCAGCGCCGATGCTGCCGTGGGCGTGCGCAGCATCGGCCTCGGCAGGCTGAAGGGCGGCAGCCTGGCGGTCTACCAGCAGGTCAAGGAAGTCAAGGTGCTGCCGGCCTTCTCGGTATCCCGTATCGGCGGCAACGGCGGGTCGACGCCGAAGGTGGAAGGGCGCTTCGACGCCGAGGCCTGGAGTCAGGACGCGTCCGGCAAGCCCTTCCGGGTCGGCGTGATGCCGGCCAAGTGGTCGGTGGCCCCGTTCGACGAGCGCGCCGAGGAAGATCAGGACGTGAAATACGCCGGCAAGATGCAAGCCGACAGCGGCATCTTCACCCCGGGCGACGCCGGCCCCAACCCGGCTCGCAAGATGTCGACCAACAACGCCGGCAACCTCAAGGTGATCGCCACCGTGGACGACAGCGGGCGCGCCCTGAAGGGCGAAGGCCACATGATCGTCGGGGTGCAGCGTTGGAACAACCCGCCCATCCCTTGAGCCATGCCAGGCCAAGCCAGCATGGGGCTGGCTTCGGAATCGATACATTCGGATTGGATTGAGGAGGATGCCATGGGCACCCTATTGAACCTGGTCGAACGCAACGTGCATGAAGTGCAGGTCGATGCCGAGCGGCTGCTGTTCCACATCCCGAGCAGCTCGCTGTTCGCCGCGGACCAGCTGACCGCCAGCATCGTCGATGCCTTGCGCGTTAGTAGTTGTACCACCGAAGAGCTGCTGCAGCGCCTGTCCGGTCGCTTTGCCAGCGAGGAGGTGAGCGAGACGCTGCGGGAATTGCTGGCACTCGAGGTGGTGAGCGACGGCTCGCCGCTGACGCCGGAGATCGCCCTGCAGCGGGTCGAGCGCACCGCCTTGAACACGGTGGTGTTGAACGTCAATACCGGCTGCAACCTGAGTTGTTCCTACTGCTACAAGGAAGATCTCGACACGCCGTCGGCGGGCCGCCGCATGGACGTGGAAACCGCCAAGGCCTCGGTGGAAATGCTGCTGCAGGAATCGCCGGACGAGCCGCGCTATACCGTGGTGTTTTTCGGCGGCGAGCCGCTGAGCAACCGCAAGCTGATCGAGACCATGGTGGATTACTGTGAAACCCGCTTCGCCGAGTTGGGCAAGCAGGTGGAGTTCGTCATGACCACCAACGCCACCTTGCTCACCGAAGAGATCGTCGACTACCTCAACGCGCACCGCTTCGGTCTGTCGGTCAGCATCGACGGGCCGAAGAAAATTCATGATCGCAACCGCCTCACCGTGGGCGGCACCGGTACCTACGACGTGGTACGGCGCAAGGCGGAAATGCTGCTATCGCGCTACACCAGTCGGCCGGTCGGCGCGCGCGTGACCCTCACCAGCGGCGTGACCGACGTCGAGGGCATCTGGGACCACCTGTTCAACGAGCTGGGCTTCGCCGAGGTGGGTTTCGCGCCGGTGACGTCCGGCACCATCAACACCTTCAACCTGAATCCCGACGAGTTGGCCGAAGTATTCGCCAACATGAAAGCGCTCGGTCGGCGCTACCTGGAGGCCGCACTCGAGCACCGCAATATCGGCTTTTCCAATCTGCACCAGCTGATTACCGACATTCATGAGGGGCACAAGAAGGCTTTGCCGTGCGGCGCCGGGCTCAAGATGCTGGCAGTGGATCACAAGGGCGAATTGAACCTGTGCCACCGCTTCACCGGCTCGACCCTGCCCACCTTCGGCAACGTACATACCGGGGTGGACCAGCCGCGCCTCAACGACTTTCTGTCGCAGCGACTGGACCGCAGCAACACCGGCTGCGAGAGCTGCCGCATCCGCAACCTGTGTTCCGGCGGTTGCTACCACGAGAGCTACGCCCGCTACGGCGACCCGACCCATCCGACCTACCACTACTGCGAACTGATGCGCGACTGGGTGGATTTCGGCATCGAAATCTACAGCCGCATCATGGCCGGCAATCCGGCCTTCATCAGCAGCTACATCACACCGCGGAAGGCACACTGAGATGAAACATTTGAAGCCGATCAATCACAAGGCACAGCAACTGGAACAGGCCGCGGCGGAAGACCGCCTGGAAGAGGTGGTGGCGATGAGTTCGATCGCCGGCTGTACCGCCACCACCGACCCGGGCTGGGAAGTCGACGTGTTTGGCGGGGTGTCGTCGCTGTGCCAGCCGATGGAGTCAGACCTGTACGGCTGCTCCGATCCCTGCTGGTGGCCGGCACAAGTGCCGGACATGATGAGCACCTATCCCGACTGGAACAAGGCGGCAAACAATTCCAGCGAAGATTGGCGTCATCTGGGCACCGTATTCCCCAAAGACAAGTAACCGGCCACGTTGAACAAGAGGGATTTGCTATGTCCGTTAAAACGATTTTCAAGCTGGCCGGCTTGGCCATGGCGTTCGGCACCTATGTGCAGCCAACCCTGGCCGCCAGCGACTTGGCGCTGCAAAAAGGCCACGAATATCTCGCCGTCACCAATTACCCGAACAACCTGCACATCATCGATGCGGAAAACGACCGCCTGTATAAAAGCTGCCGCCTGCCGGATGCCTTTGGTCCGGGAACCATCCAGATCAGTCCCGACAAAACCCGCGCCTACGTGCTGAATAATCACTACGGCGATATCTACGGGGTGGAACTTGACAGCTGCAACGTGGTGTTCCACGCCACCCTGTCACAGCAGCCGACGGAGCGCGCCCGGGCGATCTTTTCCATCGGCCTGAGCCCGGATGGCAAGGAACTCTACAGCATCGTCAACCCGACCCGGATGAATCGCGACAACTACGTGGTGGAGACGCCACGCCTGCAGGTGTATTCCACCTCGGCTGGCCTGAACGCCAAGCCGGAGCGCAGCTTCCCGGCGCCGCGCCAGACCACCATGCTGCAGGCGGCCGACGACGGCTCGCTGTTCGTGGTGGGGGCCGACGTCTACAAGATGGACCCGCACAGTGGCAAGACCGAAGTGAACATCCCGCTGCGCAACTGGATCCGTCCGCTGTATAGCCCGCCGGATGTGCTGTACGTCTGGCCGCAGCAACGCCCTCAGCATACGTTCAATCTGCTGTACACGGCGGCGCGATTCAAGGACGAGAAAATGAATCCGGAGACGGCTGATAATGTTTACGGCTTTATCGACATCAATCTTGCCAATGGCAAATCCGAGCTGGTGGATTTCGCCCCGATTACCGAGGTGTATTTCACCGGGGCGCGCTCGCCCAAGGACTCCAACCTGATGTACGGCGTGCTCAATCGCCTGACGAAATATGACATCAAGGAAAAGAAACTGCTGCAAAGCGCCTCGCTCGATCATTCCTATTATTGCTTGACGATCAACAAGGCCGGCAACAAGCTTTATTTATCCGGGACCTTCAACGATGTCGCCATTTTCGATGCGGATTCGCTGAAGAAAATCGGCAACGTTAAACTGCCGGGCGGCGATATGGCGATCACCACGGCGCAGATATTTACCCGTTAATCTCCACAAGGCGAGAGCAGGGTGGCGCGCCATCCCTCTCGCCCCGGAAAGAGATCGGGAGGTCCGCCACGGGCCCGGATAAAAAAGAGGAGATCGCAATGTTCTATCCAGCCCGCCATTCTTCCGCATGATTCCCGGCTGATCAGCCGCCACCTTGGGTCGAGCCGTCCGGCTCGACCTATCTCCCCGCCATCGTCGTTGCCCAAGCTGCGATCACATTCTCGACGTGAGCGTAGGGCACGCTTTTTGCAAGGACACGGATCATGCAGGACTACTCTGCTGCAGTCAGTCAGTTTGACTATCAGGAAACCGTTCGACAGGTGTTGACGGGTAATCTCGAGGCCATCAACGCCTGCATCGAGTGTTGTGACCGTTATGCTGGGACCGGGCGCATCGCCCTGTACTACGAAAGCAGCGACGGCAGCAGCGCCAGTTATACCTTTTCCCAGCTCAAGGAATACTCGGCCCGCTTTGCCAACTGGCTACAGGCACAGGGCGTGCGGCCCGGCGATACCGTCGCCGGCCTGTTGCCGCGCACGGTGGAACTGCTGATCACCGTCCTCGGGACCTGGCGGCTGGGCGCCGTCTACCAGCCGCTGTTTACCGCCTTCGGCCCGAAAGCCATCGAGCACCGCGTCGGCACCTCCGGCGCCCGCGTGGTGGTGACCAATGGCGCCAACCGCACCAAGCTCGATACGCTGGAGGGCGGTCTCCTGGTGTTGACGGTCGGCGCAGGTGAGCAAGGCGATAACGACTTCTGGAATGCATTGCTCAATCAATTGCCGGAGTTTGAACCGGTGCTGCGACGTGGCGACGACCCCTTTCTGCTGATGTTCACCTCCGGCACCACCGGTCTGGCCAAGCCGATCGAGGTGCCGCTCAAGGCCATCGTGGCTTTCGTGACCTACATGCGTGACGCCATCGGGCTGACGGGGCAGGACCGCTTCTGGAACTTGGCCGACCCGGGCTGGGCTTACGGGCTTTACTACGCCGTGACTGGCCCGCTGGCCATGGGCTTGCCGACCACGTTTTACGACGGCCCTTTCTCGGTCGAGAGCACTTGCCGCATTATCCGCAAACGGGGCATCACCAACCTGGCGGGATCGCCGACGGCTTACCGTCTGCTGATTGCCGGCGGAGAGGCCGCGGCCCGGCCATTGCGCGGCATCTTGCGGGTGGTGAGCAGCGCCGGGGAGCCGCTCAACCCGGAGGTGATCCGCTGGTTTGACGAGACCCTGGGCGTACCGATTCACGACCACTACGGCCAGACCGAACTCGGCATGGTAGTGGGCAACCACCATGCCTTGAGCCATCCGGTGCACCCGGGATCGGCAGGGTTCGCCATGCCTGGCTACCGCGTGGTGGTGCTGGACCAGGAGCAGCGCGAGCTGCCGGCGGGCCAGCCCGGCATCCTGGCGATCGATCGCGCGCAGTCGCCGCTGTGCTGGTTTGGCGGTTATCGGGACATGCCAACATCGGCCTTCGTCGGCGACTACTACCTGAGCGGTGACACCGTCGAGGCCAACCCGGATGGCAGCATCAGTTTCGTCGGCCGGGCCGACGACGTCATCACCACCTCAGGCTACCGCGTCGGGCCTTTCGACGTGGAAAGCGCCCTGATCGAGCACCCGGCCGTGATCGAAGCGGCGGTGATCGGCAAGCCCGATGCCGAGCGCACCGAGCTGATCAAGGCGTTTGTGGTGCTGGGCGGCACCTGCGCGGCCACGCCCGAGCTTGCCACCGAATTGCAACTGCACGTTCGGCAACGGCTGGCCACCCACGTCTACCCGCGGGAAATCGAGTTCGTCGCCGAACTGCCGAAAACGCCCAGCGGCAAGCTGCAGCGTTTCATCCTGCGCAATCAGGAAGTGGCCAAGGGCAACGCCGACAAGTCGCCGCAAAGCACCCG
Organism: Pseudogulbenkiania sp. NH8B; assembly: GCF_000283535.1. Taxonomy (GTDB): domain Bacteria; phylum Pseudomonadota; class Gammaproteobacteria; order Burkholderiales; family Chromobacteriaceae; genus Pseudogulbenkiania; species Pseudogulbenkiania ferrooxidans. The sequence continues at coordinate 2,300,467 of NC_016002.1, forward strand.
CGTGAGCTGAGCCGACGGCACCGTCAGCGCAGGGCGGGACGGGAGGAGCGGGGAGACATTGCGGCTTCCCCCGTTCGGCCTAGCTCTTGCCGACGACGGCCGTCAGTTCGTCGATGAACACCCGCAGCACCGCCGGCTGCGAGGCGCCGCGCCGCGTGATGGCGGTAAAGGGCCACTGGGAGCTGAAGCGGGCGGGGTCGATCTGGCGCATCGCGCCGCTCTCGACCCAGCGGGCAGCGTAGTGGACCGGCAGAAACCCGACGTAGGCGCCGGACAGGATCAGGATGGCCTGGGCCTCGACGTTGTCGACGGTGGCGGTGGCCTTGCTGACCCGGAGCAGTTGCAGGTCACGCTGCTGCAGATAGCCGCGCGCCACGATGTGACTCTCCCCGATGCGCCGGAACAGCTCGTCCTCGCTGGGCGGCTGCTCGTAGAGCGGACTGTAACGGCCGCAGTACAGGCCATCGGGCTCATCGTAGAGCGGCGTGTAGGAGAGGCCGGGAACCCGCAGCGGAAAATGCCCGATGGCGATGTGCAGGCGCCCGTCGAGCACACGCTCCTCCAGCTCGGCCGGAGTGCCGATGTAGACGTCGAGCTGCACGTCGTGACCGCGCGACACGAACTGCCGCAAGGTCTTGGGCAAGGGCGACTCAGCGTCGGAGATGGTGTTGTCGATGATGCCCAGGTAGAGCCGCCCAGAGATGCGCTGCTGCAGCGCATTGGTGTCCATGCAGAACGACTCCACCGCCAACAGCAGCCGCTGCGCGGCCTCGTAGGTGGCGACGCCGTGCTCCGTCAGGCGAAAGCCGCCGCGGCCACGTTCGCACAGCGTGACCCCAAGGCGGGTTTCGAGGCTGTTCATCTGTTCGCTGATAGTCGACTGGCTGCTGTTCAAGGCCGCCTGCGCGGCCGAAAAACCGCCGCACTTGACGATTGTCATGAAGACCCTGAGCAGTTTCAGGTCGACGTCCTGGAGCTGGTTCACCGCTTTTCTCCCCCCGAGAATCACATCGTAAATTCCGATTTGAAGATCTGATCTTCCTTATTTTTTCGGCCCGTTTCTTTCTCCATAGTCACTCAAAAGGCAGGGCGTACTCAAGTCCGGCCTTCACTGTCACAGACCATGTGGAGAAGTTGAAATGCAGAATAACGGGTATGAAACGGGCCGCCTGAACTTGCCGTTCGTGGGCCATTGCACTTTCGCCAAATCGGCGGTTTGTCTCGACTGGGAGCGTATCGACGCCGACGTGGCGATCCTTGGCGCGCCCAACGACATGGGCACGCAGTGGCGCTCGGGCGCCCGCTTCGGTCCGCGCGGCATCCGCGAAGCATCGACGCTGTTTTCGTTCGGCCACGCTGGCGCCTACGACCACGAAGACGACGTGATGTACCTCACCCGCGAGGACGTGCGCATGGTGGACGTGGGCGATGCCGACATCGTCCATACCGACATGGCCAGCAGCAACGCCAACATCGAGTTCGCGGTGCGCAAGATCCTCGAATCTGGCGCGATGCCGGTGGTGCTGGGCGGCGACCACTCGATCCACGCCCCGGTGATCAAGGCCTACGAAGGCCGCGGCCCGATCCACATCATCCATTTCGACGCCCACCTCGACTTCGTCGACGAACGCCACGGCGTGCGCTACGGCCACGGCAACCCGCTGCGCCGCGCCTCCGAGATGGATCACATCACGGGCATGACCCAGCTGGGCATCCGCAACGTGTCGTCGTCGAACCGTGCCGACTACGACGCGGCGCGCGCGGCCGGCTCCAACATCCTCTCGGTACGCGACGTGCGTCGCCTCGGCACCGAGGGCGTGCTGGCGCAGATCCCGGAGAGCGGGGCCTACTACATCACCATCGACATCGACGGCTTCGACCCGTCCATCGCGCCGGGCACCGGCACCCCGAGCCACGGCGGCTTCCAGTACTACGAGGTGCTGGAAATCATCCAGGCGCTCGCCAAGCGCAGCCATGGCGGCATCGTCGGCATGGACCTGGTCGAGGTGGCGCCAGCCTACGACCCGGCCGGGCTGACCTCGATCCTGGCGGCGCAACTGCTGCTGAACAGCATCGGCTTCATCTTCCACGAACGCGCCCAGGCCAAGCGCTAAGCCTCCACATACCCATTCAGACCAAGCCCGACACCACGATGCGGGCGGAGAAACACAGGAGAAACCTCATGGATAGCAGTGTTGCGCAGTACCTGGAACGATACGGCGTGTCGGAGGCGACGCGTCGCTTCCTCGCCAAACCGCAGAAGATGTTCATCGCCGGGCAGTGGCTGGACAGCAGCGACGGCCAGACCTTCGCCGTGACCGAGCCGTCGACCGAAGGCCTGATCACGCGCGTGCCGTCCGGCACCAGCGCCGACCTCGACCGCGCGGTGGCGGCGGCGCGCCGCCAGTTCGACGGCGGCGAATGGCGCCGCCTCAAGCCGCTCGAACGCGAACGGCTGCTGCATCGCCTGGCCGACCTGATCGAGGCCAACGCCACCGAGCTCGCCGAGCTGGAAGCGATCGACATGGGCAAGTCGGTGTCGCAGGCGCGCGACGTCGACATCCAGGGCACGATCGACACCTTCCGCTACTTCGCCGGCTGGGCCTCCAAGCTGCATGGCCGCACCGTCGAGCCGTCCTTGCCCGGCAACTACCTGGCCTACACCCGCAAGGAGCCGATCGGGGTAGTCGGCGCCATCGTGCCGTGGAACTTCCCGCTGCAAACCATGGCGTGGAAGCTCGCCGCCGCGCTCGCCGTCGGCTGCACCACTGTGGTCAAGCCGGCCGAGCTGACCTCGCTCTCCACCCTGCGTTTCGCCGAGCTGGTGCAGGAAGCCGGCATTCCGGACGGCGTGGTGAATATCGTGACCGGGCGCGGCAGCGTGGTCGGCGCGGCGATGGCGACGCACCCCGGCATCAACAAGCTGACCTTCACCGGCTCGACCCCGGTGGGTCGCAACGTTGGCCGAAGCGCGGTCGATCAGCTCAAGCGCATCACGCTCGAACTGGGCGGCAAGTCGCCGGTGCTGGTGCTGGACGACGCCGACCTCGCGGCCGCGGCGCGCGCCGTGGCCAACGGCGTGTTCTTCAACTCCGGGCAGGTGTGCGACGCCGGCACCCGCGCCTACGTGCACTCGAGCGTCTACGAGCGCTTCCTGGAAGAACTGGTCGCCTACACGCGCACCCTGAAAATCGCCCCCGGCCTCGACCCGGACTGCTTCATCAGCCCGCTGGTATCGGCGCAGCAGAAGGATACGGTGATGTCCTACATCGCGGCCGGGCAGCGCGAAGGCGCCCGGCTGGTGCACGGCGGCAAGGCCCTGGAAGGGCCGGGTTATTTCGTCGAGCCGACCATCTTCGCGCACTGCCAGCGCGACATGAGCATCGTGCGCGAGGAAATCTTCGGCCCGGTGCTGGTCACCACGCCGTTCGACGACATCGAGGATGCGCTGGCGCAGGCAAACGACTCGCCGTTCGGACTGGCGGCCGCGATCTACTCCAACGACCTGGGCCGCGTGCACAGCCTGATCCCGCGGCTGGCCGCCGGCTCGGTGTACGTCAACGCGCACAGCACCATCGACCCGGCGATGCCGTTCGGCGGCTTCAAGGAATCCGGCTTCGGCAAGGATCTCGGGCCGGAACAGCTGGATTACCTGATGGAGACCAAAGCCGTCTGGATCACGCTGCCCTGAGCACGATTTGATTTCAACAAGAGCGGCGCAATGACGCCGCCGGGAGAAGTGGATTTTCAGCGCTGATGCTGGCCGGGCTTGTCCGGTCAGCCAGACCATCGCCGACGGCTTGCCTCGTTGCAATCCGTAGCGGCGAGGATCATAAGAGAGATGAGGAGATACCATGAAATCAGATGCGCAAAAGACGCCTGCGTCTCAAGGGCAAAACGGGCTGGAAATCGAAGGGCATTCGATTGACTTCATTCCGGACCACGAACGCACCGACAAACTGTCCACCCAGGGGCCGTTCTGGTTTGTCGGCAACTTCACCTTCTTCACCATGACCATCGGCTTTGTCGGGCCGAGCGTCGGCCTGAGCTCGCTGTGGACCACCATCGCCGGCACGCTGGGCATCATGTTCGGCACCCTGTTCATGGCCTTCCACGGCTCGCAGGGTCCGCACCTTGGCCTGCCGCAGATGATCCAGTCGCGCGCCCAGTTCGGCTACCGCGGGGTGGTGCTGGTGCTCTTGGCCACGCTGTTCGTGTTCGCGGGCTTCAACATCGTCAACCTGGTGTTGATGATGCAGGGCCTGAAGACGCTGTTCGCGTGGGGGCCGATGCAGGTCGCGCTGGCGGTGACGGTGCCGGCCACCATCCTCGCCATCCTCGGCCACGACTGGATGCACAAGACCTTCAAATGGTCGCTATTCCTGTCGCTGCCGCTGTACGGCATCGTCACGCTCGCGGTACTGATGGGCTGGATCCACGATGCGCCGCCGGTGGCCAACGCACCCGCCGCGGCACCGCTCGGCTTCACCTGGATCGGTTTCATCGCCCAGTTTGCCGCCGGCGCCAGCTACAACATCGCCTATGCCCCGTACGTGTCGGATTATTCGCGCTACCTGCCGAAGAACACGCCCAGCGGCAAGCTGATCGCGGCGGTGTTCCTGGGGGCGTCGCTGTCCGGCGCCTGGATGATTGCCGTGGGCGGCTGGCTGGGTGAACACCTGCACGCCACCGATATCCTGGTCGCGCTCAACAGCGTCGGCGCCAGCGTGGCCCCGCAGTTGGGCACGGTGGTCGTGGCCATCACCATCCTGGCCTTCCTGCCGGTGATCGCGATGAACATCTACAGTGCCAAGCTGACCGCCATCACCGGGGTGGATTCCTTCAAGAAGGTCAACCCGACACCGACGGTGCGCATCTGGGCCATCCTGGGCGTGGTGTTCCTGCAGGTGGGCGTGGCCCTGGGCATCTATACCTCCGGCTCCGGCCTGTCGGTGCTGAACATCTACCTGGTGGTGATGCTGTACTTCCTGGTGCCGTGGACGGCGGTCAACCTGACCGACTACTTCTTCGTGCGCAAGGGCCGCTATGCCATCCCGCACTTTTTCCTGCCGCACGACAACATCTACGGCCACTGGGGCAGCCGCGGTCTGATCGCCTACCTGATCGGCTTCGTCGCCATGGTCCCGTTCTTCACCATCTTCAACGGCACGGAAGAAGTCTACGTCGGCCCGCTCGCCAAGATGATCGGCAGCGTCGACATGGCCTGGCTGGTCGGCCTGATCGTCTCAGGCGTGGCGTACTACCTCTTGTGCCTGACGCTCGACCTGGAGAAAGAAGAAAAAGTCATTCGCCACATCGAAAAGACCTCGCCCCATTTCACCGCAGGCAAAGGCTGGTAAGCCGCTCGGCGCATGCGAACTTATTGTGAGAAGCATCATGGCAAACGAATTTGACTACATCATCATCGGCGCCGGCTCGGCCGGCTGCGTGCTGGCCAGCCGCCTGACCGAAGACGCCAACGTCTCGGTGCTGGTGCTCGAATACGGCGGCAGCGACAAGAGCGTCATCATCCAGATGCCGAGCGCGTTCTCCCTGCCGATGAACACCAAGAAGTACAACTGGCACTACGAAACCGCTGCCGAACCCCACCTCGACGGCCGCCGCCTGCATTGCCCGCGCGGCAAGGTGCTGGGCGGCTCCTCGTCGATCAACGGCCTGGTCTACATCCGCGGCCATGCCTACGACTTCGACCAATGGGAAGAGTTGGGGGCCAAGGGCTGGGGCTACCGCAATTGCCTGCCTTACTTCAAGCGTGCAGAGAGCTTCAAGTTCGGCGGCGACGACTACCGCGGCGACAGCGGCCCCTTGGCCACCAACAACGGCAACAACATGCAGAACCCGCTGTACGGCGCCTGGGTGGAGGCCGGCGCCCAGGCCGGCTACATCAAGACCGAAGACTGCAACGGCTACATGCAGGAAGGCTTCGGCGCAATGCACATGACGGTGAAGAACGGCGTGCGCTGGTCCACCGCCAACGCCTACCTGCGCCCGTCGATGACGCGCCCGAACCTGACCGTCATCACCCACGCCATGACGCGGCAGATCCTGCTGGAAGGCAAGCGCGCGGTCGGCGTCACCTACGACCAGAACGGCGTCACCCACACCGTGCGCTGCCGCCGCGAGGTGCTGGTGTCGTCCGGGCCGATCGGCTCGCCGCATCTGCTGCAGCGTTCCGGCATCGGTCCGGCCAAGGTGCTGAAGAGGGCGGGCATCGAGGTCAAGCACGACCTGCCGGGGGTGGGGGAGAACCTGCAGGACCACTCGGAAATCTACATCCAGTTCGCCTGCAAGGAGCCGGTCACGCTCAACGGCAAGATGGGGCTGCTCGGCAAGGCGCTGATCGGCCTGCGCTGGCTGCTGTTCAAGGACGGCCTGGGCGCCAGCAACCACTTCGAGGCGGGCGGCTTCATCCGCTCCGAAGCCGGTCTGCGCTGGCCCGACATCCAGTTCCACTTCCTGCCGGCGGCGATGCGCTACGACGGCGACAAGCCGTTCAAGGGGCACGGCTTCATGGTGCTGACCGGGCCCAACAAACCCAAGAGCCGCGGCCACGTGCACGTGGTGTCGCCCGACCCCTACGTGCATCCGGAAATCCGCTTCAACTACCTGGAGAGCGAAGAGGACCGGGAAGGCTTCCGCCGCTGCGTGCGCCTGACGCGCGAGATCATCGGCCAGCCGGCCATGGACCGCTACCGCGGGGTCGAACTGGCGCCGGGGCCGGAGGTGCAGACCGACGACGAGATCGACGCCTTCGTGCGCGCCAACATGGAAAGCACCATGCACCCGTGCGGCTCCTGCCGCATGGGCGAGGACGACATGGCGGTGGTCGATTCCGAGCTGCGCGTACGCGGCATCGAAGGCCTGCGCGTGATCGACTCCTCGGTGTTCCCGACCGAGCCCAACGGCAACCTCAACGCGCCGACCATCATGTTGGCCGAACGCGCCGCCGACCTGGTGCGTGGCCGCCAGCCCCTGCCGCCAGCCGAGGTGCCGGTGGGCCTCGCCGAGGGATGGCAATCCCGCCAGCGCACCAAGGCCCCGATGCGCAAGGTCGCGGTTTGACCTGAGCTCTCCGCAGCGGCCCGGCACGGTTTTCCTTGTCGGGCCGTTGGCTTTTCAGGGCTGACGAGCACTGCCACCCGGTACGCCATGGGACAAAGGCCAAGCGGCACCAAGCCTTGCGTTTATCGTTCAGGTACGGTGGCGGCCACCCGGCAGCCGTTTACCGTGCCGGGGACCAGCAGCCCGCGCGGCACCACGAAAGCACAGGCGATCGAGGGGCCAGGCTGACGGTGGGCGAGCAGGGGAGGCGGGTTATCGGGAAGGGGGGCACCCAGGCGGCCAGCCGGTGCTGTCGGCAGCAGGGCGCTGGGCGGAAGAGTAAGGGAGTCGAACCCTCCCGGGACCGCTGGCGGCCCCATCTGAATTTGAAGTTCAGCCGCCCCACCGGGAGCGAGACTCTTCCAACACCGTGACAAACAGGTACAGCCGCGATGCACTGCTACCGGACGTCATTATAAGCACCCGCAATCGGCCGATAAAGCACCATATAGCCAGGCTCATTCCTCGAACAGGGTCGCGTCGCGCAGCCAATGGCGGTTGCCTAGCCGCCGGGTGAAGCCGCTGCGGTCGAAAAACTCGAGAATCTGGACGGCGAGCTTGCGCCCCAGCCCCAGTGCGTCGCGCAGGCTGGACGCCTCGACGAAACCATGCTCCCCGGCCAGCCGCCGCACCGTGGCGGCGATCTGGCGCAGGCGATCCTGCGCGTAATAGCGGTCGCTGACGACCGCGACCGCCAGCCCCTGGCGCGCGGCTTTCTTCAGCAAGACACGCACCACGCTCTCGTCCTCGTCCAGCTCCCGAGCCACGTCACGCACCCAACCACCCTCGTCCCGCTGCAGCAACACGGCCGCGCGCGACCACAGCGTCTCCTCCTCGGCGTCGAAGCTGACGCGGTGCTCCGGCAGGTGCAGCCAGCCGCGCGTGCTGAGAACGCGCCCGCTGTCGATCAACTCGCCAATCGCCAGGTCGGCGGCAGCGGCCGGCTCTTTCGGCAGCGCGATGCGGAGCAGGGCGCTGCGCGCCACGCCGATCTCGTCAGGGTGGCTGGCGTGGCGTTCGGCCAACGTGGCCAGCAGGGTGGCCTGCATGCCTTCCCAACACGCGGGGGTGTAGAGCCAGCCCTCGTTGCCGCCGACCCGCTTCAGGGGATTCGCCTCGAGCAGTTCGTCCACTTGGCCATCTTCCAGCTGGCGCGCCCAGGCGAAGGCCGGCAGCGAGACCGGCTGCCAACGGCTGACGGCACCGAGCACCGCCCGGTCGTCAGCAGCAACACGGGCCAGCTCGGCGAGATAAGCGAGCCGTGCCTGCGTGCGTTTGGCACGCGCCGGCGGGGTGATCTCCAGCACGCGTGCCGAGGCGAGGGTGGTCTGCGCCGAGGCATCGCGCACGATCAGCCGGTCGTTGTCGGCCAGGTACAAGGCGCCATCGAACACCAGTTCGGCCAGGCCGCATTGGCCGGCATCCAGCCGTTGCGGCTCGAGCAGCGCCAGGCGACCGGTGATGTGGCTGGCGGCATGGTGCAGGTGCACCGCCTGCCAGTGAGCGAGGGGGCGCGTCAGCGCCAGATCGGCTTGCAGTTGCACCGTGACGCGCGAACTCGGTTCGGGCGGTTCGTGCGCCAGCAGCCAGTCGCCGCGCGCAACGTCATCAAGGGCGAGGTCGCCGCTCAGGTTGAGTGCCAGGCGCTGATGCGCCTCACCCTGCTCGGCCGCCTGGTTCTGGGCGTGGATTCCGCGCACGCGCACCGGCTTGCCGACCCCGGTCAGCCAGAGCGTGTCGCCCACCCGAACCTGGCCGGCCAACGCCGTGCCGGTCACCACCAGACCCGCCCCCCGCACCGAGAAACGGCGGTCGATGGCGAGACGGAAGCGCCGGGCGGGCGCCCCGGAGCGGGGTGCGGCCAGTTGCCCCAAGTGGCTGGCGAGCGCGTCCAGCCCGACTCCGCTCTTGCTGGAAACCGCCAGCACCGGGCTGCCGGCAAAACGGGTCGGCGCCAGCAGGGCGGCGATGTCGCCGGCCAAGGCCTCGACGCGTTCCGGCGCCACCAGGTCGCACTTGGTCAGGACAATACTGACCGCCGGGATGTCCAGCAGGTGGAGGATGGCCAGATGCTCGACGGTTTGCGGCATGATGCCGTCGTCGGCGGCGATCACCAGCAGCGCGTGATCGATGCCGCCCACGCCGGCCAGCATGTTGGAGAGGAAGTGTTCGTGACCGGGAACATCGATAAAACCGAGCCTCCGCCCGTCCGGCAAAGTCAGGTAGGCGTAGCCGAGGTCGATGGTCATGCCGCGCCGCTTTTCTTCCGGCAGCCGGTCGGCGTCGGTGCCGGTCAGGCGGGCGATCAGCGAGGTCTTGCCGTGGTCGACGTGGCCGGCGGTGCCGATGATCATGGGCGCGTCTCCGCCCCGGCAAACGGCAACTGGCCGAGGTTGGCCATCAGACCGGCTTCATCCTCCAGGCAGCGCAGATCGAGCCACAGCCGGCCATCCTGCACCCGGCCGATCACCGGCCACGGCAGCGCGCGCAAGGCACGGCACAGGCTGTCGAGGGTGCTGCCGCGGCCATCGCGCGGGCTCAGCGTGATCGCCCAGCTCGGCAGCCGGTCCACCGGTAGCGAACCACTGCCGATCTGCGACAGGCAGGGCTCGCTGCCCACCACGAAGACCTCGTCGAAAAGCGGGCGCAGCGCGGGACAGAGCCGTTCGGCCTGCTGCTGCATCGTCTGCTGCGGCCGCGTCAGCAGGCGCAGCGTCGGCAGCGCCTGGGTCAGGTTTTCCGGCTCGAGGTAGAGCCGCAAGGTGGCTTCGAGCGCGGCCAGCGTCATCTTGTCACAGCGCAGCGCCCGCTTGAGCGGGTGCTTCTGGATACGGGCGATCCACGCCGCATCGCCGATGACCAGCCCGGCCTGCGGACCGCCAAGCAGCTTGTCGCCGGAGAAACTGACCAGATTCACGCCGGCGGCGATCATCTGCTGCGGCATCGGCTCGGCCGGCAAGCCCAGCCGCGCCATGTCGGCCAGCGCGCCGCTGCCAAGATCGGTGGCCAGGGGCACGCCGCGCTCGGCAGCAAGCCGGGCCAGCTCCGCCTCGCTCACGCTGTGGGTGAACCCTTCGATGGCGTAGTTGCTGGTATGGACCTTCATCAAGAGTGCGGTATCGGGGCCGATGGCCTCGGCGTAGTCGCGCAGGTGGGTGCGGTTGGTGGCGCCGACTTCCACCAGGCGGCATCCCGCCTGGCGCATCACGTCCGGCATGCGAAACGCGCCGCCGATTTCCACCAGTTCGCCCCGCGACACGATCACCTCGCGCCCGGCCGCCATGGTGCTCAGCATGATCAGCACCGCGGCCGCGTTGTTGTTGACGACACAGGCCGCCTCGGCGCCGGTCAGCTCGCGCAAGAGTTCGCTGACGACCTGGTCGCGATGCCCGCGGCCGGCCCCGTCCAGATCGTATTCGAGCGCCACCGGCGCGCGCATCGCCTGCATGACCGCCGCCACGGCGGCCTCGGCCAGCTGCGCACGCCCCAGGTTGGTGTGCAGCACGGTGCCAGTGAGATTGAAGACCGGACGCATCTGCATTTGCTGCCGTTCGGCCAACTCTTGGCGCACTACGTTGAGCAGCTGGGCCTCTTCGCTGGCCCAGTCGGGCAGGCGGCCATGTTCGCGTATGTGACGGCGCGCCAGGTCGAGCCGCTGGCGCAGTGCGCGCAGCACGGCTTCACGGCCGTGGCGCTGCAGCACGTCGGCCAGATCGGGCCGCAGGAGCAGTTTGTCGATGGAGGGGAGTCGGCTGTACAGGGTCTGGCTGTCCATGATGTTCGTCGCAGCGTTTCCGGCCAGGGAGAGGGATAGTTGATGATGACATAAAAAGGGCGGCCGGACACAAGCCTGCCGCCCCTCAAGACGGTTACTGCACGAACAGGAAGGGGTTCTGCCCGGAGCAGGCAAAACCCTGCTCTTCGACGTGCCAGTCCAGCGCAAGGCTGGCCAGGTCATCGGCCACCGGCTCGACGGCGACATCCTTGTCCTGGTACAGCACCTTCAGGTAGCTGTGGCAGTCGCCGCAGCTTTCCGCCTTCACCGCCGCCTCGACGCTGTCGAGCGACCAGTAGCCGAGATCACGGCTGGACGAGCAGCAGCTGCACTGCGCCCGCACCACGTGCCATTCGCTCTCGCACAGGCTGCAATGCAGATAGCGGTGGCCGGGTTCGGCGCCAAGACGGACGACGCTCGCCACCGGCGGCGCGGCGCAGACCGGACACACGCTGCGGTCGGCGCCGGGATCGGCCTGCAGCCGGCCATCGATCGCCGCGGCAAGCTGGCTCCAGTTGAGCGACAGCGCCGCCCACAGGAAGGGCGCAACGGCCACGCCGCCCGCCGCGCTGTCGCCTGACAGCAGCGCGCTCGCCCAGGCCTCGCGTTCGCTGCGACTGGCCTGGGCAAGCCGGTTCACGGCCGCCTGCAAGGCTTCCGCCAAGGGCCGGCTGGCGATGGTGGCCAGTAGCGCGTCGAGGTCGTCCTGCCACGGCAGGCGGCCCCGCCACCCGGCCGGGGCCAGTGGCGGCATGCCGTGCTCGGCGCAGCGCTGCACCAACCCGGCCAGTTCCTCGGGCGGCGTCAGCGGCCGCTCGGCCAACCGCCGCGCCTGGGCCGCCACCAGATCGGCCGCGAAGCCCAGGTAGTCGGCCATCGGGTGGTTGGCCGACAACGCCCGCAGCCTGGCCGCCCTGGCCGCGTACAGCGTGGCCGGGTGGGGCTGCAGCCAGCTTGGTGCTGGACTGGGCTCGACACCGGCTTCCAGCCTGTCGATCGGTACGATACGAATATTCACCTAGGCTCCTTTGCGCCCGATTGGCCGGTCATTTCGCGGAACCAGCGCGGATGATGTTTCTTGGCCCAGCCGTAGGTCACTACCCCCTCGACCATGGCCCGGATCGTTCCCTTCACCCAGATCGCCGCGTAGATGTGGACGATGATGCCGGCGATAAGTAGCACCGCGGCCACCGCATGCGTCAACAGCGCCACCCGGATCAGCGGGATCGGGAACGACGGCGAGAAGTACGGCCGCCAGATCACGATGCCCGACGCCAGCAGGGCCAGCAGGCACACGCACATCAGCCAGAACAGGCCTTTCTGCCCGCCGTTGTACTTGCCAATGTCGCCCACCTCGTGACCCTGCAGTACGCTGCCCACCGATTTCATCCATTTGATGTCCTCGGCGTTGATCAGGTTATGGTGCCAGTAACGGAAAAACTGCCTCAAAAACCCCACGAACATCAGCACCCCGACGAACGGGTGGATGATGCGCGCCAGTTGCGGCGTGCCGAAGATGCCGGTGAGCCAGAAGAAGGCGGGGTAGAACAAGGCCAGTCCCGACAACGCCAGCAGCACGAAGCACAGCGCCACGAGCCAGTGGTTGATCCGCTCCGCGGCGTTGTAGCGCACGATCAGCTTTTCGCGGCTCATGCTTGATCCTCCCCATCGTCGTCATCCGGCCGGTTCGGCCCGACCCCGATGTAGTGCAGGAACCCGAACAGGCCGGCGGCGGCGAAGCCGATCGTGGCCAGCGGCTTGAGCAGGCCTTTCCACAGCTTGACCACGGGGCTGATGGTGGGGTTCTTGCGCAGGCCGGAGTAGAGGCCGGGCCTGTCGGCATGGTGCAGCACGTACATCACGTGCGTGCCGCCCACGCCGGCCGGGTCGTACAGGCCGGCGTTCGGGAAGCCGCGCGTCTTCAGGTCCTCGACGCGCTCGCCCGCAAAGGCGGTCATGTCTTCCTTGCTGCCGAAGCGGATCGCGCCGGTCGGGCACGTTTTCACGCAGGCGGGCTCCTGGCCCACCATGACGCGGTCGGAGCACAAGGTGCACTTGTAGACCTTGTTGTCTTTCTGGCTGAGGCGCGGCACGTCGAACGGGCAGCCGGAGATGCAATAGCCGCAGCCGATGCAGTGCTCCGACTGGAAGTCGACGATGCCGTTGGCGTACTGGATGATCGCACCCGGCGACGGGCACGCCTTCAAGCAGCCCGGATCGGCGCAGTGCATGCAGCCGTCCTTGCGGATCAGCCATTCGAGCTTGCCGTTTTCCTCCACCTCGTTGTAGCGCATCACGGTCCAGGTCTGCGCCGACAGATCGGCCGGGTTGTCGTAGACGCCGACGTTGCTGCCGATCTCGTCGCGCAGGTCGTTCCATTCCGCACACGCCACCTGGCAGGCCTTGCAGCCGATGCAGGTGGTAACGTCGATCAGCTTGGCGACCTCGATCTTGTGCTCCCTGGCCACCGGGGGCTGGGTAGGGGAAGCCGACCGGCGCAGGATATCTTGCGATTGCAGTGCCATGTCTGCTCCTTAAAGCTTTTCCACGTTGACAAGAAAGGACTTGAACTCCGGCGTCTGGGTATTGGCGTCACCGACGAACGGCGTGAGGGTATTGGCGATGAAGCCTTTCTTCGCCACGCCCTCGTAGCCCCAGTGGATCGGAATCCCCACGTGGTGCACCGTCTTGCCGTCCACCGTGAGCGGCTTGATGCGCTTGGTCACCACCGCCTTGGCCTTGATGTAGCCTCGCTTGGACGACACTTTGACCATGTCGCCGTGGTTGATACCTTTCTCCTTGGCCAGCGCCTCACCGATTTCCACGAACTGTTCCGGCTGCAAGATGGCGTTGAGCCGCACGTTTTTGGTCCAGTAGTGGAAGTGTTCGGTCAGCCGGTAGGTGGTGGCGGCGTAGGGGAAGGCATCGGCCTTGCCCATGTCGGCCAGATCGCCCTTGAACACGCGCGCCGCCGGATTCGACACCACCTTCGGGTGCAGCGGGTTGGTGCCGATTGGGCTCTCGAACGGTTCGTAGTGCTCAGGGAACGGACCTTCCGCCATCTTGTCGAGCGCGAACAGCCGCCCCAGGCCTTCGGCCTGCATGATGAACGGCGCCATGGCACTGCCCGGCGGCTCGTCGAGCTTATAGTCCGGCACGTCAATGCCGATCCATTTCTCGCCGTTCCACTTGATGAGCTGCCGCGCGGGGTCCCACGGCGTGCCGTCCGGCCGGGCCGAGGCGCGGTTGTACAGGATGCGGCGGTTGGCCGGCCACGCCCAGGCCCAGGCCGGGGTATTGCCAAAGCCGGTATCGGTGTTGTCGCGCCGCGCCATCTGGTTGCCGGCCTGGGTCCAGCTGCCGGTGAAAATCCAGCAGCCGCTCGAGGTGGAGCCGTCCGCCTGCAGCAGGGCAAAGCCGGGCAGCAGTTCGCCCTTCCTGGCCAGGAACTTGCCGGGTTCCTTCGGATCGGGGAGGTCGGCCAGCGCTTTGCCGTTCATTTCCTTGGCCAGCTCTTCCGGCTTGGGCGCCATCGGGTTGGCGTAGGCCCACGCCAGCTTCATGATCGGCTCGGGGTAGGCGCCGCCTTCCTTCGCGTACAGAGCTTTGAGCTTGGCGAAGATGCCGGCCAGTATCTCGACGTCGGCGATCGCCTCACCAGGGGCATCGGCCCCTTTCCAGTGCCATTGCAGCCAACGCCCGGAGTTGATGATGGCACCATCCTCCTCGGCAAAGCAGGTGGTGGGCAGGCGGAACACTTCGGTCTGAATCTGTTCCGTCTTCACGTCGTTCTGCTCGCCGTGGTTCTTCCAGAAGGTGGAGGTGTCGGTCACCAGAGGGTCGATGATCACCAGGAACTTGAGCCGCGACAGCGAGGCCACGATCTTGTTCTTGTTGGGGAACGAGGCCACCGGGTTGAAGCCCTGGCAGATGTAGCCGTTGACCTTGCCCTGGTTCATCATCTCGAAGTACTGCAGCACGTCGTAACCCTTGTCCCACTTGGGCAGCCAGTCGTAGCCCCAGTTGTTGCCGCTGCTGGCGTTGTCGCCCCAGAACGACTTCATCAAGCTAACGAAGAACTTGGGGTAGTTCTGCCAGTAGTTCATCTGCCCGTCGGCCAGCGGCTTGCTGGTGTTCTTGGCCAGATGCGCCGCTAGGTCCGCCTCTTTTTCCGACGGAAGCGTCAGGTAGCCGGGGAGGCTGGTCGAGAGCAGGCCGATATCGGTCAGGCCCTGGATGTTGGAGTGACCACGCAGTGCATTGACGCCGCCACCGGCCATGCCCATGTTGCCGAGCAGCAGCTGCACCATCGCCATGGTGCGGATGTTCTGCGAGCCGATCGAATGCTGGGTCCAGCCCAGGGCGTAGAGGAACGACGTGGTGCGATCCGGCGCGGCGGTGCCGGCCAGGTGCTCGCACACCATCAGGAAGGTTTCCTTGGGCGTGCCGCAGATGCGCTCGACCATCTCCGGCGTATAGCGCGCCACGTGCGCCTTCAGCAGGTTCAGCACGCAGCGCGGGTCCTGCAGCGTATCGTCGCGCCGGGCAAAGCCCTTCTCGTCGAGCTGATAGCTCCAGGTCGCCTTGTCGTACTTGCGCGTGGCCTCGTCGTAGCCGCTGAACAATCCCTCAGAGAACTGGAAGTCCGGGTTCACCAGCAGCGCGGCATTGGTGTAGGCGAGGGTGTACTCCTTGTTGTACTTGCCGGTTTCCAGCAGGTAGCGGATCACGCCAGAGAGGAAGGTGATGTCCGTACCAGTGCGGATCGGCGCGTAGTGGTCGGCCACCGATGCCGTGCGGGTGAAGCGCGGATCGATGACGATCAGCTTCGCCTTGTTGCGGGTCTTGGCTTCGATCACCCAGCGGAAGCCGACCGGGTGAGCCTCGGCGGAATTGCCGCCCATCACCACGATGATATTGGCGTTCTTGATGTCGACCCAGTGATTGGTCATGGCACCGCGACCGAATGTTGGGGCAAGACTTGCCACCGTCGGTCCGTGTCAGACACGCGCTTGGTTGTCGACTGCCAGCATCCCCAGGCTGCGCACGAATTTCTGCGAGAGCCAGCCGGTTTCGTTACTCGAGGCCGAGGCACACAGCATGCCGGTGGTCAGCCAGCGGTTGACCGTGACGCCGTCGACATTCTTCTCGACGAAGTGGGCATCGCGGTCCTGCTTCATATGGCGCGCGATGCGTTCGAACGCTTCTTCCCACGAAATCCGTTTCCATTCCTTGGCGCCGGGCTCGCGCACTTCCGGGTGCTTGAGGCGGTTTTCGCTATGCACGAAGTCGACCAGGCCGGCCCCCTTCGGGCAGAGCGCGCCGCGGTTGACCGGGTGGTCCGGGTCGCCTTCGATATGGAAAATGGTGGATTTGGCGTTCTTGGCGCCGTCGCCTAGGCTGTACATCAGGACGCCGCAGCCAACCGAGCAGTACGGACAGGTATTGCGGGTTTCCGTGGCACGCAGCAGCTTGTAACTTCGGACATCCGCCAGCGCGTTCTGCGGCAACATGCCGAGCATCGCGAGGGTCGAGGTGGCCAATCCTCCCGCGCTCAGCTTGAAGAATTGCCTTCTGGTGACTTGCATAAAGTCTCCCTTAGTGCGTGTACGACAAGGTGGAATAGATGGCTGCCGTTGTCTTGGTCATGCGATGCAACCAAGCGGCCGGCGAATCGTCTTTGCCATCGGGTCATACCAAAATGAAGCGTGAGACCAAGCGGATTCGGTCTGTCGTTTGACTCTTTTTAGTACAAAATGGCCAATCTTGCCCTTGCCAACCCAGGCTTCGGCCAACCTTTCATCGACATGACCGCGTAGAGCCTCCGCAGGCCCCATCGCTCACTACCGTGTGCTGCTTATGCTCTGTTGTAGTATGCAGAAACCATAAAGCCAGCCCCGCATGGCGCCAGCGAGGGGGAAGCGCCGTCGCCTCGGAGAGCGAGACCCATGCCCAAGACCAGCGCCGGCATCCTGCCGTACCGCCAACACGACCAGCACTACGAGGTGCTGCTGGTGCATCCCGGCGGCCCGTTCTGGGCCCACAAGGACCTCGGCAGTTGGTCCATCGCCAAGGGAGAGTACGAGAAAGGGGAGGACCCGCTGCAGGCGGCGCTGCGCGAGTGCGCCGAGGAAACCGGCTATCGGCCGACCGGCGTGTTACTACCGTTGACGCCGCGCCGGCAGCCCAGCGGCAAGGTGATCGACGTCTGGGCCACGGAAGGCGATTGGGATGAGTCAACGCTGGTGTCCAACACTTGCCGGCTGGAATGGCCGAGAGGGTCGGGCCGCTGGCTGGAGGTGCCGGAGGTCGACCGCGCGGCATGGTTCGGCTTCGACGAGGCACTGCAACGCATTTTGCCGGGGCAGCGCGGTTTCATCGAGGAACTGTTCGCCCTGCTGGCCGGGCAGGCGCCGGCTCGGCAGGGCGGCGATCCGGACTGATCAAGCGGCGATTATTCCAGCACCCGGGCGTCGATCTCGGCAGGGGGCGCATTCCCGTTCTTGCGCATCAGCAGCAGGAAGGGCAGGGCCAGCAAGGTGGCCACCATCATGATGCGAAAGTCGGTGAGATAGGCCAGGAAGCTGGCCTGGCGGGTCACTTCGTTGTTGAGCGCGGCAAGGCCGGCCGGGCTGGCCGGGTCGAGCAGGGCCGGCAGACCGGCGCGGATCGCCGGGCTGGCGCTGGTGACGAGTTCGGCCAACCTGGCATGGTAGATGGCGCTATTGCGCGTGAGCAGGGTCTGCATCAGCGAAATGCCGATACTGCTGCCAATATTGCGGAACAAGCTGAAGATCGACGTGCCGTCCGAGCGATAGCGGCGCTCCAGGGTGGAGAACGTCACCGTGGTCAACGGCACCGACACGAAACCCACCCCCATGCCCTGGATGAAACCGGGCCAGACGATCCCGCCTTCGCTCATGTCGAGGGTGTAGCCCGACATCTGCCACAGCGACAGGGCGGTCAGGCTGAAGCCCAGCGCGATCAGCGCGCGCGGATCGACCTTGCTGGTCAGCCGGCCGGCCAGCAGCATTGCCAGCATGGTGCCGATACCGCTTGGCCCGGTCACAAGGCCGGTGGTGACCACCGGATAGCCCATCAAGGTCTGCAGCAAGGGCGGCAGCAAGGCACGGGTAGCGTACAACAGCAGCCCAACCAGGAAGTAAAACCCCAGCCCGGTCACGAAGTTGCGATCTTTCAGCAGGTTGACGTTGAAGAACGACGCCCCCTGCGCGGTCGCCGTGAGCACCACGAAAAAGGTCAGGCTGACCAAGGCGCCCACCGCTTCCAGCACGATTTCGGTGGAGCTGAACCAGTCGAGCTGTTCGCCGCGGTCGAGCAGCATCTGGAACAGGCCGATGGCCAGGCTCAGCGTCAGGAAGCCGTAAAAATCGAAGCCGAGCTTGCGGTCGGTCTCGGTTTCGCGGATATAGGCCTTGATGCCGTAGAACGAGAGCATTCCGACCGGCAGGTTGATGAAAAACACCCAGCGCCACGTCAGGTTGTCGGTCAGCCAGCCCCCGAGCGTCGGCCCCAGGATCGGCCCGATCATCACCCCCATGCCCCACACCGCCATCGCCTGGGCATGTTTTTCCGGCGGGTTGGAATCCAGCATCACCGCCTGCGACAGCGGCACCAGCGCCGCCCCGAACAAGCCTTGCAGCAGCCGCGCCAGCACGATCTGCGCCAGAGATTCAGACAGCCCGCACAACATCGACGCCACCGTGAAACCCACCACCGCGACCAGAAACACCCGCTTGCGACCAAAGCGCCCGGTCAGCCAGCCGGTCAGCGGGGTGGCGATGGCGGCGGCGACGATATACGAGGTCAGCACCCACGAGATCTGGTCCTGCGAGGCCGACAGGTTGCCCGCCATGTGCGGCAGGGCCACGTTAGCGATGGTGCTGTCGAGCGTCTGCATGATGGTCGCCAGCATGATGGCGAGGGTGATGAAACCACGATGCGCCCCGGGATCGGGCGCGGTGGAGTGGGGGCTGGCCTGAGACATGGGTATTCCGGACTAACTGGCGATCGGGGACGGATCGCCTTGAATAACTTTAGTGATAATAACCTATGTCATTATAAGGCCAAATCAGGGGAGGGAATAGGCCGAGACGAACGAAGGTCCCCATGCGAGAGCCCCACACCAGGCACCCGCATCCATGCGAAGCCGGCTCCAGGCGCGTCGCTCCACCCGTCCACGCGGCATGCCGGACGCGTTGGCGCCGGAGCTTTCAGTCCCGTCGGGCAGCTCAGCTTTCCAGCAGCGCCAGCATCTTGCGCAGCAAGGCGTCCAGCTGGTTTTGCTCTTCCGGCGAAAACGACGACCACAGCTGCCGGTACTGTTCGCGCCGTTGCGGCTGCAGCTGTTCGACGAAGGCGACGCCGGCAGCGGTCAGCTGCAAATAGGTCTGGCGCCGGTCGGCCTCGCTCGCCACGCGCTCGACCCAGCCCTTGTCGACCAGTTCGTCGGCAATGCGCGTGCAATGCGTGCGCGAGGTGTTGATGAACACGCTCAGCTCCGACGGCAGCAAGCGGTGCTGCGGGCTGCTGTAGAGCACCACCAGCGACGTCCAGGTGGTGTAGTTGAGCCCGTACTCCTTGAGCCGGGCGTCGAAGAAGTCGCTCAATTCACCACTGACATGCAAGAACAGCCGGGTCAGGATCGCCTCGCGCAGGGGCGCGCCGGGAATCTGGCTGGCAATCGCGGTAATGGCCGACTCGTACGGTTTGAAGCTATCGCTCATGACGCTGGAAAGAATTGGTAAGTCAAACCGGGGATGATACCCGGCCGAGACGCGACCTGCAGCATTACCCATGGTATCGAACGGGTTTCTTGCTTTAAGACAAGCCTTCGGACCAGAAGTCCACCAGGGCGATGAGGCCAGACCATTGAGCGAGCCCAACGGGGCGTACTTCAAATGGCCGTATGCCGCCAACTCATGAGACAGCCAGGTTCTTGCCGGCGCGCAACCGCAGCGGAATAGCTCGTCATAAAAAAACCCCGCCTCTCCGAAGAGAAGCGGGGTAAAGGGGCACACACTCCCACTTGGTCACTACGCAAACACAGCTAACAAATCCTTGTTGTCGATCCGCTTGCCCGAACTCACCAGCACCTCGCGGATCACCCCGTCGCGCTCGGCCTTCACCGCCACTTCCATCTTCATCGCCTCCAGCGTCAAGAGCGTGTCGCCCTTGGCCACCGCCTGGCCCGGCTTGACCGCCACCGTGCTCACCATGCCCGGCATCGGCGCGCCGACGTGGTGCGGGTTGTCCGGGTCGGCCTGCGGGTGGCTGTGCGCCGCCTGCACGCCGTCCTGCGCCACCTTGATCAGGCGCGGCTGGCCGTTGAGCTCGAAGAACAGCTTGCTGTGGCCGTCGCCGGTGTCGGCGCGGCCCAGGAGCTGGATCACCAGCGTCTTGCCGCGTTCCAGCTCGATGCTGACTTCCTCGCCCTCCCGCAGACCGTAGAAGAACGCGGTGCTCGGCACGGCGGAGACGTCGCCGTAGCGCGCCTGGTGCTCGGCGAAGTCGCGGAACACTTTCGGGTACATCAGGTGCGAGGCCAGTTCCGGCTGGCTGAGCGCGCGGCCCACCTGCTGCTCGACCCTGGCCTGCTCGGCGGCGAGGTCCACCGGCTCCATGGTCTCGCCGGGCCGGCCGACCAGCGGCGACAGCCCCTTGAGCACCTTGCGCTGCAGCTCGGCCGGGAAGCCGTGCGCCGGCGTGCCGAGCTCGCCCTTGAACAGGGACACCACCGACTCGGGGAAGTCGATCGCTTTGTTCGGGTCGAGCACGTCTTGCGGGGCGAGGCCGTTGGACACCATGAACAGCGCCATGTCGCCCACCACCTTGGAGGTCGGCGTCACCTTGACGATGTCGCCGAACAGCCGATTCACTTGCGCATAGGCCTCCGCTACTTCGGGCCAGCGCGCCTCGATGCCGAGCGAGCGCGCCTGCTCGCGCAGGTTGGTGACCTGACCGCCGGGCATTTCGTGACGGTACACCGCCGAGGTGCCGGCGCGCATGTCGGCCTCGAACGGGGCGTAGACCTGGCGCACGCCTTCCCAGTAGGTGGAGAGCTGCTGCAGGTTCTTCCGGTCCAGCCCCGGGTCACGCTCGCTGCCGGCCAGCGCCGCGACAATGGAGCCGAGGTTGGGCTGCGAGGTGAGGCCGCTCATCGCGTCCATCGCCGCATCCACGGCGTCGACGCCGGCTTCCACCGCGGCCAGCACGCTGGCGGCGGCGATGCCCGAGGTGTCGTGGGTGTGGAAGTGGAGCGGCAGGCCGGTTTCTTCCTTCAAGGCCTTCACCAGCGCGGTGACGGCGCGCGGCGTACAGATGCCGGCCATGTCCTTGATCGCCAGGATGTGGGCCCCGGCCTGTTCGAGTTCCTTCGCCATCGCCACGTAGTACTTGAGGTCGTAACGCCGGCTCGCGTCGTAAATATCCCCGGTGTAACAGATCGCCGCCTCGCACAGCATCCCGGTGTCGCGCACCGCGTCGATGGCCACGCGCATGTTGTCGACGGCGTTGAGCGAGTCGAACACGCGGAACAGGTCAATGCCGCCCTCGGCCGCCTGGGCGATGAAGTGGCGCACCACGTTGTCCGGGTAGTTGGTGTAGCCGACCGCGTTGGAGGCGCGCAGCAGCATCTGGAACAGCACGTTGGGGATGGCGGACCGCAGCTCGGCCAGACGCTGCCACGGGTCTTCCTTGAGGAAGCGCATCGACACGTCGAAGGTCGCGCCGCCCCAGCATTCGAGCGAGAACAGGCCGGAGGCGAGGCGCGCGTAGTGCGGTGCCACCGCCAGCATGTCGGCGGTTCTCATGCGCGTGGCGAACAGCGACTGGTGCGCGTCGCGCATCGTGGTGTCGGTGATCAGCACCTGCTTTTGCTCGCGCATCCACTGCGCGAAACGCTCGGCGCCGAGGTCGCGCAGACGATCGCGGGTACCCTTCGGCGGCGCCTCACCCAGATGGCAGTCCGGCAGCCGTGCCGGTCCTGGCATCGGGGATGGTGCCGAGCGCCCCTTCATCTCCGCGTTGCCGTTGACGGTGACGTCGCCGAGGAACTCCAGCAGCTTGGTGGCGCGGTCGCGGCGCGGGGTGAACTGGAACAGTTCGGGGGTGCTGTCGATGAAGCGCGTGGTGCACTTCCCCGAGGTGAACAGCGGGTGGGCGATCACGTTCTCGAGGAAGGCCAGGTTGCTCGACACCCCACGGATGCGGAACTCGCGCAGCGCGCGGTCCATGCGCGCGTTGGCCTCGCTGGGGGTGTGGCCCCAGGCGGTGACCTTGACCAGCAAGGAGTCGTAGTAGGGCGTGATCACCGCGCCGGTGTAGGCGGTGCCGCCGTCCAGACGCACGCCGAAGCCGGCGGCGCTGCGGTAGGCGGTGATGCGGCCGTAGTCCGGGGTGAAATTGTTCTCCGGGTCCTCGGTGGTGACGCGGCACTGCAGCGCGTGGCCGAGCAGGCGGATATCCGGCTGCGCCGGCACGAAGCTGTCCGCGTCGCCGATCTTGGCGCCTTCGGTAATGCGGATCTGCGCCTTGACGATGTCGACGCCGGTAATCGCCTCGGTGACGGTGTGCTCGACCTGGATGCGCGGGTTGACCTCGATGAAGTAGAACGCCCCGGTGTCGGCGTCCATCAGGAACTCGACCGTGCCGGCGTGGGTGTAGCCGACCGCGCGCGCCAGCTTCAAGGCCGCCTCGCACAAGTCGGCGCGTTGGGATGCGTTCAAATACGGCGCCGGCGCCCGTTCCACCACCTTCTGGTTGCGGCGCTGCACCGAGCAGTCGCGCTCGAACAGGTGCACGAGGTTGCCATGCGTGTCGCCGAGGATCTGCACCTCGACGTGGTGGGCGCGGCGCACCAGCTTCTCGAGGTAGACCTCGTCGTTGCCGAACGCCGACTTGGCCTCGCGCCGCGCCACCTCCATCGCCCCGGCCAGCTCGCCCTCGTTCTCCACCACGCGCATGCCGCGCCCGCCGCCACCCCAGCTCGCCTTGAGCATCAGCGGGTAACCGACCGCCGCGGCCATGCGCTGGGCTTCGGCCAACTCGTACGGCAACGCCCCGGTCGCCGGCACCACCGGCACCCCGGCTTGCTCAGCGAGGGTACGTGCGGAGACCTTGTTGCCGAGCTGGCGCATCACCTCGGGCTGCGGCCCGATGAAGGCAATGCCCGCCGCGGCGCAGGCCTCGGCGAACTCGGGGTTCTCGGACAGAAAGCCGTAGCCCGGGTGGATGGCATCGACGCCGGCTTCCTTGGCGATGCGGATGATGTCGGAGATGTCGAGGTAGGCGGCGATGGGCTTCTGGCCGGCGCCGACGCGGTAGGCCTCGTCGGCCTTGAAGCGGTGCAGGGCGAGCTTGTCCTCGTCGGCGTAGATGGCGACGGTGCGGATGTTCATCTCGCTGGCGGCGCGCATGACGCGGATGGCGATCTCGCTGCGGTTGGCGATCAGGAGGCTACGGATGGGCTTCATGGTTCACACGGGTCCAAACAAGGCAGTCAATTGAAAGGGCCGGACAGCAAGGTATTACGCACGCGCCGGCGGTTAAGGAATTCAATTCGGCGGTGCGGCGGTCGTCCCGGCCGAGCCGGCCAGACCCAGCCGGGCATGCAGGGCCTCGATGGCATCGATCTGGTTGAGACTGAAGAAGTGCAGGGCGGGCACGCCCTCGGCGACCAGCCGCTCGCATTGCCGGGCGGTGACATCGAGCCCGAAGGCACGCACGGCCGCGGTGTCGTCGGCCAGGCTCTCCATCTTGCGGTAGATCCAGCGCGGCATCTCGATGCCGCGCGCCTCGGCCCGTTGCGCGGTGCTGCGGAAACGGGTCAGCGGCAGCACCCCGGGCACCAGCGGCAGGGTGATGCCGGCGGCGTGGCAGCTGTCGCGCAGATACAGGAAGGCATCGGTATTGAAAAAATACTGGGTGACCGCCGCGTTGGCGCCGGCCTCCTGCTTGACCCGGAGTGCGGCCAGGTCGGCGGCCGGGCTCTTGGCTTGCGGATGGACCTCGGGATAGGCCGCCACCTCGATACGGAAGTCGTCCCCGCTGTGTTCGCGGATAAAGCGCACCAGGTCGCTGGCGTAGGCGAAGTCGCCACGGCTGCCCATGCCGGACGGGGTATCGCCGCGCAGGGCGAACAGGCGCCGCACGCCGAGGCGGCGGTAATGCGCGCACAGCGCCGCCACTTCGGCACGCTCCGCCCCCACGCCCGACAGGTGCGGCGCCACGGTGTGGCCGGCCTCGTGCAGCTGCCCGACCAGGTCCAGCGTCCGTTCACGCGTGCAGCCGCCGGCCCCGTAGGTGACCGAGAAATACTCCGGGCCGAGCGCCGCCAGACGAGGCAGCGCCCGCTCCAGTTGCCGCGCGCTCTGCGGCGAGGTGGGCGGGTAGAGCTCGAGACTGAAGGGTATGGACATGCAACGCTCCTTATCAAAATACGGGGTGTCGTGACGGTGTGGGTCGCCACGGCAGGCGAGGCGACGGCACCCGGCCCAGGCCGGGCGCCGGTTGACACAATCAAGCCACGATATCGCCCCTGGCCTGCAGATCGGCATGGTAGGAAGAACGCACCATCGGCCCGGAAGCCACCTGGCCGAAGCCCAACGCCAGCCCCAGCTCGCGCAGCTCGGCGAATTCAGCCGGCGTGACGAAGCGCTGGACCGGCAGATGGTGACGCGTCGGCTGCAGGTACTGGCCCAGCGTCAGCATCTCGACGTCATGCGCGCGCAGATCGCGCATCACCTGTTCCACTTCCTCCCGCGTCTCGCCCAGCCCCAGCATCAGCCCGGATTTGGTCGGCACGTCGGGAACCGCGTAGTGGAACTCCTGCAGCAGCTTGAGCGAGTGCAGGTAGTCGGCGCCGGGACGTGCCTCGCGGTAGAGCCGGGGCACCGTCTCCAGGTTGTGGTTGAACACGTCGGGCGGCGTCGCCTCCAGGGCGTCCAGCGCGATGCCCAGGCGGCCGCGGAAGTCCGGCACCAGCGTTTCGATCTTGAGCGCGGGGTTGAGCCGGCGCGCCTCGCGGATGCAGGCGGCGATGTGCGCGGCGCCGCCGTCGCGCAGGTCGTCGCGGTCGACCGAGGTGATCACCACGTACTTGAGCCGCATCGCCACGATGGTTTCGGCCAACCTTTGCGGTTCGGCGGCGTCGAGCGGGTTGGGGCGGCCGTGGCCCACGTCGCAGAACGGGCAGCGGCGGGTGCAGATGTCCCCCATGATCATGAAGGTGGCGGTGCCGTGGCTGAAGCATTCGCCGAGGTTGGGGCAGCTCGCTTCCTCGCACACGGTGTGCAGTTTCTGCTCGCGCAGCACCTTTTTCAGTTCGACCACCTCGCGCGAGCCGGGAAAGGCGGCGCGAATCCACGCCGGCTTGCGCTGCATCTGGCCCGGCTCGGTCGCCACCACCTTGACCGGAATGCGCGCCATTTTCTCCGTGGCGGAGAGTTTGGTCCCCGCCGCCAGCGGGGCCTTGTTCGGGACGAGGGCGTTCACGGCTCAGCTCCGGTAGTAGCGTTGCGGCACGAACGGCGTCTTCGCCACCTCCACCGCCACCGGCTTGCCACGCACCATGGCGAACAGCGGCGTGCCCAGTGTGGCGTGCGCGCTGCCGACGTAGCCCATCGCCAGCGGGGCGCCCAGGGTCGGGCCGAAGCCGCCGCTGGTGACCTTGCCAATGGTGTGGCCGTCGGCGTCGACGAGCTCGGCGCCTTCGCGCACCGGCACCTTGTCCTTCACCAGCAGGCCGACGCGCTTGCGCTGGACGCCCTCGGCGATGTGCCGCGCCACCACGGCGGCGCCGGGATAACCGCCGGCGCGTTCGCCGCCGGGACGGCGCGCCTTCGAGATCGCCCACAGCAGGCTGCCTTCGATCGGGCTGGTGCTCGTGTCGATGTCGTGGCCGTACAGGCACAGGCCTGCCTCCAGCCGCAGCGAGTCGCGCGCGCCCAGGCCGATCGCCTGCACTTCCGGCTCGGCCAGCAACAGGCGCGCCAGGGCTTCGGCGTGGTCGGCCGGCACCGAGATCTCGTAGCCGTCTTCGCCGGTGTAACCCGAACGGCTCACGTAGCATTCCACGCCGGCCAGTTCGACCCGGGTGCAGTGCATGAAGGTAAGCTCCGCCACCGCCGGCGCGTGGCGCGCCAGCACGGTGGCCGCGGCCGGGCCCTGCAGCGCCAGCAGGGCCCGGTCGTTCAATTCCACCACCTCGCAGCGGTGGCCGATCTTGCTCTTCAGGTGGGCGATGTCCTGCGCCTTGCAGGCGGCGTTGACCACGACGTAGAGCACACCGCCGCCGAAGTTGGCCACCATCAGGTCGTCGAGAATCCCGCCGTCGTCGTTCGTGAACAGGGCGTAGCGCTGCAGGCCGACCGGCAGGTCGATCACGTCGATCGGCACCAGCGTTTCCAGCGCGGCGGCGGCCTCGGCGCCGATCAGCTTGACCTGGCCCATGTGCGAGACGTCGAACAGCCCGGCGGCGGCACGGGTGTGCTGATGTTCCTTCAGGATGCCGAGCGGATACTGCACCGGCATCTCGTAGCCGGCGAACGGCACCATCTTGGCGCCCAGCTCGACGTGCAACGCGTAGAGCGGGGTGCGGGAAAGCGTTTCAGTGTGGCTCATGCTGAGCTCCTTGATTCTCAAACACGCGGCGGCCTCGCCGCCGCGTGCGGATTTCTTCGTTGGGGCACCGGATGCCGCCAGCCTCGCCGGACGGCATGCTCAGCCAGCGGCGCACAGCGCCGACGTTGGCCGAAGCAGGGTCTCCGGACCCTCCGTTCCGTTACCGGCGGTACACCGGAAAGGCGGCGCACAACTGCGCCACCTGGGCGCGCACCGCGGCGATCACCTCCTCGTCGCCGAGATGGTCGAGCACGTCGCAGATCAGCGTCGCGGTGCGTGCCGATTCGTACTCGGTGAAGCCGCGCGTGGTGATCGCCGGCGAGCCGATGCGGATGCCGCTGGTGACGAACGGGCTTTGCGGGTCGTTCGGCACGGCGTTCTTGTTCACCGTGATGTGCGCCCGGCCCAGCGCCGCGTCGGCGTCCTTGCCGGTGATGCCCTTGTTGATCAGCGACAGCAGGAACAGGTGATCGTCGGTGCCGCCGGACACCACTTCGTAGCCGCGCTCCAGGAATACCGTGACCATGGCGCGGGCGTTGGCGATGACCCGTCGCTGATAGTCTGCGAATTCCGGCAGCAGCGCCTCTCTAAAAGCGACAGCTTTTGCCGCAATTACGTGCATCAGCGGGCCACCCTGGATGCCGGGGAACACCAGCGAGCTGAACTTCTTCTCCAGCTCCGGGTTGCTCTTGCACAGGATCAGGCCGCCGCGCGGGCCGCGCAGGGTCTTGTGGGTGGTGGTGGTGACCACGTCGGCGAACGGCACCGGGTTCGGGTACAGCCCGGCGGCGACCAGGCCGGCGACGTGCGCCATGTCGACGAACAGGTAGGCGCCGACGCTGTCGGCAATCTCGCGGAAGCGGGCAAAATCCAGCACGCGGGCGTAGGCGGAGAAGCCGGCCACGATCATCTTCGGCTTGTGTTCTTCGGCCAACCTTTGCACTTCGTCGTAGTCGATCAGCCCGGTGTCCGGGTTGAGGCCGTACTGCACCGCGTTGTAGAGCTTGCCGGAGAAGTTGACCTTGGCACCGTGGGTGAGGTGGCCGCCGTGCGCCAGGCTCATGCCCAGCACGGTGTCGTGCGGTTCCAAGAGCGCCATGTAGACGGCGGTGTTGGCCTGGCTGCCGGAGTGCGGCTGCACGTTAGCGTAGTCGGCGCCGAACAGCTGCTTGGCGCGGTCGATGGCGAGCTGCTCGACCACGTCGACGTGTTCGCAGCCGCCGTAGTAACGCTTGCCCGGGTAGCCTTCGGCGTACTTGTTGGTGAGCACCGAGCCCTGCGCCTGCATCACGCGCGGACTGGTGTAGTTTTCGGAGGCGATGAGTTCGATGTGGTCTTCCTGGCGC
The DNA here is from genome assembly GCF_000283535.1 of Pseudogulbenkiania sp. NH8B. GTDB lineage: Bacteria > Pseudomonadota > Gammaproteobacteria > Burkholderiales > Chromobacteriaceae > Pseudogulbenkiania > Pseudogulbenkiania ferrooxidans. The sequence continues at coordinate 2,328,352 of NC_016002.1, forward strand.
TGGCGTTCCGCCTCCAGCGCGGCCCACAGTTCGTCGTCGAAGCCTTCGATGTGCATGTCTTGGGTATACATCTACATTCTCCTCTGGCGCGGTTGCCGCCAAAGCGGCAACCGTCGGCCGGGCAGGGTCAGTTCGGGTAGTCCGACAGCGGCGGGCAGGAGCACACCAGGTTGCGGTCACCATGGACGTTGTCGACGCGGCTCACCGGCGGCCAATACTTGTTCGGCGCCGAGCGCGCCACACCGTGCGGATACACCGCCTGCTCGCGCGAATAGGCGTGCTCCCATTCGCCCACCAGCTCGGCCGCCGTGTGCGGCGCGTGCTTGAGCGGGTTGTCGTTCGCATCCAGCGTGCCGGCTTCCACCGCGGCGATCTCGCCACGAATCGCGATCATCGCGTCGATGAAGCGATCCAGCTCGGCCTTCGACTCCGACTCGGTCGGCTCGATCATCAGCGTGCCCGCCACCGGGAAGCTCATGGTCGGCGCGTGGAAGCCGAAGTCGATCAGACGCTTGGCCACGTCGTCCACGCTGATGCCGCTGGCGTCCTTCAGGGGGCGCAGGTCGACGATGCACTCGTGCGCCACGCGCCCGTTCGGCCCGGTGTAGAGGATCGGGTAATGCGGCGCGAGGCGGCTGGCGATGTAGTTGGCATTCAGAATCGCCAGTTCGGTAGCGCGCTGCAGCCCTGCCGCCCCCATCAGCGTGATGTAGGTCCAAGTGATCGGCAGGATGCTGGCGCTGCCGAACGGCGCCGCCGACACCGCGCCGCCGCCGGCGAGCCCGCCCTGGCGATGGCCGGGCAGGAACGGCGCCAGATGCGCCTTGACGCCGATCGGGCCGACACCCGGGCCGCCACCGCCGTGCGGAATGCAGAAGGTCTTGTGCAGGTTCAGGTGCGACACGTCGCCACCAAAGCTGCCCGGCTGGGCGAGGCCCACCAGCGCGTTCATGTTGGCGCCGTCGATGTAGACCTGGCCGCCGTGCGCGTGCACCACGTCGCAAATCTCGCGCACGCGCTCTTCGAACACGCCGTGGGTGGACGGGTAGGTGATCATGATCGCGGCCAGCTCATGGCTGTGCTGCACCGCCTTCGCCTTCAGATCCTCGACGTCGACGTTGCCGGCGGCGTCGCACTTGATCACCACCACCTGCATGCCGACCATCTGCGCCGAGGCCGGGTTGGTGCCATGCGCCGAGGAGGGGATCAGGCACACGGTGCGCTGCCCCTCGCCACGGCTGGCGTGATAGGCGCGAATCGCCAACAAGCCCGCGTATTCGCCCTGCGAACCGGCATTCGGCTGCAGCGACACCGCGTCGTAGCCGGTCACCGCGCACAGCATCGCCTCCAGCTCCTGCGTCAGCGCACGATAGCCCTCGGCCTGCTCGGCCGGCGCAAACGGGTGCAGCCTGGCGAACTCGGGCCAGGTGATCGGCAGCATCTCACTGGTGGCGTTGAGCTTCATGGTGCAACTGCCCAGCGGGATCATGGTGCGATCCAGCGCCAGGTCCTTGTCGGCCAGCGCGCGCAGGTAGCGCAGCATCTGCGTTTCCGAGTGATGGCTGTTGAACACCGGGTGGGTGAGGAAGGCGCTGCCGCGCTGGAGTTGCCCCGGCAGCGCATCCGGCGTGACCGCCTCCAGTGCGGCAAAATCCGGCACCGGCTTACCCTGGGCAAAGATCGCCCACAGCGTCGTCACGTCCTCGGCCGTGGTGGTCTCGTCCAGCGCGATACCGAGGCGCTGCGCGTCGATGGCGCGCAGGTTGATCGAGTAGGAGCGGGCGCCGGCATGCAGCGCAGCGGTCTGCGCGCCGCTGTCGACGGTCAGCGTGTCGAAGCAGTACTCGGTCGGCACGCTGTAGCCGAGCTGGCGCAAGCCGGCCGCCAGGGTCACGGTCAGCCGGTGCACGCGCCGGGCGATGGTACTCAGCCCCTGCGGGCCGTGGTAGGCCGCGTACAGCCCGGCGATGTTGGCCAGCAGCACCTGCGCGGTGCAGATGTTGCTGGTGGCCTTCTCGCGGCGGATATGCTGTTCGCGCGTCTGCATCGCCAGGCGCAGGGCAGGGCGGCCGTGCGCGTCGACCGACACCCCGACCAGGCGGCCCGGCATGCTGCGCTTGAAGGCGTCGCGGGTCGCCAGGTAGCCGGCGTGCGGGCCGCCGAAGCCGAGCGGCACGCCAAAACGCTGCGTGGTGCCGATCGCCACGTCGGCGCCGAACTCGCCCGGCGGGGTCAGCAGCGTCAGCGCCAGCAAGTCGGCGGCCACCACCGCCAGAGCGCCCTTGGCATGCGCCGCGTCGATCACGCCCTGGTAGTCGTGGATATCGCCGAACGTGCCCGGGTACTGCAGCAGCACGCCAAAGCAGTCGACACCGGCCAGATCGCGGCGCGGGTCGCCCACCACCACCTCGATGCCGATCGGCTCGGCGCGGGTGCGGAGGATGTCGACCGTCTGCGGATGGCAGTCGGCCGCCACGAAAAACACCGGGCTCTTCGATTTGGCCAGGCGCTGGCAGAAGGTCATCGCCTCGGCCGCCGCCGTGCCTTCATCCAGCATCGATGCGTTGGCGATCTCCATGCCGGTGAGGTCGGCGATCATGGTCTGGAAGTTGAGCAGCGCCTCCAGGCGGCCCTGCGAAATCTCCGGCTGGTACGGGGTGTAGGCGGTGTACCAGGCCGGGTTCTCCAGCACGTTGCGCTGGATCACCGGCGGGGTATGGGTGTCGTGGTAGCCCATGCCGATGAACGACTTGAACACCTTGTTGCGGCTGGCGATATCGGCCAGCTTCTGCAACGCCTCGGCTTCGGTGCAGCCCGCACCGAGGGCCAGCGGCTGGTGACGGCGGATCGCCGCCGGCACCACTTGCCGGATGAACTCGTCCAGCGAGCCGACCTTCAGTTCGGCCAACATCTCGGCCTGTTCGCCGGCATCCGGGCCGATGTGGCGGCGCACGAACAGCTCGCGCTGCGTGAGGGAATCAAACGTAGCCATGACCAATCCCCTTATGCGCCGATGTAGGCGTGGTAGCCGGCGGCATCCATCAGCCCGCCCAGTTGCTCCGGGTTGTCGATACGCATGCGGAAGAACCAGCCCGCGCTCTCCGCCGCCTCGTTCACCAGGCTCGGCTCGTCGGCCAGCGCGTCGTTGACGGACACGACGGTGCCATCCACCGGAATCTTGATCTCGCCGGCGGCCTTGACCGATTCGATGGTGGCTGCTTCCTCGCCCTGGGCGAAACGGTCGCCCTCACGGGGCAGCGCCACGTAAACCAGGTCGCCCAGCAAGTTCTGGGCGTAGTCGGTGACGCCAACGGTGGCGCTACCGTCCGCCTCAAGGCGCAGCCATTCGTGGGATTCGGTGTATTTGATGTCGCTCATTGCTCTCTCCTGACAGGGTTGCGTGAAGTGAAACGGGCCAACGCAAGCCTGGAGTACAACGGCGAAAGCAGGGGACGATCGGGGGATCGGCATCCGGACTTTAGCGGGGCATTCCAGGCGGCGTGAGCCTGATGCCCCCTCTGTCCATTTGCCTGAGAGATTACGGACCCGGACGGGAACGCTTTTCCTTCGGCGAGGCCTCGTGGGCCTACTCTCCAGAGAGCTAGTCGATGCGGCAGTCCTTTTGCCTGAGAGTTTCTGGGGCGATTCCCCTTCGGCGCCGCCACATGGCGGTCTCTCCTGTCACATCCCGATAGCTTGATGCCCAATCTAGAGGAGGGCTTCCGGGACTGTCAACAGCAAAACACCCGCGCCACCGAGGCCCGATACATGGCACCCGTCGCGCACCGCCGCCGATAGCTGGCTCAAACCCAGACCAGACGGGCCTCTCGGCATCAAAGGTCCGGCCCGATACTTCGGTATTGGGCGAAGTACATATCTGAACATTGCTATTCAACACTCGCCCCGCAACAGCGGACATGGAGACGCACGACCGTTCTCGAGGGTGGCGACACTCACCGTCTGCCCAGATAAAGACCAGCGTGAAGACGAGCCGGGCATGAAGTTTCAGCGGCCCATGCATCACGTCAGGTGTGGACAACCCCGAACACCGGGACGGCCTCGTCGCCGTTCGAAAAATTGACACGCTCGTGGAACGGAAAACCGGTGGTGCAGTCTACTCATTCGTCTGTCGAGAGAGCACCCTCGACTCAACTGGAAGGAACTCGATGGCCAAACCACCACGCACCAACCCGGTAGCCAAATTCGCACAACGTCTGCAGCGCTGTGCCACCTTTACAGACCGAAAGAAGCGAGCCAGGCAAGGCTATGCCAAGCATAAGAAACAGGCGGGAAGTTTTACTCTCCCGCCTTTTTTATTGACCTGGAATCTGGCGTCAGCCACGAGTCCAAAGTCCGATTCCACACGATTCCTGCCCGGCTTGTAATGCCTCGCCTTGCCAACATGGGCAAGGGGCGTTCCATCAAGCCAAGACTTCAGATGTCAGCTATCAGGCCAGGCTGTAGAGCGCCTGAAAACCAACGCGACAAATCACTGCTCTTCACATGATGTCGCCGATACCGCCTTCTTCAAACTTTCGTACAAATCTGGAAATTGCGTCTTGAGAAGACCAATGACCTCCATGTCCTCACGGTTGATGACGGCAAGGTCAACTTGCTCGATATGTACCAGGCGGAACAGTTCCCGCACCGGGCGCGACATGTTTCGGCCCGACTCGTAGCGCGACCCTCCAGATTGAGTGACGCCGATCAGGCTCCAAAATTGCACCTGGTTCAGCCCTCGCTTCAGACGAACTTCGCGAGGATGAGGTAGGGCTTTGTGCGATGTCATCAGTGGGCTCCTGTTTGTGGGTGCCGCAATGATAAATGGGGAGTGAGCAGTCTCACCTCAAGCAAATTGCAAATATTTGTTAACAAATATGCCATTTATTTAATAACACTCTCCGCAAACACCGTTTCTCGATCGTCCACGCGCTACCAAACAAACCGGCCGGCAGCGGCCTCAAGCAAGCTAGCTGGGTGTAACAATGCGGTCTCTACGACAGACCATCCTGGCAACAGGATGAATCAAAAAGCGACAAGACGACGTGTACGACATGGCGGCGGCAAATAGGGCGCAGTCGCCAGGGAAAATACCGGGAGAGCCGCTATCCGACAGCGCCGCCCGATACGGAGGGGGCACGGCTCCTGCCGGGTTTGGCGTGAGGGGCCGAACCTTTGGATGCTCCCCCTGAGGACGGGCCGTTCAATAAGCGGACTCAGTCGATGGCACGGGCGGGATGAAATTCTCCACCCACTCCTGGAAGGCTTCGGCCGGCATCGGCTTGGCGATGAAGTAGCCCTGAGCGTAGTCGCATCCCAGTCGGGACAGTTGCTCCCAGTGCTCCAGGGTTTCAATACCTTCGGCCACGGTTTTGCGGCCCAGATCACGCACGAGATCGATGGTGGAGCGCACGATCATCGCCGAGTCTTTGCTGCGGGTCATGTTCGCCACGAATGACTGGTCGATCTTGATATAGTCCACCGGCAACTTCTGCAAATAGTTCAATGAAGAATACCCGGTGCCAAAATCGTCGATATAGAGCGGAATGCCCCCAGCGTGCAGGCTATGCAGAATACCGAGCGCCAATTCGGGATCTTCCATGACGGAACTCTCGGTGATTTCCACCTCCAGCCAGCCAGGTCCAATCCCACGGGCAGCCTGCCACAGGCGGATCTTGTCCAACAGACTCTCATCATGCAGACTGCGTGCCGACAGGTTGACGGCAATGGGAACGGCGCAGCCTCGGGCATGCCAGCTTTGCAACAAATCAAGCGTGGCACCAATGACCCACTCCGTCAGCGGGCGAATCAGGCCGGTATGCTCAGCCAAACCAATGAACATGGCGGGTGCCAGCAGGCCAAGCCGCGAATGGTGCCAACGCACCAGCGCTTCAGCGCCACTGACTCTGCCGGTAGCAAACTCGACCTTGGGCTGCAGGTATACGCGCAGCTCTCCTCCTTCGATAGCCCGCCGCAACTCGCCCATCATGACCAGACGGTCAGCCTGAGCATGGGCCTCTCCAGGGTCGAACACCACGTGGCTCAGGCCACGCTTCTTGGCCTGATTGACGGCCTTGTCCATGCGGCGCAGCAGATCGTGTGCCGTTGTGCCATGTTCTGGAAACAGGGCAATGCCGGTCTTCGCGCTAACGTCCAAAGCAATGTCCGCCACAGGAAAAGCGCGCGCCAACTCAAGTTCCACGGCTTCGACGGCAGTCAATGCCGCCTGGGCGTCGCTGCCGGGCAGGAGCACCGCGAATTCGTCGCCACGTATCCGTGCCACGAGGGCGGTGGCAGGCACGCAGCCCTGTAGTCGAAAACCGAAATCACACAGGATCTGGTCGCCGTAGACAAAGCCCAATGCATCATTGATCTCGCTGAGCCGCTCAATATTGAGTTGCAGCGTGGCAAGCGGTTGCGCCGCTTGTATGCTGGTTCTGAGGGCGGCGGAAAGCGCCTCCTCGAACTGCAGCGCATTGGGCAGCCCGGTCAGCGGATCGTGCCGCATCAAGTGATGCATGGCCGCCTGGGTGCGCTTCTGCTCAACATGGTTCCGCAAAGTGGCAATGCCAAACGCCAGATCTTCGCTCGACTCGGTGAGCAGCGCGATTTCGTCAGCACCAAAGGAGTCTGCCTCGGCATCGTAGATGGTCAAGGCGCCGATCACCCTGTTTCCCACGCGCAGAGGGCAGGCCAGTCCTGCCGTCGTGCCGTTTAATAGATCGCCCGGCCACCGGCTATGTGGATCGCTCCCCATATCGCGCACCAATTGCACTTTACCTGTGCGCATCGCCATAGGAGACACGCTCTGGCCACGTTCATCGCCAGCTCCGCCGAGACGCAATTGCGCCAGTGCCGCGAGGCCGCCGGGGTAACCCGCTTCGGCCATCGGCCGCAACCGCGTGTGGTCCTCCTTGTCGCCATACCAGACCACCGCCATGTCATAGCCACCATCGACGACAATGGCGTGGCACATGGCATCGAGCAAGGTCCGCTCCTCATCGGCCCGCAGCATGGCGTGATTGCCCGCGCTGAGCGTCCGGAGGGCTCGCGTGACATGCTCAAGCTCGTGCACCCGTTGTTCCAACTCGACATTCAGCGTCCGGATTCTTTCTTCGGCCAACTTGCGCTCCGTGATGTCCGTTCCTAGCACGTAATAGCCGACAATCAGGCCGCCTGCATCGTACTTGGGCAGGTAGCGAATGGTCTGCCACACCTCGGGGAAAGGCTGCCAGTCGTAGCCCTGCGCCTCACCCTTGAGAACCTTGCCGATGAGGGGCTCGGCGATGGCATAGCGCGCTTCCCCGAGAATCGCTTTAACTTCACATCCGGTGATATCAGTCATCCCGGGAGCAAAGCGCTCCCGGTATTGGTCGTTGACATAGACATAGCGCTGCTGTGCATCCACATAGGCGATCAGGGCAGGTACCGAGCTGATGACATTGCGCAAGTGATCCTGGCTGTCATGCCACTGAGCGGTACGCTCCCGCACATGCGACTCCAGCAGGATATTTTGCTCACGGATAATCTGCTCGGCATGGCGTTCGGCCGAGACGTCCCGGAAGACCAGAACAACGCCATGCAATGCCCCCTCCGCATTCCGGATAGGTGCCGCACTGTCGGCAATCGGACACTCGCTGCCATCTCGTGCGATCAGCGAGGTGTGCTTGGCCAGCGCCTGGGTTTTCCCCGTTGCCAGTACTGCAGCAACCGGATCCGCGGCTGGCTCATGGGTCTCTTCGTTGATGATGCGAAACACATCCTCCACCGGTCTGCCCACGGCGAACGAGGCCGGCCAACCGGTCAGCTGCTCGGCCACCAGGTTCATCCGGCTAATGCGACCATCGATATCCGTGGCCAGGACGGCATCGCCGATCGAATCCAGCGTCGTACTCAGACTCTCCTCGCTGTCAGCCAGGGCACGCTGGCTCGTTGCCGTCGCATGCCATTGCCGGCGTATCAACACATAGGTGGAAGCAAGCAGGAAAACGAGCAACGCCCCAACCAATGAGCTGGCTACCACCAGCGTTTGGCGCGCATGCGCATAAGCGGACTCTCGCTGCCTCAGCAATTGCCGCTCTTCCCGGTCCATGTCGTCAAGCAGGCGGTAGGTGAGCACCCGGGTTTGCCGTAACGGCGCTTTGGCCACGAAGGCGTCGGCGGCCGCCTTGCCTTGCGTCTTGAGCAGGAGCTCAACCTGCCTCGCAATGGCCAGCCGTTGATTGAGCACTTTCCGCAAGGCTACCCAGCGCTGCCTCTGACGCGGGTTGTCGGTGGTCAGCCCCCGGATTTGCCCGAGCGCGTTTTCTCGGGCTGCGATGGCATCGTCACGTTCGGCGAGATTCGCGACATCGCCATAGAGACGGAACGACTGTGTGGTTAATTCGATCTGCAGCGAATAACCCCGAGTGAGGGCAAGCTGCTTGAGCAACTCATGGGTGTGGGTGACCCATTGAACCGAGCGGGTGGCATCATCGGCGACCTTCCAAATAGTCAGAGAGAGTGCGATAACGACCAATACGGCAGTGGAGAGTGCCGCGAGCAGCTTGGATTCAAAGCTGGACCGCAGAGATAGCGTCACGGAGCACCTCCTTTCTATGTGGAGTTTTCAACGCTGCTTGCGCCAGATGCCAATCCAATTCCAATTGGCACGCCATTACAGTGCAGTATGGTCGCCCACACGACGTGCCCCCAAACGATTTGTCATGAACGATTCACTCGCCATGAGAGCATTCAATAAAAACATGGCACCACAATACTTTATCTCTGGCCTGCACAAACAGAAAACGGCGGCGAGTTCAGTTCATGCCATCAGCAAGCAAAAACCGATTGACTGTTTCCATTGTTACCGGCCTTGTCTTAACGCGTCGGCATACGGGACGTGTTCATTAGAACAACTTGGGTGAAAAGAAAGCAATAAAGAGAAGGAGGGTTATGCACCTGGCACAGGCTCGACCAGATCCGGGTCGTCATGACGCGGGTTGCCGACGCGGGTCGATACCGGCCACATACGCAAGCGCTCGCTGGGGCAGGGCGTGAGGAGGGTGTGAAGAAACGGGGTCGGCGCTTCGGGGTTCAGCCAGTCGCGGTAATGCTCGGGCGGAAGGATGCAGGCGAGGCGGTCATGAATGGGCCGGACCAGATCATTGGCCGGCCCAACAATGATGGTGCAGCTCTCGAGTGTCTCGCCGGAGGCCGGATCGGCCCAGCGCTCCCACAGCCCGGTAAACCCCAGCCCATCTCCCTCGGTGTCGGTAATGAACCAGGGCTGCTTCTGTTTGCCGCCGACGTCCTGCCACTCGTACAAGCCGCTGGCCGGGATGATGCAGCGCCGATGCTTGAAAGCGTCACGGAACGCCGGTTTCTCCGCCACGGTCTCGACCCGGGCGTTGATGGTGCTGTACCCGATCTTGCGATCCTTGGCCCAGAAGGGAATCAGCCCCCAGTGCGCCTCGGTCACCTCAAAGCCACCATCCACCGCCAGCCGCACGATCGGGATGTTCTGCGTAGGGGCGATGTTGTAGCGGGGAGGGAAATTGAAGTCCAGCCCGAGCTGCTGCCCGAGCCGGCGAAACGGGGTGTAGATAGCGAAGCGGCCGCACATGCTAGAGAGCCTAGCACAGCATTGAGGAACAAGGCCGATATTAGACAGCAGTGTCTAATATTCTGTCTAAAACCCACCAAAGCAAACGGGCCTTGCAGCGCTGCAAGGCCCGTGAATAGATATTGGTGCCGGAGAGAGGAGTCGAACCCCCGACCTTCTGATTACAAGTCAGCTGCTCTACCAACTGAGCTACACCGGCGAGCTGTGAATTTTGATGAAAATCGTCACTTTTGGCAAGCCCACCCCAACGTTTTATTTTCTACGTTTATGGGTAAGAGGCTTTTTCTTTACTGTTTTCAACGGCTTCTTGTGAATTGTCCGGGCTTTACTGTTTGACTTTGCCTTGCCATGCAAAGTGGCAGGAGCCTTCTTTACATGCTTCGTGCGCACAGGTTTGCGCGCAACCAGACGCGCCTTCTTGCCTTCCTTTACATGGTGCTTTCCGGCTTGGCGGTAAGTCGTCGTATGGCGCTTGAGCACGTCCGTCTTATGCCGCCTCTTGAGCGACGCTCTTGGCTTGTGCAACGGCTTGCGATGGCGAGTGGCCTGTTTTTTGCTGGTAGCCTCTGCGTGCGCTACAGCCGGCGCAGCACTGCTCCGAGGCTTCTCCTGACGTGGCGATGGTGCAACCGGGGCCGGCGCCCTCGATTGTTTGGCAGGCTGGGCGGGTTGGAAATCCCCCGGCAACGGGGCATCCTCTAGCTCAGCCTGTGCGGGCAGGGAGGTCAGGAAAAAACTGCTTGCCAAAAACAGCAAAGCAAGATGTTTATATTTCATGCGCTCATTACTTTTATGCCGAATGCAAGTCCGTCACACACCTACCGCGCGGATTGTGCAGTAAATAATAAATTTTTATATTACCATGCGGCTGCTTGTACAACGAGTGGCTTACACAAAAGGGAGCTATATCAATGAAACAAACCAGAAGAACCTTGCTGGCCGGCCTGCTTTTGTCGGCTTTTGCCCTGACCGCTTGTGGCAAGAAAGCCGAAGCCCCTGCTGAGCAAGCCGCCAGCAGTGCGCCGGCGCAAGCCACTGCGGCAGCAAAAGAGTACCTTGTCGGTAGCGATGCCAGCTACGCCCCGTTCGAATTCCTGAATGACAAGAAAGAAGTCCAAGGCTTCGACGTCGAGGTACTGACCGCGGCGGCAGAAAAGGGCGGCTTCAAGATCAAATTCGTCAACACCCCGTGGGAGGGGATGTTCGCCACCCTCGATCAGGGTGATCGCGACCTGCTGGCTTCGGCCATCACCATCACCGACGAACGCAAGAAGAACATGGACTTCTCCGATCCGTACTTCGAAGCGCGTCAGCTGATCGCCGTCGGCAAGAATGTCACCGACGTCAAAACCTTCCAGGATCTGAAGAACAAGAAGGTGGCGGTGCAGACCGGCACCACCGGCGACGAAGTCGTGCAAAAACTGCTGGGCAAGACCAACCCCAACATCAAGCGCTTCGAGAGCATGCCACTGGCCCTGAAAGAGCTGGAAAATGGTGGCGTGGACGCTGCCGTGGGCGATAACGGCGTAGTCAGCAACTACGTGATCAACAACCCGCAAAACGGCCTCGCTACCGTCGAAGACACCAAGAGCTTTGCACCGGAGTACTACGGTTTTGCCGCCAAGAAAGGCAACGCCGAGGTACTGGTCAAGGTTAACGCCGGCCTGAAAGCCATCAAGGCCGACGGCACCTACGATGCGATCTACAAAAAATATTTCGCCAAGAAATAACTAAGTTGGTGCAGCAATCCTGGCCGGCATCGCCGGCCAGGCGTTTTATAGGGGCATAAATATGAATTTCCGCTGGGAAATGATCACCGAATATCTTCCGCTGTTTATCGACGGCGCGAAGATGACCTTGCTGATCACGATCGTGGCCGTGATTTTCGGCACGTTGATTGGCTTGTTCATGGGCGTGGCCCGCCTGGCCGAAGGCAAGCACGGCATCAGCAAGATTGTCTTGCGTTACCTGGTCCGCCTACCGGCGACCGCCTATGTGACATTCTTCCGTGGTACACCGCTGTTCGTACAGATTCTGCTGGTGCACTTTGCCCTGATGCCGATGCTGATCCATCCGGTGGACGGCATCATCCTGAGCGGTGATATCGCGCGCGAAATCCGTCAGAACTATGGTGCCTTCATTTCCGGCCTGCTGGCCCTCACCCTGAACGCCGGCGCTTATATCACCGAAATTTTCCGCGCGGGCATCCAGTCCATCGACAAAGGGCAGATGGAAGCCGCACGCTCGCTGGGTCTCAGTTATGGGCAGGCGATGAAAGCCGTCATTGTGCCACAGGCCTTCCGCCGCATGCTCCCTCCGCTGGGCAACGAGGCCATCATGCTGCTCAAGGACAGCTCACTGGTTTCGGCCATCGGCCTGGCCGAGCTGGCGTTTGCCGCCCGCACGGTGGCTGGCGTCTACTCCCGCTACTGGGAGCCTTACCTGACCATCTCCTTCCTCTACCTTGCACTGACCATGCTGATGGCCTGGGGTATCGGCCGACTGGAAAAACGCTTCCAGATCGCCAGCCGTTGAGGCGCAAGACATAGACGAGCAATGGCCGGAATTTCCGGCCATTTTTGCATCTGGCAGCCTGCTCTCGGCGCCATGCGCCGAAGCCGCCCTCGTGGTAGAATCTGGAGCATTTGCCATCAGAAGAAGATAAGCATTTACCCATGACAGATCAGTTTTTCGCCAAGGAAACGATTCCGATCAGCCTTGAAGAGGAGATGCGCCGTTCCTATCTCGATTACGCAATGAGCGTCATCGTGGGACGGGCCCTTCCTGATGTGCGTGATGGTCTGAAGCCAGTACACCGCCGCGTGCTGTTCGCCATGCACGAGCTATCCAACGACTGGAACCGGGCCTACAAGAAATCGGCCCGTATCGTCGGCGACGTCATCGGTAAGTATCACCCCCACGGCGACTCAGCCGTATACGACACCATCGTTCGCATGGCGCAGGATTTCAGCCTGCGCTACCCCCTGATCGACGGCCAGGGCAACTTCGGTTCGGTGGACGGCGACAACGCCGCCGCCATGCGATACACGGAAATTCGCATGGCGCGCATCGCGCACGAACTGCTGGCCGACATCGAGAAAGAAACCGTTGACTTTGGGCCGAACTACGACGGCTCCGAGCAAGAGCCGCTGATCCTGCCGGCCAAGATCCCCAACCTACTGATCAACGGCAGTTCGGGCATTGCCGTGGGCATGGCCACCAACATCCCGCCGCACAACCTCAACGAGGTGATCGACGGCTGCCTCGCGGTACTGGCCAGCAGCGACATCACCATCGACGAGCTGATCGATATCATTCCCGCACCGGATTTCCCGACCGCCGGCATCATCTACGGCACCGCCGGGGTGAAGGAAGGCTATCGCACCGGCCGCGGCCGCGTGATCATGCGCGCGCGCACCCACTTTGAGGATATTGGCAAAGGCGACCGCCAGGCCATCATCGTCGACGAACTGCCATACCAGGTAAACAAGGCCCGCCTGCTGGAGCGCATCGGCGAACTGGTGCGCGACAAGCAGATCGAGGGCATTTCCGACCTGCGCGACGAGTCGGACAAGTCCGGCATGCGCGTGGTGATCGAGCTCAAGCGCGGCGAAATGCCAGAAGTGGTGCTCAACCACCTCTACAAGCTCACCCAGCTGCAGGACAGCTTCGGCATCAACATGGTGGCCCTGGTGGACGGCCAGCCACGCCTGTTGAACCTCAAGCAGATCCTCGAAGAATTCCTGCGCCACCGCCGCGAAGTGGTGACCCGCCGCACCATCTTCGAACTGCGCAAAGCGCGCGAGCGTGGCCACATCCTCGAAGGTCTGGCCGTCGCGCTATCCAACGTCGACGAGATCATCGCGCTGATCAAGGCGTCGGAAACCCCGCCGGTCGCCAAGATCGCCCTGATGGAGCGCGAATGGCGCTCGCCGCTGGTCGAGGAGATGCTGGCGCGTGTCGATCAGGACAAGGCACGTCCGGATGGGCTGCTGCCGGAGTTCGGCCTAAAGGAGCAGGGCTACAAGCTGTCGGAAGTCCAGGCCCAGGCCATTCTCGAACTGCGCCTGCAGCGCCTGACCGGGCTGGAGCAGGACAAGATCGTCGGCGAGTACCGCGAGATCATGGAAGTCATCCTCGACCTGATCGATATCCTGGCTCGCCCGGAGCGTATCAACCAGATCATTTCCGACGAACTGAACGCGGTCAAGACCCAGTTCGGCGACACTCGCCGCTCCGAGATCGAACCGTTCGGCGGCGACATCAACATCGAGGACCTGATCACCCCGCAGGACATGGTGGTGACCGTGTCGCACACGGGTTACATCAAGACGCAACCGGTGGACGATTACCGTTCACAGCGCCGTGGCGGGCGCGGCAAGCAGGCCGCCGCCACCAAGGACGACGATTTCATCGAGACGCTGTTTGTCGCCAACACCCACGATTACGTGCTGTGTTTCTCGTCGTTTGGCCGTTGCTACTGGATCAAGGTGTATGACCTGCCGCAAGGCGGCCGCAACAGCCGTGGCAAGCCGATTGTCAACGTGTTGTCCTTGGCCGAAGGCGAGAAAATCAATGCCATGCTGCCGGTGAAGGAGTTCCGTGATGACCAGTACGTCTTCATGTGCACGGCCAACGGCACCGTCAAGAAGACCCCGCTGGTCGACTTCTCCCGTCCGCGCACGGCCGGCATCATCGCCGTCAACCTGGACGAGGGCGACAACCTGATCGGTGTGGCGCTGACCCACGGCGATGACCAAGTGATGCTGTTCTCGGATGCCGGCAAGGCGGTGCGCTTCAGCGAGACCGACGTGCGCGCCATGGGTCGTAACGCCACTGGCGTGCGCGGCATGATGCTGGGCGAAGGACAGCAGGTGATCTCACTGCTGGTGACCTGCTCGGAAGACCAGATGGTGCTGACCGCCAGCGATGGCGGCTACGGCAAGCGCACCCGCGCCGGCGAGTTCCGCCATACCAGCCGCGGCACCCAGGGCGTCATCGCCATGGACCTGACCGACAAGACTGGCCTCAAGCTGGTGGCGGCGAGCCTGGTGGAAGAAACCGACGACGTGATGCTGATCACCACCGGCGGCGTCCTGATCCGCACCAAGGTGTCCGAAGTGCGCGAAACCGGCCGCTCCGCCCAGGGCGTTCGCCTGATCAACCTGGACGAAGGCGAGAAGCTGATCAGCCTGGTCAAGGTCGCCGAAGGCGAGGACGACGAGGTGGAAGAAGCCGCAGAAGAGGGCGGCGAGGCATGATAGCGACCCCGGTCAATCCCAAGGTATTCGAACCGATGGGGCAGCTGTTCGTATCGCTGCCGCATTGCGCGGCGCTCGGTTTCCAATATCTGGGAGCGGACGGGCGCAAGCCGGTGCTGAAGGTCGACTGGCGCGAAGAGCTGGTCGGCAACCCGGCCACCGGGGTGATACATGGCGGGATCATCACCTCGCTGGTGGATACCACCAGCGCGGTGGCGGTCACCGCCCACCTGGAACGCGTGGAAACCATCGCCACGCTCGACCTGCGCATCGACTACCTGAAGGCCGCCACACCGGGCAAGGCCATCTACTGCCGCGCCGAATGTTACCGGCTCGCCAGTCAGGTCGCCTTCACCCGGGCAGTGTGCTATCACGACAATCCGGACGATCCGATCGCCCACGGTGTCGCCACCTTCATGCGCGAATCGAGCCCGTTGCCGATGTTGCAGGAGCCCCAGGCATGAGCAATTTCATGGAGCAGTTCGCCGCACTGCGCGACCAGAAGCGATTCCAGGACGTTGTCAACGCCATTCCCTACGCCCGCCTGATGGGCGTGGAACTAGGCGAAGACGAATCCGGCGATCTGCTGTTCAGCCTGCCGTTCCACGAGCGCAACGTCGGCAACACCGTGTTGCCGGCCCTGCACGGCGGACTGATCGGCGGCTTCCTCGAAAACGCCGCGATGATCCACCTGATCTGGAACCGCGAATCGCTGGACACCCCCAAAATCGTCGACTTTTCGCTCGACTACCTGCGAAGCGGTCGCCCCAAGACGCTGTATGCGCGCTGCGAGATCACCAAGCAGGGCAAACGCGTCGCGCACGTATTGATCGAAGCCTGGCAGGAAGACCGCAGCAAACCGGTTGCCGTCGCCCGGGCGCACTTCCTGCTGGCCACCACCAGCTGACTGAACCGATATCAAGGACAGACATGGCCAAGGTATACAATTTTTCCGCCGGACCCGCCGTTTTGCCTCACGCCGTATTGGCCGAAGCCCAGAGCGAGATGCTCGACTGGCACGGCTCCGGCATGTGCGTGATGGAAATGAGTCATCGTGGCAAGGAGTTCATGGAAATCATCCATGACGCCGAGCACGACCTGCGCGAACTGATGCAGATTCCGAAGAACTACAAGGTATTGTTCCTGCAGGGGGGGGCATCGCTGCAGTTCGCCATGCTGCCGCTAAACCTGTTGGGCGACAAGAAGTCGATCGACGTGGTCAACACCGGCCACTGGTCGAAGCTGGCCATCAAGGAAGCGAAGCGTTACGCCAACGTGAACGTCGTCGCCTCCAGCGAAGACCGCAACTTCACCTACGTGCCGGCGGAAGAAACCTGGCAGCGCGACCCGGATGCGGCTTATTTGCATTACACCTCGAACGAGACCATCGGCGGCTTGCAGTTCCCCTTCATCCCGTCTTCGGCCAACGGTGTGCCCCTGGTGTGCGACATGTCGTCCGACTTCCTCTCGCGCGAAGTGGACGTCAGCCAGTTCGGCCTGATCTATGCCGGCGCCCAGAAGAACATCGGCCCGTCCGGGCTGACCGTAGTCATCGTGCGCGAAGACCTGCTGGGCAAGGCCCTGCCCAGCACACCGACGATGCTGAACTACCAGGTTCATGCCGATGCCGACTCGATGTACAACACCCCGGCCACCTATCCGGTCTACATCGCCGGCCTGGTATTCAAGTGGCTGAAGGAACTGGGCGGCATCAAGGGCATGGCCGCACGCAACGACGAGAAGGCCGGCCTGCTGTACCACGCCATCGAATCCAGCAATGGCTTCTACTACAGCACGGTGGACGCGCCGTTCCGCTCGAAGATGAACGTGGTATTCCGCCTCAAGGACGAGTCGCTGGAAGACACCTTCCTCAGCGAAGCCAAGAAGAACGGCCTGGTGCAGCTCAAGGGCCACCGCGCCGTCGGCGGCATGCGTGCGTCGATCTACAACGCCATGCCGATCGAGGGCGTCAAGGCGCTGGTCAGCTTTATGATGGACTTCGCCCGCCAGCACAGCTGATTGTTCTCCATTTCGTAACGATGAGTTCTGGACCCGCGCCGCTGGCGCGGGTTTTTTGTTGCCGGCCGGCGCTATATGATGGCAGGCCATCCACCTTGCACTGTGACCCGTCATGAACCCAGCCATTCGCCGACTCCTGATCGCAGGGGGCGTCATCGTTTCCCTCAGCATGGGCATACGCCACGGTTTCGGCTTCTTCATGCCGCCGATGACCACCGCCTTTGGCTGGACCCGTGAGGCCTTCGCCTTGGCGCTCGGCCTGCAGAACCTGGTCTGGGGCGCATCGCAGCCCTTTGCCGGTGCCCTGGCCGATCGTTACGGGCCGGGCCGGGTACTGTTCGGCGGAACCTTGCTCTATGTAGCCGGGTTGCTGCTGATGACCGTATCGTCCTCACCGGGGCTGTTCTCGCTGTCCGCCGGGGTTCTCATCGGGCTGGCCTTGTCCGGCACCACCTATAGCGTGATCTTCGGCGTGCTGGGGCGCTGTGTGCCGGCCCACCTGCGCTCACGCGCGATGGCCATTGCCGCCGCCGCGGGGTCGTTCGGACAGTTCGCCATGGTGCCGATCGAACGTGGCCTGATCGATGGCTTGGGGTGGATTCCGGCCCTGCTGATTCTGTCCGTCTCGGCCTTGCTGATGCTGCCGGCCTCGCGCCTGCTGGTGCAGCACGATCAACATGCTTCTGGTACTGTTCGCCACGGCCTGCTGCTCAATATGTGGCGGACCTTCCGCGGCGCCTGGCAGGAGAAGGGGTTCCGACTGCTCATGGCGGGGTATTTCGTATGTGGCTTCCAGGTCGTGTTCATCGGCGTGCACCTGCCTGCCTACCTGCGTGACCACGGGCTCGGGGGCGGGGTCGCCAGCATGGCGCTGGCGCTGATCGGCCTGTTCAACATCTTCGGCACCATGCTGTCGGGCGAGCTGGGCTCACGTTGGCCGAAACCCTATCTGCTGGCCGGCATCTACCTGTCACGCAGCGTGATTATTGCCTTGTTCCTGTGGGCACCACTCAGCCCCGTGTCGGTCGGCGTGTTCGCCGCCGCGATCGGGTTCCTGTGGCTGTCGACGGTCCCCCTGACCAACGGCATCATCGCCAGCCAGTTCGGCGTGGCGCATCTGGGCATGCTGTCGGGCGCCGTATTCTTCTCGCACCAGGTGGGCAGCTTTGCCGGGGTGTGGCTGGGTGGAGCCATCTACGACGCCACCGGCAATTACAACCTGGTGTGGGCACTCGCCATCGCCCTGGGCATCGCGGCCACCTTGGTCAACCTGCCGATCCGCGAGACAGCCTCCAAGGCGCTGGCATTGCAGGGGTCCTGACCATGTGGACCTGGCTGTCCGGGATCGCGCTAGGCATCGCCTTGCTGCTGACCACGCTGGCTTACCTCGAGCCGGGCTTCATGCTAGGTTTATCCAACTTGATTGTCATATGTTTTTAAGGGGCAACATGTTGGAGACAGAAATCCTGCGCAAGCTCCAGGCACTATGGGAAGAGGGCGAGCGCCACGATGCGCACTGTGCCGAACGGCGCGAAAAATGCCTGAACATCACCATGGATACCGGCCGCTTTCTGTATCAGCTGGCCCGTTTTTCCAGCAGCCGCCACATCCTGGAGATCGGCACCTCTAACGGCTTCTCGACCATCTGGCTGGCGCTGGCAGCGAGCGCCAGCGGCGGACAGGTAATCAGCCTCGACGTGCTCCCCGCCAAACAGCAGCGGGCACGTGAAAATCTCGCCGCCTTCGGCGTGGAATCCCAAGTGGAACTGGTGCTGGCCGACGCCGCAGATTGGCTGGCCGGGGCACCGTCATCCAGCATCGACCTGCTGTTTCTCGACGCCGAGCGCCGCCTTTACCCCGGCTACTGGCCGGATATCCAGCGCGTGCTGCGGTCCGGCGGCCTGCTGGTAATGGACAATGCACAGTCCCATCAGGACGAATGCCGCGATTTTGTCGGGCAAGTGCTTGCGACGGACGGCTATCTCGCGGAAACTTACACGATTGGAAAAGGCCAGTTTGTCATACTGAAAGACGGATAATCGTGTCTGAAGAACTTCTCAAGCAACATCGCGACGCCATCGACGCCATCGACGAAACCATTCTCAAACTGATCAACGAGCGCGCCAGCCATGCGCGCGAGATCGGAGAAATCAAAGGTGGCGGCGTGATCTACCGCCCCGAACGCGAAGCCCAGGTGCTGCGCCGCGTCAAGGACCACAACCCGGGCCCGCTGCCTGGGGAGTCGGTAGCACGTCTGTTCCGCGAAATCATGTCGGAATGCCTGGCGCTGGAAAAACCACTGTCCGTCGCCTACCTTGGCCCGGAGGGCACGTTCACCCAACTGGCCGCCATCAAGCACTTCGGACACGCTGCCCATACCGTGGCCTGCAGCTCCATCGACGAGGCCTTCCGTCTGGTCGAATCCCGCGCCCTCGATTACGTCGTGGCACCGGTGGAAAACTCCACCGAAGGGGCCATCGGACGCACGCTCGACCTGATGATTTCGTCCCCACTGAAAATTTGCGGCGAAGTGGTCCTGCGTATCCATCACCACCTGCTGCGCGGTGCGGAAGGGACCGACGGCATCCGCCGCGTCTACGCCCACGCCCAGGCGCTGGCGCAATGCCACGAATGGCTCAACAAGAATCTGCCGGCCGACGTCGAGCGCGTATCCGTCGCCAGCAACGCCGAAGCGGCGCGTCTGGCAAGCGAGGATGCTAGTGCGGCCGCCATCGCCGGGCAAGCCGCCGCCGAGCGCTACAGCCTGAACAAAATCGCCGAAAACATCGAGGACGAACCCAACAACACCACGCGCTTCCTGGTGCTGGGGCATCAGGACGTGACGCCGTCGGGTAAAGATAAGACCTCGATCATCGTCGCGGCACCCAACCGTCCGGGCGCCGTGCATTCGCTGCTGGCGCCGGTCGCCGACAATGGCGTATCGATGACCAAGTTCGAGTCGCGCCCGTCGCGCGCAGGGTTGTGGGACTACGTGTTCTTCATCGACATGGAAGGACACCGCAGCGAGGAACACGTCGCCAAGGCCCTCGAAGGGTTGGCCGAACGCACCTCCTTCGTCAAGGTCCTCGGCTCCTACCCGGTTGCCGTCATCTGAACACGTTGGCCGAAGCGTCGGCCAACCTCCTGGCTATCCTGTCATGAAATTGGAATCACTTTGTCTGTTTTGCGGCTCGAACCGCGGCGGCCGGCCTGAATACGCCGATGCCGCGCGTCAGCTGGGCACCACCCTGGCCGAGCAGGGCCTGACCCTAGTCTACGGCGCCGGCAAGATCGGCCTGATGGGCGTCGCTGCGGATGCGGCCCTGGCCGCTGGCGGTCGCGTCGTCGGCTTCATCCCTGAATTCCTCCAGGCCAAGGAAGTGGCGCATCTGGGGCTCGACGAGATCCACATCACCGAAACCATGCACCAGCGCAAGGCGCTGATGGCGGAACGTGCCGATGGCTTCATCGCCCTCCCGGGGGGGCTCGGCACCTTCGACGAATTGTTCGAAATCCTGACCTGGGGCCAATTGTCGGTACACAGCAAACCGGTGGGACTGCTGAACGTGGCGGGCTTTTTCGACCCGCTGCTGGCCATGGTGCGCCACGCCGTACAGGAAGGCTTCATGCGCGAGGAAAACCTGTCGTTGTTCGTGGTGGCCGACAACATCGACGATCTGCTGGCCGGCATGCGCACCTATCAGCCGCGCGAAGCGGACAAATGGCTGGAACTGTCTCGCACCTGAACGCTCCGCCTAGCCATCCCTGATCAGAGGGGGATGACGAAGAGTACATCGGGCTGGACGTACTCCGGCCCCGACCGAGGTAAATACCATGAATCAGACTGTTGCTATCGTATTGTCCGGCTGCGGCGTCTACGACGGGAGCGAAATCACCGAAGCCGTCGGCGTCGTGATTGCCCTGTCGCAAGCCGGCTTGCCCTATGCCTTTTACGCCCCGGATCGGGCTCAAATGCATGTCGTGGACCATGCCCGCGGCCAAGAGAGCGGCGAAACCCGCAACATCCTCAGCGAGGCGGCACGCATTGCCCGCGGCCAGATCCGGCCCTTGGCCGAGCTCGATGCCGCCCAGCATAGCGCCATCGTATTCCCCGGCGGCTTCGGAGCCGCCAAGAATCTGACGACCTTCATCAAGGACGGCCGTGACGCTGTGCTCTACGATGATGTCGCTGCAGCGGTGCGGCCATTCGTGTGGCAACACAAGCCGGTTGTCGCGCTGTGCGCAGCTCCGCTGGTACAGGGGCTGATCGCCCGCGACGAGGGACTGGCCGGAGTTAACATCACTTTCGGTAGCTACGCGGAAGGCCAGGCCATGGCCGACGCCTTGACGAGCTGGGGTCAAACCCACGTCGAGACGCCCGTCGACCAGGCCTGCATCGACCTCGCGCACCGTTTCGTTTCCGCGCCGGCCTACATGTACGGCGAGGCGACTCCCGCCGAGGTGTTCGCTTCGTGCCAGGCGGCGGTCACCGCACTCAAATCGCTGCTGAGCTGATCATCGCCCGGCCATTTTCTAGATAAGCAGGAAGTTTCATGATCATCGTCATGGCCAGTAAGGCCTCGCCAGAACAGGTCGCCGCCGTCACCGCCAAGATTCGCGCCGCAGGGTTGGCCGAACACGTCTCCTGCGGCACAGAACGAACCATCATCGGCGCCATCGGCGACGAGAGGGCTCTGACACCCGACATGTTCGAGCTGATGCCCGGGGTGGAACGGGCGATGCGGGTCATGAAGGAATACCGTATCGTCTCGCGCGAAGCCCAGCCAACCGATACCGTCGTCAGAGTGCGCGGGGTGCCAATCGGCGGCGAAACCGTGCAGATCATCGCTGGACCTTGCTCGGTGGAAACGCCGGAACAAATGGCGCTGTCGGCGGCGGCCGTGGCCGATGCCGGCTGCACACTGATGCGGGGCGGCGCCTTCAAACCACGCAGCAGCCCCTACAGTTTCCAGGGCCTCGGCGTGGAAGGGCTGGATTATCTGCAGCAGGCGGCACGCCAACACGGCCTGCCGGTGGTCACTGAGCTGATGGACGTGCGCATGCTCGACACCTTTCTGGAACATGACGTCGACGTCATCCAGATCGGCGCGCGCAATATGCAAAATTTCGACCTCCTCAAGGAAGTCGGTCGCATCAACAAGCCGGTCATCCTCAAGCGCGGGCTCGCCGCCACCATCAGCGAATGGCTGATGGCGGCCGAGTACATCGCCGCCGGAGGCAATCACAACATCATCTTCTGCGAACGCGGCGTACGCAGCTTTGAAACCGCCTACCGCAACATGCTGGACGTGACGGCGATTCCGGTTTTGAAAAAGGAAAGCCACCTGCCCGTCATCGTCGACCCCAGTCACGCCGGGGGCAAGGCCTGGCTGGTTCCGGCGCTGGCCAAGGCCGCCCTGGCGGCTGGCGCCGACGGCCTGATGGTGGAAATGCACCCCAACCCCTGCGAAGCCTGGTGCGATGCCGACCAGGCGCTGACCCCGGCAGAACTGAAGGCGTTGGTCGGCGAGCTGCGCCCCCTGGCGCAGGCCTTGGGACGAAATTTGTAACGCACTGAAAACGAGGTTCAGTATGAGCGGCGACGTCATTTCGATCAGCCTGGCACAGCAACAAGACTTCCAGTTCCGTAACGATTTCGGCGCCTCGGTGCCGCCGCTGGTGAGCGACGAGCCGGCACCTCTTGGCCAGGGCGAAGGGCCGGCGCCTCAGCAATTGCTGCTCGCGGCCGTGGCCAATTGTCTGAGCGCCAGCCTGCTGTTTGCCTTGCGTAAGTTCAAACAGCAGGGCGAGCCGCTGCAGACGACGGCGTCTTGCCTGATCGACCGCAACGAAACCGGGCGACTGCGGGTGATGTCGATCGACGTCACGTTGCGACTGGGGCAGTCCGCCAGCGGCATCGACCATCTCGACCGCATTCTGGGAGGATTTCAGGAGTACTGCACGGTGTCACAAAGCGTCGGCCGCGGCATCCCCATCCGGGTGCAGGTACAGGATGCCGACGGTTCATTTCTGATGTGATCTCGCGCGCTTCCGCCCCTGGCGGAGAGGTGTGTTACTGCCGAGGCGGATTTCAGATCAGGGTCAGGAGCAGTGGAGTCCACCGTACCGCAACCGCCAGAACCGCCAGGGGCACCAGCCAAGCCAGTATGGCGGCACCTCGGCGCATGACATCATCCGCGCCCAGCTGCTGGGTGTCTCGCCACAGCCGCATCCGGTACCAGAAGTAGCCGATGCCAACCATCAGCGGCGGGAAGAACAGGTACAGCCACCACGACTGCCAGGGCAACGCCACGGACAGCAGCGCGACAGCGAGGTTAAACGCGAGCTGCGAGTAAAAATAGGCGGTCAGTTCGGATAGGTCTTCCGCACGGGATGCCGGCTCGACACCCGGCGTCATGGTGCAGGCGAACCAGAGCAGCGCAGACACCGCCATCCACGCATAGGGATACAGTAACGGCAGCCACAAGGCGACACCGGCCAGCGAGGGCAGGGCGGCCTTGCTCAACCATGCGCTGACCAGGTAACCGGCGACCAGCACGGCCCACGCGATACCGCTGCCACTGCGCATCACCCGCCACACGGCGTGCAGAATGTAACTACCCAGCGCAAGCAGCAGGACATCCTGCAGCAGACCATCCGTCATGCCGCAGCCAGCAGGCGCTCGAGCGAGACGGTGATCAACTCGCCGATCTGGGACAGATAGTGTGTCTGCATATCGGCGGTAAAGCGCTGGGGGTCGTTGCTGGCTAGGACAAGCAGCCCGAAAGCCTCGCCAGCCGTGTTTTTCAGCGGAATCATGGCGAAGGATTCGAGCGTCGGCTCGGGCGGAAACCAGCTCAGCACCTGGTCGTTGGCATACGGTCCACAGCTCGCGCCGGACAGGTTCCCCGCCAGCACCTTGATTGCCTGGCGGCCGTTGTAGATGTGCGGCAGCGCCACGGCAGACGGGTGCCACAAGCGCAATGCGCAACGATCCAGCCCGAACTCCTGCTCGAAACATTGCAGCAGGGCGCCCACCAAGCTCTCCAGATCGCGCGAGCGGGACAGCGCCAAGGCCAGCTGATGGGTACGATTGACGATCAGATCATTGCTTTCGGCGTTCTGTACCAACTGGCTAAGACGGCTTTCCATCTGGCGATTACGCTCGCGCAGCTCGAGCACCTGGCGCTCGGCGAACGGCACTACGGTAGTCGTCTGGATGGGTTGCAGGCCGAAACGGCTGGCGTGTTGCAACAGAAAATCCGGGTTGTCATCGAGAAAGCTCAGCACCTGGTCCGTCAGCATCGATACATCCTTAACAAGGCGGGGGTCGGGAGTTACAGAGAAATCTCTCCGGTAAATACGGTGACGGCAGGGCCGGTCATCAGCACCGGCAGCCCCACTCCATCCCAGCGGATACTCAAATCGCCACCCCGGGTATGCACCTTGACGGTATGATCGAGCAGGCCACGGCGTATACCTGCCACCACGGCAGCGCACGCTCCGGTACCGCAGGCGAGGGTTTCCCCCGCGCCACGCTCGTACACCCGCAGACGGATCTCCTCGCGCGACACGATCTGCATGAACCCCGCATTGACCCGCTCCGGGAAGCGCGGGTGCAATTCGATCGCCGGGCCGAGCTCCGCCACCGGAAAGGTGTCGACATCGGCAACGACCTGAACGGCATGCGGGTTGCCCATCGAGACCACGGAAATATCGCATAGCCGGCCGGCCGCATCCAGCGGGTAGGTCAGCGCCTCCTCAGCGGCGACAAATGGTATCTCCGCCGGCTTGAAGCGGGGCACCCCCATGTCGACCGTTACCGTCCCGTCGGCCAGCAACTGGGGGACGATCACCCCCTTGGCGGTCTCGACACGAATGGCCTCTTTGGCACTCAACCCTTGCTCGGCGACGAAGCGGGCGAAACAGCGCGCCCCGTTGCCACATTGTTCCACTTCACTGCCGTCACTATTGAAAATGCGGTAACGGAAATCGTTTTCGCTGGAACCCGACGGTTCCACCAGCAACAGTTGGTCGAAACCGATGCCGAACTGGCGATGCCCCAGTTCCTTGATCTTCTCCGGGGTAAGGTCGACGTGCTGTCGCACCCCATCGATCACCATGAAATCATTGCCCAAGCCATGCATCTTGCTGAATTTCAGTTTCATCGTTCCTGGTCCGGTGAGCCGGGTTTTGTACCAAATAAAAAGCATCATACCGTATCCCCGAGCATGTCGGCATGTCGCATTGACACCTTACTAACCAGTAAGTAAAGTGATTTCATGAAACCTGTATCCAATGCATCAAAAGACACCCAGAAACGCATCCTGGACATCGCCGAGCAGCTACTGCTGACGCGCGGATTCAACGCCTTCAGCTACCAGCACATCAGCAGCGCCCTGGGAGTGCGTAACGCCGCCGTCCACTATCACTTCCCGCGCAAGACCGACCTCGGTGTCGCGCTGGTCCAACGCTACCGGCGCCGCTTTGCTCGTTTCATAGAGGCCCACGCCAACCTCGGCCCGCTACAACAGCTGGAAGGCTATTTCGAGCTCACCGACGCCTACTTCCATCAGGACGAGCAAATCTGCCCGAGCGGCATCCTCACCACCGAATATCACACCCTGCCGGAAGAAATTCAGCTTGAAGCCGGCGCCTTCATTACCGAGATGCGTGACTGGGCGAAAACCATCGCCCGGCGCGGCCGGGACGAGGGGGTCATGACCTACCCGGGGTCTCCGGAGGCCATGGGCGAGGTGATGTTTGCCGCGCTGCAGGGCGGACTGCAACTGGCGCGGATCGATGCAGGCATCCTCGACACCATCAAACAACAAATTCGCGACCTGCTGAAGGTCGAGAAATCATAAAGGCAGATCATTGCCGCCCACACGAGGAAGACGATGGAGTACAAGAAAAACAGCATGAGCCGGATCGCTGACAAGGCCGCCCGGCTACCCGAGGGGCTACGCAGCTTCGTTTTGACCCGCCTGTTTGGCCGGCTGGTTCCGTTTCTGGGAACCGCCGGCCTGTGTTTCGTGGAGGTCGGGCACGATCGGCTGACCGTCTCGCTGCAAAACCGGCGCAAGGTGCAGAACCACATCAAGGGCGTACACGCCGCCGCCATGGCCCTGTTGGCCGAAACCGCCAGCGGCTTCGTGGTCGGCATGAACGTACCGGACAGCAAACTGATGCTGCTCAAATCCATGCATGTGGATTACCTCAAACGCTCGCAGGGCAGCATGAAGGCGACAGCCGTCCTCACGCCCGACCAGATTCGCCGCATGCACGAGGAAGAGAAAGGGGATGCCGCGGTTGAAGTCGTGGTAACCGACGAGTCCGGCGAGTCGCCGATCCGTTGTGAAATGATCTGGGCCTGGGTGCCCAAGAAACGGGCGTGAAGAGCATGAGCATGGATTTTGACACCCTGGCCCTGAGCGTCGACGGCCATGTCGCGCAGGTCAGCTTCAACCGCCCCAACAAGGCCAACGCGCTGAACGAAACCATGTGGCAGGAACTCGGCTCCGCCATGGCGTGGTGCGATACCGAGCCGGACGTTCGCGCCATCGTTCTTGCCGGCGAAGGGGAGCATTTCTGTTCGGGTATCGATCTGGCCATGTTGCTTGGCGTGCAGCAGACGATACAGGACCCCTGCGAAGGAAGAAAGCGCGAGAAACTCCGCACCCTCATCCTGCGCCTGCAAGACGCGGTCACGAGTCTGGAACGCTGCCGCAAGCCGGTCATCGCCGCGATTCATGGAGCGTGCCTCGGCGGCGGCTTGGACATCGCACTGGCTGCCGATATTCGTCTGGCGGCCGCTAACGCCGTATTTGGCGTCAGGGAAGTCGATATCGGCATGGTGGCTGACGTCGGCGCCTTGCAGCGACTGCCCGCCATCGTGGGTGAAGGTGTGGCACGGGAAATGGCCCTGACCGGTCGCGAGGTGAAGGCCGAAGAAGCCAGAGCCATTCGCCTGGTCAACCGGGTGCTGCCTGATCGGGCCAGCCTGCAAGCCGAGGCACTCTCGATGGCACGGCTGATTGCAGTGAAGTCGCCGCTCAGCATTCGCGGCAGCAAGGAAGTCATGAATTACAGCCGCGACCATTCGGTAGCCGATGGCCTGAACTATGTTGCCACCTGGAATGCAGCCATGCTGCTATCCGACGACATTCAACGCGCGGCCATCGCTACCATGCACGGCCAGCCAGCCGTATTCGATAACTGAGTGCGGCTTCTTGATCGGGGAGGCACAAAAAAAAACGGCGCCGAAGGCGCCGTTTTTACTTGCAGGGACCGATTACTGGGCGGCGCTGGCAGCCGGCGCAGCAGCGGCAGCAACCGGCTCGCCACCTACGGTGGAGACCACTTCCCACTTGCCATTCTTGACCTGGTAAACAGTCACCGCGCCGTTCTTGATGTCGCCCTTATCGTCGAACGAGATCTTGCCGGTTACGCCGGTGTAGCTGGTCTTGCCCACTTCAGGCAGGTATTTCTTCGGATCGGTCGAGCCGGCACGCTTCATGGAGTCGACCAGAACGCGAACGGCATCGTACTCGTACGGAGCGTAGATCTGCACTTCGGTGTTGAACTTGGCCTTGAACTTCTTATCGAATTCGGCAAAGCCCGGCATCTTGTCACGCGGCACGCCGCAGCTGGAAGCCAGCTGGCCTTCGGAGGCATCGCCGGCCAGCTTGATGAATTCCGGAGTCTGCCAGCCATCGCCACCCATCAGTTTGGCCTTGATACCCAAGCGCTTCATCTGCTTGGCCAGCGGACCAGCCTGGGCGTCCATGCCGCCGTAGAATACCACGTCAGGCTGGGTGGCCTTGATCGAGGTGAGGATGGCGTTGAAGTCGGTAGCGGTGTTGGTGGTGAATTCGCGCTTCACCACGTTGACACCCTTACCCTTGACGGCTTTCTCGAATTCGTCGGCCAGGCCCTGACCGTACGCGGTACGGTCATCGATGATGGCGACTTTCTTGGCTTTCAGACCATCGGCGGCAAACTGGCCGAGAGCGGTGCCTTGCTGCACATCGTTGGCGATAACGCGGAAGGTAGTCTTGAAGCCTTGCTTGGTGTAGTCGGGGTTGGTGGCAGACGGGGAAATCTGCGGGATGCCAGCATCGGAGTAGATTTTGGAGGCCGGGATGGTGGTGCCGGAGTTCAGGTGACCAACAACGCCGACCACACCGGCGTCGACCAGGCGCTGAGCAACCTGGGTGCCGATTTTCGGATCGCCTTGGTCGTCTTCGGAAACCAGTTCGAACTTGACTTTCTTGCCGCCGATTTCGACGCCTTCGGCGTTCAGGTCTTCGATAGCCAGTTGTGCGCCGAATTCGTTGTCTTTGCCCAGATGGGAGATCGGGCCGGTCATCGGAGAAACTTGACCGATCTTGACAACGGCTTGACCGCTGGCTTCCGCTTGCGGGGCAGAAGCGCCGCCTTCAGCGGCTTTTTGTTCTTGCTTGCCGCAAGCAACCAACGTGACGGCAGCAGCAGCGATGAGGCTCAGACGAGCGTATTTGTTCATGTTCGATTTCCCCTGATCTTATCTATGTAGACTTAGCGATCTATATGTTTACCGGCAGGTCTATTCTTTTGGAATAGCTTCCAGCTGCGAATGATTATGCGCAGGCACTTTCACCCTGTCAACGAACTGAATGACACAAATCCGACAAAAATAAACAGGCAGGACTCGGCTACTTGGTGGCACCAATACCCCTGGCGCGCAGCAGCCGTTGCTCGGCCGGCTCGGCAGTGCATGGCTCCCACCCGGCAAGGTTCTTCTCGACCAGGCCCGCCAATGCCGCAATCCATTGCGGGCTGTCGTTAAGACAGGGGACATAGCGGTATTCGCCGCCACCATGGGTCAGAAAGGTTTCCTTGCCTTCCATCGCCATTTCCTCGAGGGTTTCCAGGCAATCGGAGACGAACCCGGGGCAGATGACGTCGACCCGAGCAGTATGGTTTTTTCCCAACTGGGCCAGCACCTCCGAGGTGTAGGGCTTCAGCCATTCAGCCCGGCCGAAACGGCTCTGGAAACAGACAACGTACTGATCCTTGCCCAGCCCCAGCGCCTCCGCCAGCAAACGCCCGGTCTTTTGACACTCGCAGTGATAGGGATCGCCCTTGTCCAGGGTAAAGCGCGGCACACCATGAAAACTCATGACCAGCTTGTCGGCACGACCATGCCGCTGCCAGTGCGCCCGAACCTGCTCCGCCAGGGCGCGGATATAGCCGGGATCATCATGAAAATGTCGCACCGTACGCAACTCGGGCATGTTGCGCAACTTCATCAGGGTGCGGAACACGTCATCGAGCGCGGTGGCACTGGAAGAGGCAGCATACTGGGGGTAGAGCGGCACGACCAGGAGACGCTCCACCCCTTGGCCGCGCATGCTGGAGATGACCTGTTCCACGGAAGGGGAGCCGTAGCGCATGGCGAAGTCGACCACCAGGTTGCGATAGCCGTGCTCACCCAGGTAGCCGCGCAACAGCTTGGTTTGGCGCTGCGTGTGGGTGAGCAGGGGAGAGCCGTCCTTGCCCCATATCGCCGCGTATTTTTCAGCCGACTTGCGCGGGCGGGTGTTGAGGATGATGCCGTTGAGAATCAGCCACCACAGGGCACGGGGAAGTTCGACCACTCGCGGATCGGACAGGAACTGCTTGAGATAGGGACGCAAGGCCTTGCCAGTGGGCGCATCCGGCGTACCCAGGTTGAGCAGCAGCACACCGGTCTTGGGAGTGTAGTCGTGCTGAAAGGCGGGTTCTTTGTTGTAGCGGGACATGGCGTGTCCTTAAGGGGTAACAGTAGGCGCAAAAGGCAGTGGACCGAAAAACGGCAGCCGGGTAAAGCGGCTGCCGTCAGGCCGGGGGCATCAGTCGTCCCGCGCGGGGACCAGCACGGAGCGGTTGCCGTTGGTTTCCATCGGCGAGACCAGGCCGGCGCTTTCCATCTGTTCGATCAGGCGGGCAGCGCGGTTGTAGCCGATACGCAGGTGACGCTGCACCGAGGAAATCGACGCCTTGCGGGTTTTCAGCACGATAGCCACGGCCTCGTCGTAGAGGGCATCGGCTTCACCCCCTTCGCCGCCGCCAGCGGCATCGAATCCGCTGCCGTCGTCGCTTTCGGCCTGGCCGGAGAGGATGCCTTCGACGTAATCGGGCTCGCCAGTGGTCTTGAGATACTCCACTACCTGATGCACTTCGTCATCGGCAACGAAGGCGCCGTGTACCCGCAGGGGGTAACCGGTGCCCGGCGGCAGATAGAGCATGTCGCCCTGACCCAGCAGCGCTTCGGCGCCCATCTGGTCGAGGATGGTGCGCGAGTCGATCTTGCTCGAGACCTGGAACGCGATGCGGGTCGGGATATTCGCCTTGATCAGGCCGGTGATCACGTCCACCGACGGGCGCTGGGTGGCCAGGATGAGGTGAATGCCGGCGGCGCGGGCCTTCTGCGCCAGACGGGCGATCAGCTCTTCGATCTTCTTGCCGGCGACCATCATCAGGTCGGCCAGTTCGTCGATGACCACGACGATGAGCGGCAGCGTCTCCAGCGGCTCGGGCGTTTCGGGCGTCAGCGAGAACGGGTTCGAGATTTTCTGTCCGGCCTTGTCGGCGTCCTTGATCTTCTGGTTGTAGCCGGCGAGGTTGCGCACGCCGAGCTTGGACATCAGCTTGTAGCGCTTTTCCATCTCGGCCACGCACCAGTTGAGCGCGTTGGCGGCCTGCTTCATGTCGGTGACCACGGGCGCCAGCAGATGAGGAATGCCTTCGTAGATGGACAGTTCGAGCATTTTCGGATCGACCATGATCAGGCGCACTTCACGCGGGGTCGCCTTGTACAGCAGCGACAGGATCATGGCGTTGATGGCGACCGATTTACCCGACCCCGTGGTGCCCGCCACCAGCACGTGCGGCATCTTGGCCAGATCTGCCGAGATCGGCTGGCCGGCGATGTCCTTACCCAGCGCCATGGTCAGGCGCGAGGTGAGGTTCTGGTAGGTTTCCGATCCGATGATCTCCGACAGGCGCACGATCTGACGTTTCGGATTGGGTAACTCCAGCCCCATGTAGGTCTTGCCGGGGATGGTCTCCACCACGCGGATAGAGACCAGCGACAGGGCGCGCGCCAGGTCCTTCATCAGGTTGACGATCTGGGCCCCCTTGACGCCCACAGCCGGTTCGATTTCATAGCGCGTGATCACCGGCCCGGGGTAGGCGGCGATGACCTTTACTTCGACGCCGAAGTCGGCCAGCTTGCGTTCGATCAGGCGTGAGGTGTACTCGACCGTTTCCTGCGATACCGGTTCGGCCTGTTCTTTGGGTGGCTCCAGCAGTGCCAGGCCCGGCAGTTCGCCATCACCCGGTGCAGAGAACAACGATTGTTGCACCGGTTTTTGCACCTTGGGTGAGACGGGGATATCAAGCACCGGCGGCTCGATACGCACCGGCGGTTTTTCTTCGGCTTTTTTCTTTTCGGTGGTGACCTTGTTTTCGCGTTGTTGCGCTACTTCGCGTCCGATTTCGCGATCCTTGCGTGCCTGCCAGGCGTACCACGCCTTGAGAGCGTTCTCTTCGATGGCGGCACCGATCCGCTCCATCAGGTCGAGCCAGGACAGGCCGGTAAACAGGGACAGGCCGATGGCTCCTGACACCGATAGCAGCAACGTGGCGCCTGGGAGGCCAAAGGCGCGTGAAGCTGCATTGCCGAGGAAATGTCCCAGCATGCCGCCGGCAGCAAGCGGCAGCCGGAGTGCCTTGCCGGCCAGGAACAGGCCTTCCAGCCCGGCGCTGGCCAAAAGCAGCATGAAGAAGCCGGCCATGGCGGCGACGGTCATCGGATTGAGGCGCAGCCCTAGCGTTTCTATTCGCTTGTAGCCCCAACTGATGGCCACCAGACAGAACACCACCACCCACCAGGCGGACAGCCCAAACAGGTAGAGCATCAGGTCTGAGACCCAGGCGCCGAAGGCGCCGCCGTAGTTGCGTACCGAAGGATCGGGAGAGCTATGCGACCAGGATGGGTCGTGCGGCGAGTAGCTGGCAAGGATGAGGACGAGGTATACCGCGGCCACCGCCATCAACAGCCACCAGGCCTCGCGCAACAGGCTGACGAGGCGGGGAGGGAGCGGGGTCGAATTATTCTTGACGACGGCCTTTCGCTTGAAAAGTCGCATTTTTTCTCTGGGAAGGCGATAACAGTGGGAGATTATAGCCCGAGCCGGCGTGGATTCGTATTGCGGCGTTGAGCCTGCGGCGAGCAGGTCAATGCCTCCGAGCCCAAGCAGCACGGACAGTCATGACATTTGAAACGACGCAGCGGGCACATTGAAGCATGATGCCCGGGCCACCGCCACCCCATTGTTTGACGGAGGAGCGGCGGCGTGCAGGCTGCCTATCTAATGATGTGACAGACAGCAGGGTTCGACACTAGCGCGGATAGATCGCACCCAGCACGCGCGGACCGCGCGCGCCCGTTACGGCAGCCAGATTGCCCGGTTCGCGATGGATCAGCTGGCGCGCCAGCCAGGCGAAGGCAGCGGCCTCGACCTGGTGCACCGGCAAGCCTAGCACGGCAGTGGTGGAGAGTTGGCGTCCCGGCAAGGCTTCGGCCAACCTTGCCATCAGGCGATCGTTCATGGCGCCGCCGCCGCAGACATAGACAGAGGAAGCGGTAGGCGCCCAGCGCTCGACGGCGTCGGCAATGCTGACCGCGGTCAGTTCCAGCAGGGTAGCCTGGACGTCGGCCGGAGCCAATTCGGACCCTGCGAGATGGGCATCCAGCCAGGTCAGATCGAACAGGTCCCGGCCGGTGCTCTTGGGCGGCTCCGCGGCGAAGAACGGTTCGGCCAGCAGGCTTTCCAACAGCGTGGCGTCGACCTGGCCGGACGCCGCCCAGCCGCCGCTCTGGTCGAAACGGGCGCCGGTATGGCGATGACACCAGGCGTCCATCAGGATATTCCCTGGACCACAGTCGAAGCCGATGACCGGCTGCTCAGGGTCGAGCCGGGTGAGGTTGCTGATGCCGCCGATGTTGACGATGGCGTGGGCCTGCTCCGGATGCGCAAACAGCGCCTCGTGGAAGGCGGGCACCAGCGGTGCGCCGTGTCCGCCCGCCGCGATGTCGCGGCTGCGGAAATCGCCACAGACGTCAATGCCGGTGGCTTCGGCCAGACCAGCGAGGTTGCCGATCTGCAGCGTGTAACCGGCGTGAGGGGCATGGCGGATGGTCTGGCCGTGACAACCGATGGCGGTGATGTCGGCGGCACTCAGCCCACCCGTATCCAGCACGCCTCGCACGGCTTCGGCGTACAAACCGGCCAGGGTGTTGCCCAGACGCGCCGCACGGTCCAGCTCGTTGCCGTCGGCCGGTTGCAAGGCCAGCACGGCGTCGCGCACCAGCGCGGGGTAGGGCACGAAGAAATCGACAGTCACGTTGCAGTTGCCGTCGTCGTCGAAGGTGACCAGCACCGCGTCGACACCGTCGAGGCTGGTGCCCGACATCAGTCCGATATAGCGTTCAGTCATCAGTCCAGTTGGGCTACCGTTACCGGCAGCTCTCGCAGTAGCTTGAGGTTGGCAGAAAGCTTAACGCTGCTTTGGCGGAAGGCCAAGCGTTGCTGGGCGGACAGGCCCGGTGTCGGCAGCGCGGCGGTGGACGGATCGACCGCCTCGTTGTTGATGCGCACCTCGAAATGCAGGTGCGGACCGGTGGAACGGCCGGTGGAACCGACATAACCGATCAGATCGCCCGCCTTGACGCTTTTGCCGGCATGCATGCCCGGCGCAAAGCGGCTCATGTGGCCGTATAGCGTCGACATTTTGGCACTGTGACGAATGACGACGACGTTGCCGTAGCCGTTCTCGGTCTCGGCGGTGGCGACGATGCCGTCGGCTGGGGCGACGATCGGCGTACCGGTGACGGCGGCGTAGTCCACCCCCTTGTGCATGCGCAGCGAGTGCAACACCGGGTGGTAGCGCATGCCGTAACCGGAACTGATGCGAGCACCGCGCACCGGCTGTTCGTTGAAGCCTTTCTTGATCGGATTGCCGTTTTCGTCGTAGTAGGCGCCGGATTCGCTATCGTGGGCGAAGTAGTAGGCACGGTAACTCTGCCCGCCGTGCTCGACCTCGGCTGCCAGCAGGTTGCCGTTGGCGATCGGCGAGCCGTTGAACAGCAGGCTTTCGAATACCAGGTTGATGCGGTCACCCTGTTTCAGGCTGGCGAGCTCGAAGCGGTCGGTAAAGATTTCATTGAGCTGGGCACGAATCTCTGGCGGCACTCCAGCGCGGGACAGGGCCGCACCGACGCCCCCGGATTCGATGTCGATCGAGCGCATCGACTGGATGGTCTGGGTTTCCAGCGGATCGGCACTGGCACGCCATTGGCCATTGGCCTTTTCAATGGCGACCATGACTTGCTCGCCGTTTTCATCGTCGTTCAGAAAACGCAGGCCGAACAGTTCGCCGGCGTCGTTGGTCTGCACCGAGAGGGTCTGGCCGTCCTTGAGCTTGAGCAGGTTCTTCGACAGCGGGCTGGAGTTGAGGAAGCGCTGGGCTTCGCCGTCGCCGACACCGAGGCGGTTGAGCAGCCGCCCGAGGGTGTCGCCGCGCTGGACCTGTTCGTCACGCCAGTAGGGCGTGGTGCTGATGCTGGAGGTGTAGACGGGCAAGGCCAGGCGCTGGGTGACGGTTTCGACATCGATGTGCGGCGGTTCGGGCTGATCACCGTTGCCGGCCACGGCAAACGCCGTCACCACGCCGAACAGGGGCAGGGAAGCGGCCAGGCCGAGCCAGCTCAGGCGGTGATTCATCAGGCGATGCACACAACTTTGCGGTAACTTGAGCAGTTTGCGATAATCCATTGTTCTCTAGAGTCTGGGCAGGGAGCGTTTCCTGCCTTGCGTAAATTCAGTATGCCAACGAGAAGGGCCGTTCCGGCCAACCTCGCCTTGGTCCCCCTGCGAACGCGATGAGTTCCGGGGCAAAGCGCGCATACTAACAGATGCCCCCCGCCGGGTGAACCCTAATCTCCAGATAAAACAGGGACATATCGCAACTTCCTGGTGGAGAAACCGGCGGAAATTACAGGTAACAAGGATCACCGAATGACCACCGTTGCACGTCCGGACATTTCCATCGACGACGCTCTCGCCGTCATCAAGCGCGGCGCCGAAGAGGTGCTGATCGAAGCGGAACTGATCGCGAAACTGAAGGAAAACCGCCCGCTGCGCGTCAAGGCCGGCTTCGACCCGACTGCTCCCGATCTGCATCTGGGCCACACCGTGGTGTTGACCAAGATGCGTCAGCTGCAGGACCTGGGCCACCGGATCATGTTCCTGATCGGCGATTTCACCGGCATGATCGGCGACCCGTCCGGCAAGAACACCACCCGTCCGCCGCTGACGCCGGAACAGATCCAGATCAACGCCAAGACCTACGCCGAACAGGTCTACAAGATTCTCGACCCGGCCAAGACCGAAATCTGCTTCAACTCCAAGTGGCTGGGCGAGCTGGGCGCCGCCGGCATGCTGCGCCTGGCGGCCGGCTCGACCGTGGCCCGCATGCTGGAGCGCGACGACTTCCACAAGCGCTTCCACGGCAACCAGCCGATTGCGATCCACGAGTTCATGTACCCGCTGATGCAGGGCTACGACTCGGTGGCGATGCAGGCCGACATAGAACTGGGCGGTACCGACCAGAAATTCAACTTGCTGATGGGTCGTACGCTGCAGCAGCAGCACGGCCAGAAGCCGCAGTGCGTGATCATGATGCCGCTGCTGGAGGGTCTGGACGGCATCAACAAGATGTCCAAGTCGCTCGGCAACTACATCGGCATCGCCGAGCCGGCCAGCGAGATCTTCGGCAAGGTGATGTCAATCTCCGACACGCTGATGTGGCGCTACTACGAGCTGGTCTCGTTCCGCCCGCTGAACGAGATCGCCCAGTTCAAGCAGGAAGTGGCCGAGGGCCGCAACCCGCGCGACATCAAGGTGCTGCTGGCGCAGGAACTGGTGGCGCGCTTCCACAGCGAGCAGGCGGCAATCGATGCGCTGGCCGACTTCGAGGCGCGCTTCCAGAAGAACGCCATCCCCGACGACCTACCGGAAGTGACCGTGACCCTCGACGGCGCGGCGATGGCGATCGGCAACGTGCTGAAAGAGGCGCAACTGGTCGCATCGACCTCGGAAGCGCTGCGCATGATCCAGCAGGGCGGCGTCAAGGTCGACGGCGAGAAGGTGGAAGACAAGGGCCTGCAACTGGACCGCGGGGTGACCGTGGTGCTGCAGGTGGGCAAACGGAAGTTCGCCCGCGTAACGCTGGCCTAAACCACGCGATGGCCACTGGTTGGTAGAAGATTTCGGCCAACCTTTCGCTCCGACGCCGCGCCCCTGCGCGGCGTCGTCATTCCCACCTGGATTCCGCTCGATGAAACTGACCCTGATCGTCCCTGGCTTGAGCTGGCTCGACGCCCACGACGGCGCCGAGGTACTCAAGGGACTGGCACTGCCGGCGCTGGCGACCTTGCTCGGCCGCGCCCGGATCGACGCCGCGCCTGGCCCCCTGTCGGCACTGACCGCCCAGAGCTTCGGCCTCTCGCATCTCGCCCCGGCACGCCAAGACGCCCTCGCTGCCGGTCTGGACGCCGCCACCGGCCACTGGCTGATCGCCGATCCGGTGCACGTGCGCATCGACCGCGACCGCGCACTGCTGGCCGACGTCGGGGTGATGAACCTGGCGCAGCACGAGGCCGACGCCCTGGTCGGAAGCCTGAACCGGCACTTCGCCGAGGACGGCATGACCTTCTACGCGCCGCAACCCGGGCGCTGGTACGTTCGGCTGGCCGCTGCCAGCGGCGCCCGCTTCACCCCGCTGATGGACGCGGTGGGGGAGAACATCAACGAGCACCTGCCGGGCGGCAGCAATGGGCTGATGTGGAGCCGCTGGCTCAACGAGATGCAGATGCTGCTCTACACCCACCCCACCAACGATCAGCGCGAGGCGCAGGGCGAGGTGAGCGTCAACAGCGTCTGGCTGTGGGGCGAGGACGAAGCGGGGCTCCAGCCGACGGCACCGGAGACACGGCTGTTCAGCGACGACCCCACCTGGCAGGGGTTGGCGCAACAGGCCGGGCAGCGCGCCGACAGTGTTCCGTTTGCCTTTGACGCACTGGCCGAGACCCTGCAAGGGGAGGCCTCCGCGCTGGTTCATCTCGACCGCCTGCTCGCACCGGCGCAGTACCGCGACGCCTGGGGCTGGCGTGACACGCTGATGCAGCTGGAGACTGACTGGTTCGCGCCGCTGGCGGCCGCTCTCAAGTCCGGCCGAATCGGCCAGCTCACCCTGACGACGCACGGCCCGGCCGGTTTTTCGGCCAACGTGACCCGTTCCGACCTGTGGAAATTCTGGCGCCGCGCGCGTCCGCTCACTTCGCTCTATCCCGCCGAATGACTCGCATCCAGACCCGCTCCGTCCCGCCCGACCACCACGCCACGCTGCAGGCGCAAGGCATCAGCCCGCTGATGGCACGCCTGTTCGCCGCACGCGGCATCACCAGCCCCGCCGAGCTCGACTGCAGCCTGAAGGCGCTGCTGCCATTCCAGCAGCTCAAGAACATCGATGCCATGGCGCGCCGACTGGCCGACGCCATCGCCCGGCGCGAGCGACTGCTGATCGTGGCCGATTACGATGCCGATGGCGCCACTGCCTGCAGCGTGGCGATGAAGGGATTGGCGGCGCACGGCGCCATCGTCGACTTCATCGTGCCCAACCGCTTCGAGTACGGCTACGGTCTGACGCCGGAGATCGTCGAGTTGGCGGCACAGCACCAGCCCGACATCATCGTCACCGTCGATAACGGCATCGCCAGCGTGGCCGGGGTAGAGGCCGCCAAGGCGCGCGGCATCGAGGTGCTGGTCACCGACCACCACCTGCCGGGCGACACCCTGCCGGACGCACTGATCGTCAACCCCAACCAGCCGGGCTGCCCGTTTCCGTCGAAGAACCTGGCCGGCGTCGGCGTGATGTTCTACGTGCTGATGGCGTTGCGCGCCGAGATGCGCGCGCGCGGGGCGTTCGGTGACAAGCCGGAACCCAACCTCGGTGAGCTGCTTGACTACGTCGCGCTCGGCACCGTGGCCGACGTGGTGCGGCTCGACCAGAACAACCGCATCCTGGTAGAGAACGGCCTGCGCCGCATGCGTGCCGGGCGCATGACGCCGGGCATCGCCGCGCTGTTCCGCGTCGCCGGGCGCATGGCGCACAAGGCCAATACCTTCGACCTCGGCTTCACGCTCGGTCCGCGCCTGAACGCCGCCGGCCGGCTCGACGACATGAGCCTGGGCATCGCCTGCCTGCTGGCGGCCACCGAAAGCCAGGCCATGCAGCTGGCGCAGGAGTTGGACGCGCTGAACCGCGAACGGCGCCAGATCGAGCACGGCATGCAGGACGAGGCGCTGGCAGTGCTGGCCAGCATCGACCCGGCCGAACGCTACACGCTGGCCCTATACCGCGACGACTGGCACCAGGGCGTGGTCGGCATCGTCGCCTCGCGCCTGAAGGAGCGGTTCCATCGCCCGTCCATCGTGTTCGCGCCGGGTGACGAGGGCGAAATCAAGGGCTCCGGACGCTCGATTCCCGGCTTCCACCTGCGTGACGCGCTCGACCTGGTGTCCAAGCGCCATCCTGGGCTGCTGCGCAAGTTCGGCGGCCACGCCATGGCCGCCGGCCTGACCATCGCCGAAGCCGATTTCCCCGCCTTCTGCCAGGCCTTCGAAACCGTGGCGCGCGAATGGATGAGCGAGCAGCAGCTGACGCGCACGCTGGAGACCGATGGCAGCCTCGGGCCGCGCGAACTGCACCTGGGTTTTGCCGAGGAACTGGCGGCGCAGGTGTGGGGGCAGGGCTTCCCGCCGCCGACCTTCTGCGACCGTTTCCACGTGATGCAGCAGCGCATCGTCGGCGACAAGCACCTCAAGCTGCGGCTGTTCAAGGACGGCCAGGAATTCGACGCCATGCGTTTCAACCAGGTGGACTGGCTGCCGGACGAGATCGAGGCGGTGTACCAGGTGGTGGCCAACGAATGGCAGAACCGCAAGGAGCTGCAGATTTACCTCGACCACTGGCAGCTGCCGGCCGGGCAGGGCGGCCGACAGTCAGCCTGAAGAAAATCATGCAAGCCGATGAAATACCGCAACAATAACTAGACTCAATCTGATGCATCAAAGCTCGAATCGAATCGAATATTCCGTCGCAAGGCATTGCTGTTAAAGAAGAATCGTGGATCGATTGGCGTGATGGATTGCCCGGCGTTGGAGGGGAGTTCGACCCATCCTCATAATCTGGCTTGATGAATCAACCCAGGCCACTGATTCCATATCGTTTTTCATCATACAAACGCCGCCTCACAATCCACGAATCTATCTGAACTCATTTCGACAAGGCACTGATAAACAATGGAAATCATCATCGGACTGCTGGTTGGCCTGATCGTGGGCGGCGGCGCACTGTGGTCGGTACAAAAATCGCGCGCCCAGGCCGAGTACCAGCGCGGCCGCGGCGAAGCTTTGTCCGACAATGCGGCACTCGCCGCGCAGCTGAAGGCCTGCCAGATGCAGGTCGACGAACTGAAAGGGCGCGAGCGCGACCTGGCCGCGACGTTGGCCGAAGCCCGCCAGCAGCTGGGCGACAGCCAGCAGCGCATCGCCAGCTATGCCACCCGTGCCCAGCGCGTGCCGGAGCTGGAGCAGGTGCTGGGCGAACGCGAGCGCGCCATCGAGCAGCTGACGCGCGAACTGCGCGACACCGCGAGCCAGCTGGCGGCGCGTGCCGAGCAGGGGCGTCAACTGGAAGCCACGCAGCTGCAGGTGATCAAGGAACGCGAACAGGCCACGAGGTTGGCCGAAGACATCACCCGGCTGACCGCGCGCGAACAGGAGCTGATCACCACGCTCGACAAGGAGCGCCAGCAGACGCGCGAGAAGCTGGCCTTACTCGACGACGCCAAGGAAGCGCTGTCCAACCAGTTCAAGGCGCTCGCCAGCGAGATCCTCGAGGAAAAATCGCGCCGCTTCACCGAGCAGAACAAGGAAAACCTGGGCTCGCTGCTGACGCCGCTGCACGAGCGCATCCAGAACTTCGGCAAGCTGGTGCAGGACACCTACGACAAGGATTCGAAAGAGCGCCTGACGTTGGAGCAGGAACTGCGCCGCCTACAGGAACTCAACACCCGCCTCAACCACGACGCCGTGGCGCTGACCAACGCACTGACCGGCGCCAACAGCAAGGCGCAGGGCACCTGGGGCGAGATGGTGCTGGAGAAGGTGCTGGAAACCTCGGGCCTGCACAAGGACCGCGAGTACCGCGTGCAGGTATCCGATACGGTGGAAACCGAGGATGGCAGCAGCCGCCGCTACCAGCCGGACGTGGTGATCGACCTGCCGGAAGGCAAGCAGCTGGTGGTCGATTCCAAGGTGTCGCTCAACGCCTACGTACGCTACACCGCCGCCAGCGACGACGTGCTGCGCGAAGCGGAGCTGAAGGCGCACATCGCCGCCATCCGCGCCCACATCCGCACCCTGTCGGAAAAACGCTATCAGGATCTGTACAAGCTCAACACGCTGGATTTCGTGTTCATGTTCGTGCCGGTCGAACCGGCCTACCTGCTGGCGGTGCAGCACGACATGAGCCTGTTCAACGAGGCGTTCGAGCGCCGTATCATGATCGTCGGCCCGAGCACGCTCTTGGCCACGCTGCGCACCGTCGCCAGCATCTGGCGCTACGAGTACCAGAACCAGAACGCCCAGGAAATCGCCCGTCAGAGCGGGGCGATGTACGACAAGTTCGTCGGCTTTGTCGACAGCATGGAAAAACTCGGCAAGCAGCTCGACACCACCCGTGACACCTTCGGCGACGCGATGAAGAAGCTGCAGGTCGGCCGCGGCAACCTCATCACCAGCGCCGAGAAACTGCGCAAGCTCGGCATCAAGTCCAACAAGCAGCTCGCCTCGCACCTGGCGCTGGAGTCTGGCGGCGAAGCCGACGAGGAGTAAGCCGGCGTCAGGCACGCACCAGCCGGAACCGCTCCCGGAATAGAAACCCCTGCACCAGATCGACCTCGAGCTCGCGCGCCAGCTCGAGGTCCTGCTCCGTCTCCACCCCCTCCAGCACGCACTGCTTGCCCAGCTCGCGCGCGTAGCCCAAGAGCGCCTTGAGCAGTCGCATCCCGGCCGGGTCGCCGCGCCGCGACAGCCAGGAACGGTCGAACTTGAAATAGTCGACCCCTCCCAACAGCGTCAGCGACAGCATCGACTCCGGGCTGCCGATATCATCCAGCGCCAGACGCACGCCGTGCGCCTTCAGGATCTCGGCCAAGCGTTGGCTCAGATGTGCCTCTTGCACGCTGGAATTCTCGATGATTTCCACCACCAGCCGTTGCGGTGATTCGAACAGCGCCAGCATCGGATGGCGGCACTCGTCGCTGACCGGCTGCATGAAGGCATCCGGATCGACGTTCAGAAACAGCAGCCCCTCCGGCGGCGCAGCGGCAATCTGGAAGCGCTTGGCCAACAGCTCGACCTGGAACAGGGTAAAAGGAGAGTGGTGCAAGGCGTCGAACACCAGCTGTGGCGGCAGGGCCGCCCCGTCGCGTCGGTAGAAGCGGGCCAGCGCTTCGTGACCCACCGTGGCCAGCGAAACCGTATCGACCAGAACCTGATATTCGGTGCCGATGCGCTGGTGCTCTATCGTGTCCAGCAGGACATCGACGGAGAGATCGGCAGGATGAGAAATGGGCAAAGTCATGATGAGAATAATTATTGGTTTTATTTATCGAGATTCTATCCCGTTTCATGACAAAAAGCTCAACAATCCTTGTCGCCAACCGGCCATGACGAGGGGCTTCCTGCTTGAGCGCAGGGGGCTGACGGCCCGGGCGATACGCCCAGCCTGAACAGCGGCGGCGCAGGCTGAGCGGCAATTCGCCGTGCCCACCGGATTCATGGTCTAGATTTAGACTGTCGCGTGATTGATTGGACCGCCTGCGATGATGAAGCTGTGGCACATCATCATGATCTGGCTCGGACTGTTACTGGGTGGGGCGACTGCGGCCACACCACAACCACCCGTCATGCTGATACCGCTCACCGGCGCCATCGGCCCGGTCGGCGCCGATCACGTCACGCGCAGCCTGGCCCGCGCCGAGAAAGAAGGGGCGCAACTGGTGGTGCTGCAGATGGACACTCCGGGCGGGCTCGACACCTCGATGCGGCAGATCATCAAGGCCATCCTCGCGTCACCGGTGCCGGTGGCGAGTTTCGTCGCTCCCAGCGGCGCGCGCGCCGCCAGCGCCGGCACCTACATCCTGTACGCCAGCCACATCGCCGCCATGGCCCCCGGCACCAACGTGGGCGCCGCCACGCCGATCCAGATCGGCATCACCGGCGCGCAGCCGGAACAGCCATCCGCCAGGAGCGGCAAATCCAGCAGCAGCGAAGCGGCCCAGGAGCAGGGGGGCAGCACCCAGGACACACTCACCCACAAGCAGATCAACGACGCCGCGGCCTACATCCGCGGCCTGGCGCAACTGCGCGGCCGCGACGTCGCCTGGGGCGAGCAGGCGGTGCGCGAGGCGGTCAGCCTGTCGGCCGACGAGGCGCTGGCCCGGAACGTGATCGACCTGACGGCACGCGATGTCCCTGATCTGCTGGTCAAGCTGCAAGGCCGCAAGGTCAGGATCGGACCGGACGAGCGGGTGCTGCACACCGCCGGTGCCGCCGTGATCACGCTGCAGCCCGACTGGCGCAGCCGTTTTCTCGGCGTCATCGCCGACCCCAGCGTCGCCATGATCCTGATGGTGATCGGCATCTACGGCCTGCTGTTCGAGTTCTCCAACCCCGGTTTCGTCGTGCCCGGCCTGGTCGGCGCCACCTGCCTGTTGCTGGGCTTGTACGCCCTGCAGATGCTGCCGGTGAACTACGCCGGACTGGCGCTGATGCTGCTCGGCCTGGGGTGCATGGTGGCGGAGGCCTTTCTACCCAGCTTCGGCGCGCTGGGCATCGGCGGCATCGTCATGTTCGTCATTGGCGGGGTGATGCTGATCGATACCGATCTGCCCGGTTTCGGCGTGCCGATCGGCCTGATCGTGGCGCTCGCCGCGGCCTCTGGCCTGTTCATTTTCTTCATCTCGGGCATGGCGCTGAAGGCGCGCCGCCGCCCGGTGGTGAGCGGCGAGGCGCGGCTGATCGGCAGCACCGGCGAAATCATCGACGACCTGCAGAGCGAGGGCTGGGCCACCATCAAGGGCGAGCAATGGCGGGTCGAGAGCGCGGTGCCGCTGCGCCGCGGCCAGCGGGTGCGGGTGACCGGCCGCCACGGCCTGATCATGCGCGTGGAGCCTTGCGGCGAAACCACGAAAGGAGCGTAGTCATGGCATTCGGACTGGGCAGCGGCGGCGTCATACTGCTGATCGTGTTGCTGATCGCGTCGTCGTTTCGCATCCTGCGCGAATACGAACGCGGCGTGGTGTTCACGCTGGGCCGCTTCTGGAAGGTCAAGGGCCCCGGCCTGATTCTGATCATCCCGGGCGTGCAGCAGATGGTGCGGGTGGATTTGCGTACCGTGGTGATGGACGTGCCGCCGCAGGACGTCATCACCCACGACAACGTGTCGGTGAAGGTGAACGCGGTCGTTTATTTCCGGGTCGTCGATCCGGAGCGGGCGATCATTCAGGTCGTCAATTTTCACGAAGCCACCAGCCAGCTGGCACAGACCACGCTGCGTGCCGTACTGGGCAAGCACGAACTGGACGAGCTGCTGTCAGAGCGCGAACGGCTCAATCTGGATATCCAGAAGGTGCTCGATGCCCAGACCGACAGCTGGGGCATCAAGGTCTCCAACGTCGAGATCAAACACGTCGACCTGAACGAAACCATGGTCCGGGCGATTGCGCGCCAAGCCGAAGCCGAGCGTGAGCGGCGCGCCAAGGTCATTCACGCCGAAGGCGAGCTGCAGGCCTCGGAGAAACTCCTGGAAGCGGCGCAGATGCTGGCGCGCCAGCCGCAAGCGATGCAGTTGCGCTACATGCAAACGCTCACGCAGATCGCCGGCGACAAGAGCTCGACCATCGTCTTCCCGCTGCCGCTCGATCTGCTCTCCAGCCTCGGGATCACGCCTCCCAAGCCGGGCGACGGGCAACACTGACGAGGAG
This sequence comes from Pseudogulbenkiania sp. NH8B, assembly GCF_000283535.1. Taxonomy (GTDB): domain Bacteria; phylum Pseudomonadota; class Gammaproteobacteria; order Burkholderiales; family Chromobacteriaceae; genus Pseudogulbenkiania; species Pseudogulbenkiania ferrooxidans. Next base: position 2,372,441 of record NC_016002.1, read on the forward strand.
CCGCCGTGCGACCGACTCTGATCAACAAGGACGTGGCGGCGCTGCCGTTGCCGCCCAACCTGGGCGATCGCGACGCGGTGTGCCGCACTTTCTCGTGGGACGCTGAGCGGCGCGAGCTGGCGGGCCTGCCGGATGGCGGGCTCAACCTCGCCCATGAAGCGGTCGACCGCCACGCCCTGGGCGAACGCGCCGGGCACACCGCGCTGCGCCTGCTGTCCGCCGACGGCCGCCGCCGCGACATCCATTACGACGAGCTGCGCCGCCTCAGCAACCGCTTCGCCAACGTCCTGACCCACCTCGGCATCGGTCGCGGCGACCGGGTGTTCGTGCTGTGCGGACGACGCCTGGAGCTCTATCTTGCCGTATTGGGTAGTTTCAAGGCCGGCGCGGTGGTGTCGCCACTGTTCTCCGCCTTCGGCCCGGAGCCGATCGCCACCCGGGTACGGCTCGGGCAGGGGGCGCTACTGGTGACCACCGCGTCGCTCTATCGTCGTAAGGTGGCCGCGATGCGGACGCAGATGCCGTCACTGCGCCATGTACTGCTGATCGACGATGATGGTGCTTCGGCCAACCTTTCCACGTCTGACGAGCCTGGCACGCTCGACCTCGGCCGGCTGATGACAGAAGCCTCCGATGAGTTCGCCATCGCTCCCACTCGGCCCGACGACCCGGCGCTGCTGCACTTCACCAGCGGCACCACCGGCACCCCCAAGGGGGCGCTGCACGTGCACGGCGCGGCGCTCACCCATTACGTCACCGGTAAGTACGCGCTCGACCTGCACCCGCAGGACATCTACTGGTGCACCGCCGACCCCGGCTGGGTCACCGGCACTTCCTACGGCATCATCGCGCCGCTGCTGCACGGCGTGACCAGCATCATCGACGAGTCCGAGTTCGACGCCGAACACTGGTACCGCGTCCTGCAGGAGGAGCGGGTGAGCGTGTGGTACACCGCACCCACGGCGATCCGCATGCTGATGAAGGCCGGGCCGGAGCTGGCGCACCAGTTTCAGTTTCCCGCGCTGCGCTTCATCGCCAGCGTCGGTGAGCCGCTCAACCCGGAAGCGGTGTGGTGGGGCGCGGACGTGCTAGGCCTGCCGATCCACGACAACTGGTGGCAGACCGAAACCGGCGGAATCATGATCGCCAACACCGTGGCGATGCCGATCAAGCCGGGCTCGATGGGCAAGCCGCTGCCCGGTGTCGAGGCCAGCATCGTGCGGCACCAGCCGGACCGGCCCATCGAGGTGCTGAGCGACGCGGATGCCGTCGGCGAGCTCGCGCTCAAGGCCGGCTGGCCGTCGATGTTCCGCGCCTACCTGGGACAGGACGAACGCTATCGCAAGTGTTTTTCCGGCGAGCTTTACCTGACCGGCGACTTGGCGCGGCGCGATGCCGACGGCTATTACTGGTTCGTCGGCCGCGCCGACGACGTGATCAAGTCGTCCGGCCACCTGATCGGGCCGTTCGAGGTGGAAAGCGCGCTGATGGAACACCCGGCGGTGGCCGAGGCCGCGGTGATCGGCAAGCCCGACGAGATGGTGGGCGAGGTGGTGAAGGCCTTCGTCTCGCTCAAGCGGGGCGTCGAGGCCAGCGAGTCACTGCGCGCCGAGCTGCTCGGCCATGCCCGCAAACGCCTGGGGGCGGCAGTGGCGCCGAAGGAGATCGCCTTCCTGCCGACGCTGCCGCGCACCCGCAGCGGCAAGATCATGCGCCGCCTGCTCAAGGCGCGTGAACTGGGGCTGCCGGAAGGCGATTTGTCGACACTGGAGGAGGGCGCATGAGCCAGCCCAACCAAGCCGACGCCGAGCTGATGCTGCCGCCGGGCCCGGTCCCCACCGCCCCCGTACCGTTCGCACCGGAGCTGGCACTAGGCCTGTTGCGCGACATGCTGCGCATCCGGCGGCTGGAGGAAAAGGCCGCCGAGCTGTACGGCGCCGGCCAGATTCGCGGCTTTTTGCACCTCTACATCGGCGAGGAAGCGGTGGCGGCGGGCGCGATGCGCGCGCTGGCGCCGGAGGACACCGTGGTTGCCACCTACCGCGAGCATGGCCAGGCGCTGCTACGCGGGGTGTCGATGCGCGCCATCATGGCCGAGATGTTCGGCAAGCAGGAAGGCTGTTCGCGCGGGCGCGGCGGCTCGATGCACCTGTTCGACGCCAAGGCACGCTTCTTCGGCGGCAACGCCATCGTCGCCGGCGGCCTGCCGCTGGCGGTCGGGCTGGCGCTGGCCGACCGCATGCAGGGCATCCGCCGCGTCACCGCCTGCTTCTTCGGCGACGGCGCCGTCGCCGAAGGCGCCTTCCACGAATCGATGAACCTGGCTGCGCTGTGGCAGTTGCCGGTGCTGTTCTGCTGCGAGAACAACCTCTACGCCATGGGCACCGCGCTGCCGCGCGCCCAGGCGCAGACCGACCTGTGCCGCAAGGCCGCCAGCTATGGCATCGCGGCCCGCGCAGTCGACGGCATGGACGTGGTGGCGACCTACCCGGCGGCGCTCGAGGCCGCCGACACGGTGCGCGCCGCGCAGCAGCCGTTTTTCCTCGAGTTCCAGACCTACCGCTTCCGCGCGCACTCGATGTTCGACCCCGACCTCTATCGTGACAAGGCGGAAATCGAGCACTGGAAGGAGCACGGACCGATCCACACCTACACCGCACGGCTGAAAACCCAGGGCAGGTTGGCCGAAGACCAGTTCCTGGCGCTCGACGCCGAGGTCGGGCGCGAGGTGGACGACGCCGTGGCGTTTGCCGGCGCCGGCCACTGGGAGCCGGTCGCCGACCTGCTGCGCGACGTTCATACCCCCGCCGGGGGCGCATCATGAGCCACACCAGCTACCGCGAAGCCCTGCGCGAAGCGATGCGGGATGCGCTGCGGCGCGACCCGCGCGTGTTCCTGATGGGAGAGGACGTCGGCCGCTACGGCGGCACGTATGCCGTGTCCAAGAGCTTGCTGGCGGAGTTCGGCCCCGAACGCATCCGCGACACACCGCTCTCCGAACTCGCCTTCGTCGGCGCCGGCATCGGCGCGGCGCTGGGCGGGCTGCGCCCGATCGTCGAGGTGATGACGGTCAACTTCAGCCTGCTGGCGCTGGACCAGATCGTCAACACCGCCGCCACCTTGCGCCACATGTCGGGCGGTCAGTGCTCGGTGCCGCTGGTGATCCGCATGACCACCGGCGCCGGACGCCAGCTCGCCGCGCAGCATTCGCACAGTCTGGAAGGCTGGTACGCCCACATCCCCGGCATCCGCGTGCTGGCGCCGGCCACGCTGGAAGACGCGCGCGGCATGCTGTGGCCGGCGCTGCAGGACCCCGACCCGGTGATCCTGTTCGAGCACGGCCAGCTCTACAACGTGGAAGGCGAGTTGGCCGAAGACGTCGAAGTCGACATCCGTTCCGCCCGGGTGCGGCGCAGTGGGCACGACGTCACCCTGATCGCCTACGGCGGGCTGCTCGGCAAGGCGCTGGACGCGGCGGAGCAACTGGCGCAAGAGGGCATCGAGGCGGAGGTGATCGACCTGCGCGTACTGCGGCCGCTCGACGACGCCACGCTGCTGGCATCGCTGCAAAAGACGCACCGCGCGGTGGTCGTCGACGAGGGCTGGAAGAGCGGCAGCCTCGCCGCCGAGGTGGTGGCGCGCCTCACCGAGCAGGCGTTCTACGAGCTCGACGCCCCGCCGGTGCGGGTATGCAGCGCCGAAGTCCCCATTCCCTACGCCCGCCACCTGGAAGAGGCCGCGCTGCCCCAGGTGGCCAGCATCGCCGCGGCGGTACGCACCGTCTGCGGAACCTAACCGGAGAGTCACCATGGATGACGTCGCACGCCAGCGGGTGCTGGAAGTGATGAATACCCACAATCTCTGCACCATCGCCACCGTCCGCGAGGACGGCTACCCCCAGGCGACCACCGTCGCCTATGTCAACGACGGCCTGACGATTTACCTGTGCTGTGACGTGCACGCCCAAAAGCTGCGCAACATCCGGCTCAACAACAAGGTCTCGCTCGCCATCGACCACGACTACACCGACTGGCACGAGATCCGGGGGCTGTCGCTGGGCGGCATCGCCGAAGAAGTGCAAGACCCGGACGAGATCGAGCAGGCCCTCGACCTGATGCAGACCAAGTTCCCGCAAATCGCCGACATGGGCCCGGTGGAAACCATGGCTAGCGAACTGGCGGTGATCAAGGTCACACCGCAGGTCATCTCGCTGCTCGATTACCGCCAGGGCTTCGGCTACACCGAGTATCTGGAAGTGTGATGCCACTCCAACCCCGCGACCACACCCGGTGCCAACGGAAAGGCCGGCCATGATCGAATTCAAACTGCCCTCGCTCGGCGCCGACATGGACGAAGGCAAGCTCTTGGAGTGGAAAATCCACCCCGGCGACACGGTCAAGCGCGGTGATATCGTCGCCATCGTCGATACCGCCAAGGCCGCCGTCGACGTGGAAAGCTGGGTCGACGGCACCGTGCGGCAACTGCTGATCGACATCGGCGACAAGGTGCCCGTCGGCACCCCGATCGCGCTGCTGCTGGCCCCGGGCGAAACGGCAGAGAACGCCGTGCTGCCCGCCAGGGGCGCCGAGCGCCGCCGCATCTCGCCGGCCGCGCGCAAGCGTGCCGGCGAGCTTGGCGTCGATCTCGCCAGCCTCAGCGGCTCGGGACCGGAGGGGGCGATCACCCTGCAGGATGTCGAGGCCAAGGCGGCGGCCAGTGCCGCCCCGGCGCCCGATCGCGGCGCCGAGATGCGCCGCGCCATCGCGGCGGCGATGAGCCGCTCCAAGCGCGAGATTCCGCACTACTACCTGGCCGACACCATCCCGCTGCGGCCGGCGCTCGCCTGGCTGGAGCGGCGCAACGCCGAACTGCCCGTCACCGAGCGCCTGCTGCCCGCCGTGCTGCTGCTCAAGGCGGTGGCGCTGGCCACGCGCCGCTACCCCGAGATGAACGGCCACTGGATCGACGGCGCCTTCCGCGCCGCCCCCGCCGCCCACCTCGGCGTGGCGATCTCGCTGCGCCAGGGCGGACTGATCGCCCCGGCCCTGCACGACGTCGCCGCCAAGCCGCTCGCGGTGCTGATGCGCGAACTCGCCGACCTGGTGCAGCGCGCCCGTGCCGGTTCGCTGCGCAGCTCCGAGATGGCTGACCCGACCCTGACCGTGACCAATCTGGGCGAGCAGGGCAGCGAGTCGGTGTTCGGCGTGATCTACCCGCCGCAAGTCGCCCTGGTCGGCTTCGGCAAGGTGATGGAACGGCCATGGGTGGAGCAGGGCCAATGCGTGGCCATGCCGAGCGTCATCGCCAGCCTGTCCGGCGACCATCGTGCCAGCGACGGCCATCGCGGCGCGCTGTTCCTGGCCGAAATCCGCCAGCTGCTGCAACAGCCGGATGCCCTCTAACCGCTGCAACGCCGACCGGAGCCCGCCATGGACCGCGCCCGCCTTCGTACCCTCGTGATCGACTCGCTGCGCAAGATTGCCCCGGAGGTGGAGGAGAGCGCGCTGCGCGACAACCGCCCCTTGCGCGACGAGGTCGACCTCGACTCGATGGATTGGCTCAACTTCATCATCGGCCTGCACGAGCGCCTTCAGGTCGACATCCCCGAGGCCGACTATCGCCAGCTGGTCTCGCTCGACGCCGTGCTCGACTACCTCGCGGCCCGGTTGCGCGATGCCCCGACCGCCTCACCGCCCCGTGACAGCGAGCCCTGATCCCGGACCCGACGCCACGCTGGCGCAACACACCGAGCGCCTGCTGCAGGTGATCCGTGCACTGGAGCGGGAGGTGCATCCGACCCACCCAGCGGGCGTGACGCTGGACAGCACCCTGGAAGGCGAGCTGGGCTTCGACAGCCTCACCCGGGTCGAACTGGTGCAACGGCTGAACCAGGCGTTCGCGGTTCAACTGCCGGACGAAGCGCTATCGCGCACGGAAACCGTGCGCGACCTGCTGCCGTACCTGGCACAGCCGGGCAGGGCCGAGGCGCCGCCGGCTCTCATGCCGCTGCGGCAGGGCTCCGCCATCGAGCCGCCACGGCACGCGGACACCCTGGTCGAGGCCTTGCTCTGGCACGTCGAGCGCCAGCCGGAGCGCGTCCACGTCCTGTTATACGGCGAGCAGCAAACGCTCCACCCCATCCGTTACCGCGAGCTGTTCGAGGCGGGCAGGGCGATTGCCGGCGGACTGGCGGCACGGGGGGTGACGCCAGGCGAAACCATCGCACTGATGCTGCCGACCGGCCTTGGCTATCTGGCGAGCTTCATCGGCGTCATGCTGGCAGGCGGCGTCCCGGTGCCCATCTACCCACCCACCCGCCTGAGCCAGCTCGACGAGCATCTGCGTCGCCACGCCCGCATTCTCAACAACGCCGCTGTCGTGCTGATGATTACCACGCAGCAGGCAAAGCCCGTCGCCACGCTGCTGCGCGCCAACGTCGCCAGCCTCGCCGGGGCCGTCACCCCGGAAGAGCTGGCCGGGGAGACCGACCGCCGGCCGTTCCAGGGCACATCCTCGGCCCTGGCTTTCCTGCAATACACCTCGGGCAGCACCGGCGACCCCAAGGGGGTCATGCTCAGCCACGCCAACCTGCTCGCCAACATCCGCGCCATGGGGCAGGTCATCGGTATCACCGCGGAGGACGTCGGGGTCTCCTGGCTGCCGCTCTACCACGACATGGGTCTGATCGGGGCCTGGCTGGGTTCGCTCTACCACGGCTGCCCGCTGGTGCTGCTGCCCACGCTGAGCTTCCTGGCCCAGCCGGCACGCTGGCTGCAGGCCGTGTCCCGGCACCGCGCGAGCCTGTCGGGCGCCCCCAACTTCGCGTATGAACTGTGTGCGCGCAAGACCGCCGACAGCGAACTGCAAGGCCTCGACCTGTCCCACTGGCGCTTTGCCTTCAACGGTGCCGAGCCGGTGAGCCCCGCCACGCTGGAACGTTTCGCCGCCCGCTTTGCCGCCTGTGGTTTTCGGCGCACCGCCTTGACGCCGGTATACGGGTTGGCCGAATCCACCGTGGCCTTGGCGTTTCCACCGCTCGGGCGAGGCCCGCACATCGACCTGATCGCGCCAGAACCGTTCGCCACCTTGGGGCAAGCCCTTCCGGCCCAGGACGACCACGCGGCCCTGCGCATTCCCTGCTGCGGCCGACCCTTGCCTAACCATGAAATCCGCATCGTGGGCGAGGACGGATCGGAACTGCCGGAGCGCCAGGTGGGACGGCTCGAATTCCGCGGCCCTTCCGCGACACGGGGTTACTACCACAACCCCGCGGCGAGCACGGCGTTGTTCCACGACGACTGGCTGGATTCCGGTGACAACGCCTACATGGCCGAGGGAGAGGTCTACCTGACGGGCCGGGTCAAGGACCTGATCATCCGTGCCGGCCGCAATTTCTACCCCTACGACCTGGAAGAAGCCATCGGCAACCTGCCGGGCATCCGCAAAGGCTGCGTCGCGGTGTTTGCCAGTGCCGATCCGCAGCAGGGCTCGGAACGCCTGGTGGTGTTGGCCGAAACCCGGGAGCAGGGCAGCGCCGCCCGGGAGCAACTGCACCAGCGCATCCGCCAGACCGCCACCGACGTGGTCGGGGTGCCGCTCGACGAGATCGTGCTGGCGCCCCCGCACACGGTCCTGAAAACCTCCAGCGGCAAGATCCGCCGTCAGGCCTGCCGTGCGGCGTACGAGCAGGGCATGGTCGATCACCCGTCCGCCGACTCGCCCTGGCGGCAGTCGCTGCGGCTGTGGCGGGAGAGCGGGCTCGCCCGGGGCGTCATCGCGTTGCGGCAGCTCGCCGCCTGGTGCTATGGCGCTTATGCCTGGGCGGTACTCCTCACCCTGGCACTGCCGGCCGGAGGACTGACCATCCTGCTGCAGAGGCCGCCCCTGGGCCGACGCCTTGTCCATGCTGCCGCCAGGCTCGGCCTGATACTGAGTGGGTTGCAGGTGAGGGCGCAGGGACTGGAACGCCTGCCGAGCCAGCCCCACGTGCTGCTGCTCAACCACTCCAGCTATCTGGATGTGCTGTTGCTCACGGCCTTGCTGCCGGCGGCACCGGGTTACACCTTCACCGCCAAACGCGAACTCAGCGCCAATCCGCTGCTAAGAGCCCTGTTGGGCGGACTGGGAACGTGCTTCATCGAGCGCACCGATATCCGGCAGAGCCAGCATGATCTCGACGCCATGGTCGCCGCACTGCAAGCGGGCGAAAACCTGCTGGTTTTCCCTGAAGGGACCTTTACCCGCGCTGCTGGACTGCGGCCATTCCATCTGGGTGGTTTTCTCGCCGCCGGCCAGGCCCGTGTGCCGGTGGTCGTGGCCGGACTGCGCGGCACCCGCATCGTGCTGCGGGACGGCACATGGCTGCCGCGCCGGGTGCCGATCGAATTCGAGGTCGGCCCCAGTGTGATGCCGAGCGGCCCCGACTGGGCCGCCGCGGCCGCACTGAGCCGGAGCGTGCGGCCGGTTCTGGCGGCGCTGAGCGGCGAACACGATGCGGCGTAAGAACCTGTTTACGATCTGCTGCGCTTCGGCAATAAGCGTTAAAAACATCTACGGAATGCTCATTTACCACTGAGAACCCGCCGCAACCCGGCCGGCATCACCGGGTCTGGTCGCTTACCCCATCACCTCGTCGCATGCGGCCTGCAGGCGCTCGGCCAGGTCCAGCACCCGCTGCGGCACGTCGGGGCGGCGGTGCAACACCAGTTCCAGGGGCGGCAGCGGCGGAAAACCCTCCAGCTCGCCCAGGCGACGGTGGCCCGACAACGCCAGCCGCGCGGGGAGGAGGCTGATCCCCAGTCCGCTCGCCACCGCCGAGCGGATGCTGGCGAGGCTGGCGCTGCAATAGCTGATTCGCCAGCGCCGTCCGCCGCTCTCCAGGGCATGGATCATCTCGTCGCGGTACAAACCGCCCACCGGGAACACCACCAGCGGCAGCGGATCGCGCTGCCAGCTGGGCGTATCGAGGCTGTCGAACCAGGCCAGCGGCTCCGGCCACGCGGCCGCGCCGACGGTATGCCCCTGCCTTTGCTTGACCAGCACCAGATCGTAGCTGCCGGCACAGAACTGTTGCCACAGGGTATTACTCAAGCCGCTGGTCACTTCCAGTCGGATCGCCGGGTACTCGCGGGCAAAGGCCCCCAGCAGCGGCGTCAGCAGGTCGGCGGCAAAGTCTTCCGGTACGCCGATGTGAATCTCGCCCTGCACCTGCCCCTCGCGTAGTTCTTCCACCGCATCTTCCATCAGGGCCAGCAGGCGGCGGGCGTAGCCCAGCAAGCGGGCGCCGCTTTCGGTGGTCACCACGTAGCGGCCGCTGCGGTCCAGCAGCCCACTGCCCAGTTGCTCTTCCAGCCGCCGCAAATGCTGGCTGACGGTGGACTGGCTGAGGTGCACCCGCTCGCCAGCACGGGTAAAGCTGCCGCTTTCCACCACCGCCACGAAGCTCTTCAGCAGCACCGGGTCCAGCATCGGATTTGTCATTACGATTCCCACTGACAATCAGTTGAACATTTAATTTTTCAATTCTATCGCCGCTTCTTAGACTGCTCCACAACCCCCTCACGGAGCAGTTCGATGACGCTACAGCGCTTTCTTCTTGCCATTCCCGTGCCGTCGGCACCGAACCGCCTGCCGGCAGAGTAGTTGACCATGACCGATACCCACGCCGCCGCCGTGGCGTCACGCCACCGGGAACTGCCGCTGGCCGCCTTGCTGTTGCTCGCCGTCATCGCACTCAACCTGCGCCCCTTTCTCACCTCGGTCGGACCGGTGCTGGACCTGCTGCGTGCGGACACCCGGCTGAGCTTACGCGCCGCAGCGGCCATGACCGCATTGCCGTTCGTCCTGATGGGGCTGCTGGCGTTTGGCGGCGCGGCGCTGGCACGACAGATCGGGGAGCGGCGCACGGTGGCGCTGGCCTTGCTGCTGCTGGCGAGCGGTTGCGCCACCCGGGCCTGGGTCAGTGGCAGCGCCGGGCTGATTGCCAGTGCCGCTATTGCCGGCGCCGGCGTGGCCGCCATCCAGGCAGTGATGCCCGGCGTGGCCAAGCGCTTGTTCCCGCAGCGCATCGGGCTGGCGATGGGGGTCTATTCCGCGGCGCTGGTCGGCGGCGGTGCCCTGGGGGCGATAGCCAGCCCCTGGCTGGCGCAGCACGGCGGCTGGCGCCTGGGCTTGGCGGCGTGGAGCGTGCCGGCACTGGGGGGAATGGCGCTCTGGCTGCAGCAGACGGACTCCAATGTGCCCACCACGACGCAGGGCGCCGACGAGGCATCGCTGCGCCGCTTTGCCACGCAGCGCCGCGCCTGGCTGCTGGTGCTGTATTTCGGCCTCACCAACAGCGGTTATTCCACCCTGGTCGCCTGGTTGCCGTCGTTCTACCGTGAGCAAGGCATGGCGGCGCAGCCGGCCGCCAACTTGCTGGCGTGGATGGCCGTACTGCAGGCCACCGCCGCCTTGCTGCTGCCATTGCTCTCACGCCAGCACGGCGATCGCCGTCCGACGCTATGGCTGGCGCTGGCGTGCCAGGCCACTGGCTTTGCCGGCCTGGCATGGCAGCCGCAGCTGGCGCCGTGGTGCTGGGCCGGTTTGGCCGGCGTCGGGCTGGGCGGGTTTTTCTCGCTGAGCCTGATCGTGGTGCTGGAACATCTCGCCGATGCGCGCCAGGCGGGCTCGCTGGCCGCTTTCGTGCAGGGCGGGGGGTTCTTGCTGGCGGCCGCCGGCCCGTGGCTGATGGGCTGGCTCCTCGAAGACGGGGGCCGCTTCACCACCGGCTGGTGCTGGCACCTGGGTATCGTGCTGGCGATGGCCCTGCTGACCGGACGGCTGTCGCCCGCCAGCTATCAGCGCAGCATGCGCCGCCCGTGATCCGAGTTTTCCCGGCGTAGGGCCACGGCCACGTGGCTGCCCGCCGGTTCGTGGCCAGTCAATACAACAGCGATAGCAGGCTGGCCGCTTGGTGCTGTACCCGTAGCGACAACAGGAGATAGAGAGACATGAGAAAACTTGCACTGGCCACCATGCTGGCCTGCGCCGCCAGCGGTGCGATGGCGAAGGACTGGAAAGTCATCCGCTTCGGCGTCAACCCCAGCTATGCCCCGTTCGAATCCAAGGCCACCGACGGCAAGCTGGTCGGTTTCGACATCGACCTGGGCAACGCCATCTGCGACAAGCTGAAGGCCCGGTGTGTCTGGGTGGAAAACGCCTGGGACGGCATCATCCCGGCGCTCAAGGCCAAGAAGTTTGACGCCATCCTGTCGTCGATGGCTGTGACCGAAAAGCGCCTGGCTCAGGTCGCGTTCACCGACAAAATCTACAACGTCCCGCCGCGTCTGGTCGCGCGCAAGGATGCCGGCTTCCAGCCGACCGCCGAGGCGTTGAAAGGCAAGCGCATCGGCGTGGAGCAGGGCTCCACCGCGGAAACCTACGCCAAGACGTACTGGGAGCCCAAGGGAGTCGCGGTGATGTCCTACCAGAATCAGGACCTGGTGTACCAGGATCTGACAGCCGGCCGTCTCGACGCCGCGTTCCAGTCGTCCGTGCAGGCCGAGCTCGGTTTTCTCAAGAGCAGTGCAGGGCACGGCTACGCCTTTGCCGGCGCCGGGGTGACCGATTCCAAAACGCTGGGCGTCGGGGCCGCCATAGGGCTGCGCAAGGAAGATACCGATCTGGCCAGGCTGATCAACACGGCCCTGGCCGACATGCACAAGGATGGCACCTACCAGCGCCTCGCCAAGAAGTACTTCTCCTTCGACATCTATTGATCGCGCGAAACAGGGCAGGGCCGGTGCCGGGGAGGCAGAACTCACCCAGCCCGGCGCCTGTCCGGCAGCCTCAGCCTGCACCAATCTGTCGACATTAAATGAGGAATCCATGAACAAGACATTCTGGCTACGCAACGTCCGCCCGTACGGCGCGGCGGCGGAAGACATCGAGATCGTCCACGGCCGTATCGGCCGGCGCCGTCCGGCACAGCCCGGGCCCGTAGCGGCACCGGACATCGACGGCGAAGGCCAGCTACTGACCCCGCCGCTGGTGGAAAGCCACATCCACCTCGACAAGACGCTGTGGAGCTTGCCGTGGCGGCCGCACAGTGCCGGCCCCAACCTGAAGGCACGCATCGACAACGAGCGCCAGGTACTGCGCGAACTGACAGTACCGATCGCCGCGCGAGCCGGTGCGCTCCTCGAACGGTGCATCGCCCAAGGCACGCTGCTGATGCGTTGCCATGTCGATGCCGACCCGGAGCTGGGGTTACGCCATATCGAGGACATGCTGGCCTTGCGCCAGCACTACGCGGATCTGATCGACCTGGAGTTCGTCACCTTCCCGCAAGCCGGGCTGCTGACCCGCCCCGGCGCCGCAGCACTGATGCGCGAAGCCCTGGCCCTGGGCGTCGAAGTTGTGGGCGGGCTCGATCCCTGCGGCATCGACCACGACCCGATCGCCCACCTGACACAGGTATTCGAGCTGGCCGCCGAGCTCGACCGCGGCGTCGATATCCACCTGCACGACGGCGGCGAGCTTGGCCTGTGGCAGATCGAACGCATCATCGATTTCACCCAACGTTATCAACGCGAGGGCAGGGTGATGATCAGTCATGCCTTCTGCCTGGGCATGACAAGTTGGCCGAAGGCACAGCCCATCGCCGAACGACTGGCGGCCAACAACATATCCTTGCTGACCACGGCACCCGCCGACATCGAAGTCCCGCCGTTTGCGGCACTGCACGCCGCCGGCGTCAACGTCTGTCTCGGCTCGGACGGCATCCGCGACGCCTGGTCGCCCATGGGTAATGGCGACATGCTGGAACGGGTGATGCTGCAGGCGTTCCGCTTCGGGGTACGCACCGACGCAGGCCTGCATGCTGCGTTCGAAGCAGGCACCATCCATGGGGCCCGGGCGCTCGGGCGCTCCGACTACGGTCTGGCGACCGGCATGGCGGCCAACTTTCTGCTGTTGCCCAGCGCCACGCTGGGCGAAGCCATCGTGATGCGGCCGTCGCAGCGCGTCGTGATCCGCCAGGGCGAGGTGATCGCCCGCAACGGCGCCTTGCTCAGGAGCAGGCTGTAGAAATGCCTCTCGGACGGCAAACCAGCTATTTGATCTGCTTGAGGTAGTGCTGGATGGCTTTGATCTCGGCCTGTGTAGGGGCTACGCCATGGTCGGATTTCAGGCTGGCATTTTGCCAATGCGGCATGGCAGCCTTTAAAGGCCTGCCATGATCATCGATACCGGATAGAACGGCACGCTCGAACAAGCGCACCGGCCACTGACTGGCATCGCCAACCAGCCGAGGGCCATTTGCGCCTTGGCCTTTGGCGCCATGGCAACTGCCACAATTGTCCTGATACAACGCCTTGCCATCCGGAGCCGCAGCGAAAGCAAATGTACACGAAAGCAGGAGCGAAGCTGAAACGATCACAGTCTTCATAGCAACTCCAGAGTAAAAATCGAACTGATGCGACTAGGCAGTCAATGCGTACAGACACAAGTTACAGCATAGTGTCTGTACGGTTGTTTTGTAGCGATTGATCCGCCAACGCCGGCAAGTCCACGCGAGAAGTAAATTTGTAGACCCCAAAGGGTGCCGAGCCGGATAAAAGGGGTGTATTTTATGGATATACAAGTTCGCATAATCTAGGGTTATGCAAACTATTCGTTATATCACCCACGCCACCAGCTTTTGCGTCCACGGGTACGCCGGACAGCATGGCCGCCACCAGTCCCGCCATAGAGGCGGCCCGACAGTGCCGAAAAAAAACGCTTTTCCAGTAGTCCCTTACCTCCTCCTTGTCCTCGCGTTGCCACTCCAGCGACGCGATGACTTCGGTCGGATCGATTTCTAGCAGGTCGGCCACCCGGCATCGAATCAGATTGGGCACGTTGCTGCGCTCATGGATCATGTTTGACATGTTTCCCTGAGATACACCTAGCATTTTTGCCACAGCGTAAGTGCTTGTTACGCCGTGCTTTTCCTTGATTTGCTCAACGTAGTCCGCAAACGTCTTCATCCCGTTGTCCTCCTTTTTCTTGAATAGTCTGAAATTGAAGACTATTCTACGGCCCAGATAGTCTCAGATTGAAGACTACCGGGAGCTGATTCTGACCGGCCTTTGCTCACCCGGATTATTGCACAGCCGGTCACGATTACCACGGAGAGCGCCATGTCGACCCCTGAGACCACCCCCGAAAAACGCCCCAGCTTGAAGCCTAACCAAGTGGTACTAGTGGGCCGCATCCAGTCGCGCCGCCGCAACGATGAATTCATTTTCACCGAACTCCGCCTGCCGGCTCCCGACGAGTATTCGCACCCGTCCACCGTCGAGGTGCGCAGCAACAAGCCGATTGGCGCACCGGGCGATGACGTGCAGCAGCTCTGTTCCTGCGGTGGCTACCTCGGCAAGCCCTTCGAAGTGAAGGACCCGTCGACCGGCGAGATCATCAAGCGTCGCTCGATCAACAACACCTTTACCGCCATCGAGGTCTGACATGGCTACCCAATTCTGTCAGGTCACGTTCGAGGATTTCATTAGGGAGGCACGTCGTTATGGCCACCCCACGATGGCCATTCAGTTTGATGGCGAGCCGCAAGCCTTCATGCAATTGGGTATCGATTCTGAGGGTGACTCGGTTGAGCTCGTCGTCAGTCCGCTAACCAAGGAACAGGTCGTTGAGCTGGTTGGCGAGTATCAGGCCAACGCTGCCCCGGTTCTGCCCTGTGGTCCCAACGTGTAACCCATTTCCCCCCGTCCACCTGGACAACTTACCTAGGAGTAACACCATGAAACTGTTCAACGCCGTTCGCAAGTACGCCCCGGTTGCTGGTCTGATGGCTGTCGCCGCTGGCGCACACGCCGAAGTACCGGCCGAAGTCACCACCGCCATTACCTCGGCGGGCACCGATGCCGGTGTCGTGGGTGCTGCTGTGCTGGTCGTTATCATCGGTATCGCCACCTTCAAGTTCCTGCGTCGCGCCGTCTAACCGGCCTGCGGTCCGGGCCGGTCCTCACGGGCTGGCCCTTTTTCATTTCAGGGGGTGCACATGGGGTATGCGGTAGGAACGGCCTGCTATGAGTCACAGGCGGAAGCGGAAGCGGTCTACTTCGGCACCGTGTCGCCGTCTGTGTCCGGCTCCACCGTCACGCAATACGTGCTCGATGCCGGTGTCTGGAAATTGAACCGTTACGACACCACAACCGGTTCGATGGTTCTCCAGTCCTCCACCACCGCCTTTTCGTTGTTCCCCACCTGTTCCAACGCCGATCGCGTCATGGACGGTATCACCCTCGGTTGGCTCGTCGCCGGGGTGCTGTTCACCGCGTACAGCCTGAAACTGCTGAGGAGGGCGCTTTGATGCTCGACCCCTATTTCATGGCCGGCTTCCTGTCGGTTGTTATGCTTGCTGTGGTGCTGACGCGATGAAAAACCATTTCTATGCTCTCGGCGTTATTGCTTCTTTTGCTTACGTCTTTTCTTTGATACCGGTCGGTTTTAGGAAGGCTGCTCCGTATCTGATTATGGCGTTTGATTACATCGCCAATCACGAACAACTTCTTTGGTTTTCCATCGTTTTTACTCTTTGTTCCGTTCTTTACATGGTCATTGCTGTTCTTGATTGGGACCACTAGCCATGAACCGCCACCTACGCAACGCTCTCTGGTTCGCCTTCGCCTTCTCGTTGACCCTGCTGGCCGGCTACGCCTCGGCAGGCTGGACCGTGAACGACGGCTACGACCACAGCGGCGGCAACCTGAACAGGGCTGCTTATGGCAACCCCACGGCGGGCTCTGCTGCCACGGCAGTGGTCAACGGCGATAACGTCGACGTGTCCCGCTCGTGGCAACAGCCGCTCAAGGACGCGGTGACGGGTGCCACCGCCACGGCCGCCATCAACGTACTGTCGCGCGCTCCGGTGGTCGGTTTGGTCAACGCGGCCAAGTCCCTGACGGTGCCCGGACTGGCGATGACCGTCGCCACCACCTGGCTTATCAATCAGAACTGGACCCAGTCCGGTGACAATTGGTACAAGCCGGATACGTCCGAAACCAAGGGCTTGTGGCAATCGCCGATTTGGTCGGAATGCAAAGGCGATTTCAACACGACCAAAGCCTGTATCGATGGCAAATTTTCCTCACAGTATTTCTATGGCTGGTCGTGGGATTCGGTTAGTGCCATTCGCCTCAAATATGCCACTGCAAGCTGTGGGTATTGCTGGTCCACGATCATTAACCGTACCAGCACCTCGGGCACCTCGACCCTTGCCTCTGACGCCGATCTGCTGGCTCAAATGCAATCGCTGGTGAACGCTAAACCGGCCGACGTGCTCAAGGACTTGGCCCAGCAGAAAATCGAGTTGCAGAACGTTCTCCACCAGATCAAGCAGGCCACGCAAGCGCTCTCCGCGCCAAAGACCACCGGCACCGGCACCAAGACCAATCCCGATGGTTCGACCGAAGCCTACCAGCTTCAAGAGATGATCAAGTTCCAGATTCCGGAGGACTGGTTCAACACCGACGATCCTATTCCGGTGTCTCAGCAGACGCAGGAAACCAAGACGACCAACGTCTACAACATCGACAACACGGTCAAGACCACCACCGAAACCAACATCAAGAACAGCAACGTCACGCCGGCCAAAGACCCGAAAACCGACTGCGACAAGCTGCCGAACAGCGTCGGTTGTGCCGATCTGGGCACGCCACCCGACGCGCCTGACATTGTCCAGCAGAACGTGAGCCCATCGTTTAGCTGGTCGCCGTTCAGCCTTCCGACCACCTGCCCCCAGCCGCAGACACTCAGCCTTAGCCGTGGCACTTACACCATGAGCTGGCAGCCGGAATGTGATTTTGCGACCAAGTATTCCCCGCTGGTGATCGCCTTCGCCAGCCTTGGGGCGCTCTTCATTATGTTTGGGATGAAAAATGATGGGTAACTTCGCCGCTCTGCTGTTCGCGCTGGTCCGTCCGATGGCGCGTCAGGTGCTGGTCTCGCTGGGCCTTGGCGTCATTACGTATGCCGGGATGAGCACCGCGCTCGGTGCCATCAACAGCCTGATTCAGACCAACCTCAACGGCATGATGCCCGCCGTGGCCGCGCTGCTCGGCATGGCCGGGGCAGGGCAGGCGCTCGGCATCTTGTCCGGGGCGGTGGCCTACCGCATCGGCCTGATGGTCACGAAACGCATCGGGGTGCTGACCGCATGATTACCGTCATCACCGGCACGCCGGGAGCGGGCAAGACCGCCTTGGCCGTCAAGCTCATGAAGGAGCTGGAAGGCACGCGCCCTATCTTCACCATGGGCATACCCGATCTGCAGATCGAGCACCAGCCGGTGCCGCCGGTGGCCGAGTGGACGCGTTTGGAACCGTCTCCGGAAGACCCGAGCATCAAGCTGCCGAAGTTCACGTTTCCGCCCGGTTCGCTGATCGTCATTGACGAGTCACAGAACGTCTACCGCCCGCGAAACTCCTCGGGCAAGGTTCCGGACTACGTGGCCGCGTTCGAGACGCACCGTCATACTGGCGTCGACTTCTGGCTGATCACGCAAAAGACCTCGCTGATCGACGCCAACGTGCGGGCGCTGGCGGGCAAGCATCTGCACATCGAGTCCAACTTCTTCGGCCGCAAGCTGTTCGAGTGGCCGAAGGCGGTCGACGCCGAGTCCAAGACTGAACGCGACATCGCCAGCAAAAAGAATTACAAGCTGCCCAAGCAGGTTTTCGACCTGTACAAGTCCAGCTCGCTCCATATCAAGCAAAAGCACTCCATCCCGACCCCGCTGATCGTCGTCGTGGTCTGCCTGCTGCTGGCCTCGGTGGCGGGCTGGTTCGTGTATGGGCGGCTCCACGCCAAGATTGCGCCGGAGTCTACGTCCACGACCGCCAGCACGGCGCAGAGACCGGCGCAGCCGGGCGCGGTGCCGGGCGGGCAGGGCGGCACGGTCACGGAAAAAGCGCCGCTGGGCGTGCGCCCGCTCGATTTCCAGCCAGTGGTGCCGAACCGCCCCGAGACCGCCCCCATCTTTGATAGCCTGCGTCAGGTCAAAGCGATGGAATGGCCTGATGCCTGCATCGCCAGCAAGGCGCGCTGTAGCTGCTACAGCGGGCAGGGCACGGTGATCCGTACCGTTGACGAAGCCACTTGCCGCGACATCGTCGCCAACGGTCGTCACAACCCCTACAAGGACGCGCCGCAGTTCGTGCAGGCTCCGGCGCCAGCCGGACAGCCTAACGCCTCGCCTAGCCCTACCAGCGGCCCGAGAACGGCCAGCACCGGCCCGTATGAGGGCAACCCGATTGTCAGCAATGAGCAGCCCAAGTTTCACCAGCCGTTCGGAAGCATGAAGTCGTCGACAGAGGGCGCGTCATGACCGGTCGTACTGGAGTCGCTCGAGGGCGCGCTGGATGGCAGTGTCCCGGTTCAATGCTGGGTTCTGGCGTAGTTCGAGTCCGATCAGCCGCTCGGCCTTGTCACGGTTGCCAAGGCAGGCGGTCAGCAGTCGGCTGTAGCCGTCGTTCTCGCTGGCCTCGGTGCGGTAGCGCCAGAAGCCCGAGCCGGTGGTTTTCCTTGTTCCAGTCTTGCGACCGTACATGAGCCAGTACACCCCGCCGAAGGTGACGGCCAGAAATGCCAGCCAACGCAGCATGTCGATAAGCATGAAAGCCCCCCTTGATGATGCACCGATCATAAGCCGGCCACGCAAAAGACGGGTAGACCCTCACCCCCTTTCTTGCAGACCGAAAAAAACCCCGGCTCCCCTGATCACGCCGCTTCGAACCCCGCCGGAGGCGTGCCGCTAGGGACCCGAGAGCGGGGAGCGTAGCGACCCCGAACGGGGTAGCGGGCCTTGGGCCGGGTTGTTTCCGGCCCTAGGCGGTTCGCCCACCAGCACCGCACCCATCCACCCAAAACAAAGCCCCTGTGCGCGCCAACGCATCAGGGGCCAGTACTCACCGGAAAGCACCCGATGAACACGACCGCAGTATACACCACGCCCACCCCGCACGCCGAGCGCGTGCGCCTGCTGTCCCATCCGGATTACCAGCCTAAGTCGGTCGCGAAGGTGCGGGATGCGCAGCGTCCCGCTGGGCTTGTCCTTACTGAAACAAGTGCGACGCAAGACGGCTGGCATCTGGTAGACGCCCAGCGTGCACGGTTGAAGCGGATGAAGCAGGCCGTGATTACCTCGGGACGGCTGCATCAGGAAAACGCCACGCGCCGGGGCTTCCTCACCAAGTCGGCCATGTTGACGCTGACCTACCGCGACGACGTCGAGTGGTCGCCGCGCCACGTCTCGGACTTGCTCGAGCGGCTGCGCAAGTGGCTCAAGCGCCGGGGCGTCAAGGCGTGCCGCTATGTGTGGGTGCTGGAGCTGACCAAGCGGGGTAGGCCGCACTACCACCTCATTGTCTGGCTGCCCAAGGGGCTGACCATGCCGAAGCCCGACAAACAGGGCTGGTGGCCGCACGGCATGACCAAGATCGAATGGGCGAAGCGCCCGGTGGGCTATCTGGCGAAGTACGCCAGCAAGGGCCAGAACGTCGATGCCGAGGGCAACGAACTGCGCATGCCGGACGGGGCGCGCATTTATGGCGTGGGCGGGCTGGATGCCGCCCAGCGCGACGAGAAGGCATGGTGGCTGTCGCCGGGCTGGGTGCGCGACCTGTGGGAAATCGAGGACCGGCCACGCCGCGCCATCGGCGGCGGCTGGTTCGCTTTGAAGACGGGCGACTGGCGACCGTCGCCGTTCGAGGTGTCGTTTGCCGGGGGCGTGCCGAGGATTCGGCGTGTGGTGCACCAGATCGTCTACTTGGACGATTGCATCGTGCTGGATCTGCCGTACAACAAGGTGTTGCAGGAAATGCTCGAGGTCGCGCCGTCAGCGGGTTACAGCGCGGTGCTGTACAAGGGTGCGGGGGTCGATGTGCGCAGCGTCGAGGTGGAACAGTCGGCGTATCTGGGCTTTGAGTCGCTTGATGCGTTGATGGACCGTCATTTTTTTTCGCCGTCTGAGTTCGCATAATCTATATTATGTCAAATACGATGCCAGATTTTATTTAAATGCCTATGTTTCAGCCCCCTTTCCAGCAGATTTAGTGTGCCTCTGAGCGGCTCTATTGAAACACTCCACGCAAGCCGGCGCAGAGTCTTTCCGAGTTAGCTGGGCGGAATCACTGCACGTGACGGGATGCGGGCATTCAGTCACCAAATGCCCGGCATCCCTCTCTTGCGACCGCATCCTGGGCATCCCGCAGTCGCTGCAAATCGTCCTGATAGGCTTTGTTGTTGTTCAACCGCGCCTGCACCTTGTCGCGCTGCTGCCGCAGCGCGTGACAGTCGGCAATGGTTTGCTTAGTCAGTTTCCGCCGAACGGGAGGCGTGACGGCTTTTCGTCGGTGTGGTTCTTCAACGGCCGCGTGCCAGGTCGCGGCAAACTGCTGGCGTGCCTCCTCGATCGTGGCGTTGGAGAACGTTGCAACCCCGCTCGAACCAAAAGGACAGCCGCCATCCACAACATAGCGGAAGCTGTCAAAGCGAGAGTCCATGCGACAAACCGTGACCACGCCACGCTCGCTGCCGTTTCCGTTGCCGACAAAGCCACCCTGCTCCGGACGTTTCACCGCCAAGGTACCGGCGGGACAGGCGCCGCTGGTATAAGAGACGGCCTTGGTTCTCTCGTGCTCACAGCGCAGGATGCCCGGCACTTCCGTGGCGGCCGTCGATTCAACAATCAAGCACAAAGCAGCGAGCAGAATGGTTCTCATGGGTATCCTCCGGGTTCGACAGGCCATCACTATATTTCTTTGTCATAATCACGTCGAACCATCGCATCCTGCCCCATGTTTTGCCCCTGCCCGACCCGCCCGGATCGGGCCTGGCGCAAAGAACCCGGAAACGCCATGATCGAATGACGTCGACCCTGGGGATGAGCAACCCGATCGGCCCGACTATAATGTCGCCTGATCGCGCCACCCTGCTCCCTGCAAACCCACGCTTCGATGAGAACCCTATGAAAAACAAAGGCACTGGCGGCCTGGTCTATTCGACCGAACACGGGCGGATGTGCCCTGTCTGCCGACAACCCGTGGACCGCTGCACATGTAGTTCTGCCGAAACGGCACCACCTTCCGATGGCGTGGTGCGTATCCGTCGTGAAACCAAGGGGCGCAACGGCAAGGGGGTGACGGTGGTGAGCGGCGTACCGCTGGAGCCGGCGGCATTGGCCAGCTTTGCCAAGCAGTTGAGGCAAGCGTGCAGCTCGGGAGGCACGTTGAAGGATGGCGTGATCGAGATACAAGGCGATCACGTCGAACTGGTGAGCAAAGCCCTCGAGGCACGAGGCTGGCGGGTCAAACGCAGCGGAGGCTGAGCCGTCTCTCCCCTCCCCGCCAGCAAGCAATAAAAAAAGCACCCCGCAGGGTGCTTTTTTGATGCGGGCGCGAAGCGCTTACGCCTTGGACATGCGACGGCGCTCGTGCTCTTGCAGGTAGCGCTTGCGCAGGCGGATGGTCTGCGGGGTGATTTCGACGATTTCGTCATCGTCGATGAATTCCACGGCAGATTCCAGCGTCAGCTTGATCGGGGTGGTGAGGCGGACCGCTTCGTCGGTGCCGGAGGCGCGCACGTTGGTCAGCTTCTTGCCCTTGAGCGGGTTCACCACCAGGTCGTTGTCGCGGCTATGGATACCGATGATCATGCCTTCGTACAGCTTGTCACCCGGGCTGACGAACATGCGGCCGCGATCTTCCAGGTTCCACAGCGCGTAGGCCACGGCTTCGCCGTTGTCCTGCGAGATCAGCACGCCGTTGTGACGGCCCGGCATGTCCGGCTTGACCGGGGCGTAGTCGTCGAACACGTGCGACATCAGGCCGGTACCGCGGGTCATGGTCAGGAAGTCGCCCTGGAAGCCGATCAGGCCACGCGCCGGAATGTGGTATTCCAGACGGGTGCGGCCTTGGCCATCCGATTCCATATTGGTCAGTTCGCCACGGCGGCGGCCCAGTTCTTCCATCACGGCGCCCTGGTGGCCATCTTCCAGGTCGATGGTCAGGTTCTCGTACGGCTCGCACTTCTCGCCGTTGATTTCCTTGAATACCACGCGCGGCTTGCCGACGGCCATTTCGAAGCCCTCGCGGCGCATGTTTTCCAGCAGGATGGTCAGGTGCAGTTCACCACGACCGGAGACGCGGAAGATGTCGGCGTCTTCGGTGTCTTCCACGCGCAGCGCGACGTTGGTCAGCAGCTCTTTGGTCAGACGATCGCGGATCTGGCGCGAAGTCACGAACTTGCCTTCGGTACCGGCCAGCGGCGAGGTGTTGACCATGAAGTCCATGGTCAGGGTCGGTTCGTCCACACCCAGGACCGGCAGGCCAACCGGGGCGTCGCGATCGCAAATGGTCACGCCGATACCGATGTCTTCCAGACCGGAAATGATGACGATGTCGCCAGCTTCGGCTTCCGGCACTTCGACACGTTCCAGACCCTTGAAGCCCAGCACCTGGTTGATGCGACCTTGAGCGGTCTGCTCTTCGTGGTTCATCACCACGACGACCTGACCCGGCTTGATGCGGCCGTTCAGCACGCGACCCAGGCCGAGGCGACCGGTGTAGGTCGAGTAATCCAGCGCCGAGATCTGCAGTTGCAGCGGGGCATCCGGATCGCCGGCGGGGACCGGCACGTGCTTCAGTACGGTCTCGAACAGCGGGCGCATGTTGTCGGACTCTTCTTCCAGCTCGTACTTGGCGAAGCCGGACAGGCCCGAGGCGTAGATGATCGGGAAATCGAGCTGCTCATCCGTTGCGCCCAGCTTGTCGAACAGGTCGAAGGTCTGATCGACCACCCAGTCCGGACGCGCGCCCGGACGGTCGATCTTGTTGATCACCACGATCGGACGCAGACCCAGAGCCAGGGCCTTCTTGGTCACGAAGCGGGTTTGCGGCATCGGGCCTTCGACGGCGTCAACCAACAGCACTACACCGTCCACCATGCCCAGTACGCGTTCGACTTCACCGCCGAAATCGGCGTGTCCCGGGGTGTCGACGATGTTGATGTGGACGCCTTCGTAGTTGATCGCGGTGTTCTTGGCCAGAATGGTGATGCCGCGTTCTTTTTCGAGGTCGTTGCTATCCATCACGCGCTCGACCACCTGCTGGTTTTCGCGGAAGGTACCGGCTTGACGCAGGAGTTGGTCGACCAGCGTGGTTTTGCCGTGGTCAACGTGAGCAATAATGGCGATGTTGCGAATCTGTCGGGTCATGTCTTTGGACGGGAACGGAAAAATCACAAGATTCTAGCACGATATCGGCCTGTTCTCACAGGGCCAGGCACGACTTTCGGCATGGTTTTGGCTACACTCCAGAGCAAAATGAACAAGGAGCAGGAAAATGTACGACTGGGATGCTTTGTGGCACGAGCATGCGGGCTATCGCACCGGCTATACCGGGGACAAGAACGACCTCAACGAGTTGGCCGAAGAGCTGTCTGGCACGCTGGTGCACCCGGCCAAGGACGACGCCGGCGTGGCCGTCTACGACAGCGGCGACAGTTTCGTGCTGGTCGGCCGCGGCAACGGCATGCAGATTCTGGATGTCCCGAAGCACGCCCTGTTCGACATCACCCTGCGTTTCGTGACGGAAGACGAAGGCGTGGACACGCCCCTTCCCTACGTGGAAATCCTGGTCGACAACCTGGCCACGGGCGACGAGGCGGCGTGGCGTGGTGTGGTTACGCAAGGCGATGACGGCGCTCCGCTGGTGGCCGGCTGCCCGCTGCGCAGCACCACGCCGCCCGACATGCCGTTCGCCGAGTTGTCGTTCAGCCGCGGGGAGCGTTTCCGCGCGGCACTGCAGCAGCTGTGGCAGGAGGACATTCCACAGCTCAAGCCGCTGATGGATGCCTGGTTCAAAGGCGAGAAAGCCGTGGTGATGGATGCTGACAGCCAGCAGCTGCCGGACGACGCCCGCACCCGGGAGATGCTGGAGCGCTACGCCGAGATCATCCACCGCGAACAGGCGGTGCTGTCGCGAAAGTTTTCCGACAACGAGTTGCACCTGATTGCCGAAGTGCTGCGCGACATCCACTTCGAGTCTGCCGCCTCGTGCCGCGGCGTGTGGCTGGCCGTGGAGGCGCGCCTGGTTCATGACGAACTCGACCGCAAGCTGGAGGTCGATGCGCAATCGTTGCTGGAACGCATGAAAGCCCTCAGCTTTGCCCAGGAGGTCGCCCTGATCGAGGCTCTGTCGCCACTGCGCGAAACGCAAGAGGGATAAAAAAAGGGCGGCTCAGCAGCCGCCCGCAATCCCAATCCGTACGAAAGAAGTGCTCGTGGCTTGCATGGCCCGACGCGAGAGGCAGTCTACAAGACGATTATGACGCGGCAGTGACAGGGAACAGCGTCAGCACGATCTTGCCGAGGTTGCGGTTGTCTTCCATCGCCTCGTGCGCCTCGGCCACGGCGGCGAGCGGATAGGTGGAATCCAGCGTCAGCCGTACCATGCCCTGGCGCAACGCGGGCAGGATTTCGGTTTCCAGCGCCCGCGCCAGCCGCACCTTGACCGCCTTGGGCTGGCTGCGCAGGGTCGAGCCAATCAGGGACTGGCGCTTGACCAACAGCCGCCCCAGGTTGATCTCCGAGCGCCCGCCCCCCATGACCCCGATCAGCACCAGCCGTCCGTCCAGGTTGAGGCAGCTCAGATTCTGCTCCAGGTAGGCGCCGCCAACCGGATCGAGGATCACATCCGCCCCGCCCCAGGCCTTGACCTTGCCGCCGAAGTCGGCCTCCTGGCGGGCGTTGAAGGCTTCGTCGGCACCGAGGTTATAGCAATACTCCAGCTTCTCCTCGCTCCCTGCCGTCGCCCACACCCGGGCTCCCAGCAGCCGCGCGAGCTGGATCGCCGCCGCGCCCACACCACTCGCCCCGGCGTGCACCAGCAACGCCTGACCTTCGGCCAACCTGCCGACCTCGACCAGGTTGAGCCAGGCGGTCATCCAGGCCTCCGGCAGGCTGGCCGCCTCCACCCACGACATGCTGTCCGGCTTGGGAATGGCCAATTCGCTGTCCAGCACCGCGTATTCGGCATAGCCGCCCCCCTCCACCAGCCCGAACACCGCGTCTCCCGGCTGGAAACGGGAAGGCCCGCGCACGGACTCCACCACCCCGGCCACTTCCAGCCCGAGAATGGCGGATGCCCCCGGCGGCGGCGGATACTGCCCCTCGCGCTGTACCACGTCGGCCCGGTTTACCCCGGCCGCCATCACCCTGACCAGGAGCTGTCCGTCGCCAAGCACTGGCTTCTCCACAATTCCCAGTTCCAGGGTTTCCCGGCCACCTGGCCGGCTTTGCATCACTGCTTGCATAGACATGATCGTTTACCTCGTCGGACTTTGCGCTCGCTCAAGCGCGGCAATCCTCATTTGATTACAATAGCACGCCATGAGTGACGACTGTTTCCACTGCGGCCTTCCAGTTCCGGAGGGCGCTTCCTTTCCGGTGCGCTATCGGGAACGAACCGAATCCACCTGCTGCGCCGGCTGCCAGGCCGTGGCGCAGACCATCATCGATTCCGGTCTCGACGGCTATTACACCCACCGCACCCAGGGTGCGGGGCAGGCCGAGGCGCTGCCGCTGGAACTGCTCGAGCGCATCCGCCTGTACGACTCCGACGAACTGCAGCAGAGCTTCGTCCACATCGCGGCGGACAATGTGCGCGAAGCCGCGCTGATCCTGGAGGGCATCACCTGCGCCGCCTGCGTCTGGCTCAATGAACAGCATCTGATGCGCCTGCCCGGCGTGATCTCGGTCGACATCAACTACAGCAGCCACCGCGCCCGGGTCCGCTGGGACAATACCCGCCTGAAACTGTCGCAAATTCTCGAGGCCATCGCTGCCATCGGCTACCGGGCCCACCCCTACGATGCCGCGCGCCAGGAGGCGCTGCATCAAAAAGAACGCAAGCAGGCATTGACCCGGCTGTGGGTGGCCGGCCTGTCGATGATGCAGGTGATGATGTACGCGGTGCCGGTCTACCTGGCGCCGCACGGCGAGATCGATCCCGACTTCCTGTGGATGCTGCACTGGGCCAACCTGCTGCTGACGCTGCCGGTGATCATCTATTCGGCGCTGCCGTTCTACCGCGCCACCTGGCGCGACATCACCACGCGCCGCGTCGGCATGGACACGCCGGTCACCATCGGCATCCTGACCGCCTTCGGCGCCAGCACCTGGGCGCTCATCAACAAGGTGGAACACGGTATTTACTTCGACTCGGTATCGATGTTCGTGTTCCTGCTGCTGGGCGGACGCTATCTCGAAGGCCTGGCGCGGCGCAAGGCCGGGGAAGCGGCGGAAAGCCTGGTGAAACTGGTCCCGGCCTTTGCCCATCGCCTCGCCGGCTGGCCGGGCGAAACGGTGGCGCACGAGATACCGGTGAGTCAGTTGGCTGCCGGCGACGTGCTGCTGGTCAAGCCGGGCGAGACCATCCCGGCCGATGGCGTGGTGCTCGCCGGCCGCAGCGCGGCCAATGAATCGCTGCTCACCGGCGAGAGCCGGCCCGTCGGCAAAACGGTGGATTCGACCGTGATCGCCGGCAGCGTCAACCTGGAGAGCCCGTTGACCGTGCGCATCAGCCAGGCCGGGCAAGGCACACGGCTGGCCGGCATCGTGCGCCTGCTGGATCAGGCGCTGGCGGAAAAGCCGCGGCTGGCACAACTGGCCGACCGCTTCGCCAGCGGCTTCGTCGCCGCGCTGCTGCTGGCGGCACTGGCCACCTACCTTGGCTGGCACTTTACCGACCCGGAACGGGCGCTGTGGATTACCGTGGCGGTGCTGGTGATTTCCTGCCCCTGCGCCCTGTCGCTGGCCACGCCGGCGGCGCTCACCGCCGCCAGCGGCCATCTGGCCGGACTCGGGGTGCTGACCACGCGCGGCCATGCGCTGGAAACGCTGGCCAAGGTCAGCGACGTGGTGTTCGACAAGACCGGCACGCTGACCCACGGCGACATGCGCCTGGTGGAAACCCATCGTTGTGGCGAGCGCGAGGATGTGCTCGCCCTGGCCGCGGCACTCGAAGCGGGTTCGGAGCACCCGATCGCCCGCGCCCTGCTGGCGGCGGCGCCCGCCGCGCACCCCACCGCCCAAGAGCTACACAACATCCCCGGCAGCGGCATTGAAGGCACGATCGGCGGCGAGACCTGGCGCCTGGGGCGCAGCGACTTCGTTGCCGAACTCGCCGGGCCGCAGCCGTCCGGCCTCGCCGACTGGCAGCGCGGCCACACCCGGATTGCGCTGGGGTCGCGCCAGGGCTGGGCGGCCCTGTTCGCCATCGGCGACACCCGCCGCGACGACAGCGCCGCCGCCGTCGCGGCGCTGACCCGACAGGGGCTCACCGTCCACCTCTTGAGCGGCGACGAGCACGAGGCGGTACAAAGGTTGGCCGAAGACGCCGGCATCAGCCAGTTCCGTGCCCGCGCCACCCCGGAAGACAAGCTGGCCTACGTCCGTGCACTGCAGCAGCGCGGCGCCCGGATATTGATGGTCGGCGACGGCATCAACGACGCCCCGGTGCTGGCGCGCGCCGACGTGTCGATGGCCATGGGTAGCGGCACCGACATCGCCCGCGCCAGCGGCGACATGGTGCTGATCAACGACAGCCTGGCGCTGGTCCCCGCGGCCGTCACGCTCTCCAGAAAAACCCTCGCCATCATCCGGCAGAACCTGGTCTGGGCGGTGTTGTACAATATCGTCGCGCTGCCGCTGGCCATGGCCGGCCACGTCACGCCATGGCTGGCCAGCCTCGGCATGGCCAGCAGTTCGCTGCTGGTCGTGGGCAACGCGCTGCGCCTGGTCGGCATGAGACGCACCGCTGCGGCGACGACAGAAGCACGCCCGGCCGGAATTTCCCGCCCCGGCCCCACTCAAGTGCAGCAGCCATGATGGCCGACGATTGAAACGGACGAACTGATGGAAAGTCTCTATCTACTGATCCCGCTGAGCCTGGTACTGGCTTTCGTGATCGGTTTCATTTTCTGGATGGCCACCCGCACCGGGCAATTCGACGACCTGGAAGGCCCGGGGCACCGCATCCTGATGGATGACGATCGCCCCACCCCCAGCGACAAGGATGATCTCAACGCGGACCCGCCCCCGCGCTGACCGGGCCGCCACGCCCTCCTCCGGCCGCGGTGAGGACATCCCCCGCCCGCCTCGCCGACATGGCCCGCCTTTGACGGCCGACATTCCACGCCCCACGGCCAATCCGCTATAAACACACCATGACGCGCAGACGCTGACGGCGCGTGCCGATCCGGCTGCCGCCAGCCACCTGCCGCGCCCCAACCCCTTCTTTCGAGCCGACCAGGAGTGCCATGCCCGGTAGCCATCGCTCGCCCGCCGCCCATCGCGCCCATCTCGATGCCCTCAACATCAGCCGCCTGACACCGGAGCAGGCGCTGGGCAGCCTGCACACCGGGCCGGACGGCCTGGCCGAAGCGGAAGCGGCGCGGCGCCTCACCGAATACGGCAGCAACACCGTCGAGGAGATGGCCGGCAAGCCCGGCTGGCAACGGCTGCTGGAACAGTTCGGGCATTTTTTCGCCATCATCCTGTGGATTGCCGCCGGACTCGCCCTGCTGGCCCACGTCCTGCAAGGCGACCCGGCGATGGCGACGCTGGGCTGGGCCATCATCGGCGTCATCGTCATCAACGGGGTGTTCTCGTTCTGGCAGGAATACAAGGCAGAGCAGGCGCTGGCCGCCCTGCGCCAGCTGCTGCCGCTGGAGGTCAAGGTCCGCCGGGGCGGCGTGGTCTATCCCCTGCCGGCCAGCCAACTGGTGCCGGGCGACATCGTCTACCTCGAAGGCGGGGATGCGGTACCCGCCGACTGCCGCGTGCTCTCGGCGTTTGGCCTGCGCGTCAACAACGCGATCCTGACCGGAGAGTCGGTCGCCCAGTCGCGTCACGCCGAGGCCAGCCACAACGCAGACCCGGTACTCGGCGGCAACTGCCTGTTTGCCGGCACCTCGGTGGTCGCCGGCTCGGCCGAGGTGGTCGTCTACGCCACCGGGATGCGCACGCGCTTCGGGCACGTCGCCCATCTGACGCAGAGCACGGCGGACACCGTCTCGCCGCTCACGCGCGAACTGGCGCGGCTGTCGCGCTGGGTGGCGCTCTTCGCCACGGCACTGGGGCTGGTCTTCCTGGCCATCGGCCACGCCATCGGCCTGCCCTGGAGCGACAACCTGCTGTTTGCCATCGGCATCATCGTCGCCAACGTGCCGGAGGGGCTGCTGCCGACCGTCACCCTGTCGCTCGCCCTGGCCACCCAGCGCATGGCCAAACGCCGGGCACTGGTGCGCCACCTGCCGGCGGTAGAGACCCTGAGCGCGGCCACGGTGATCGTCTCGGACAAGACCGGCACACTGACCGAAAACCGCATGCGCGTGCTGGACGTGTACACCCTGGGGCGCGCCCACCCCGCCGACGCCCCGGGATTGCCGGCGGTGCTGAAGCAGATCGCCGGTCAGTGCCACAACCTGCTGGCCAGCGGCAACGGCTGGATCGGCGACCCGATGGAACAGGCCCTGGCAGAGTTTGCCGGGGCGTTGCCGCAGCCGCCGTCATTGCGTCGCGGCGAATTGCCGTTCGACAGCGAACGCAAGCGCATGGCGGTGCTGCAACAGCAGCCGGACGGCCTGCACCTGTACGTCAAGGGGGCCGCCGAAAGCGTGCTGCCGCTGTGCGGCATGCTGCTGATGCCGGACGGCGAACAGCCGCTCGATGCGACCGGACGCGACCGCCTGCTGGCCGAGGTGGACCGTTTCGCCGAGCGAGGCCTGCGCGTGCTGGCACTGGCCTACCGCCAGCCGGCCGCATTGCCGCTGGACGAATCCAACCTGGTGTTCGCCGGCCTCACCGGCATCGAGGATCCCCCGCGTCCCGAGGTCGCCGGCGCCATCGCCACCTGCCGCCAGGCCGGCATCCGGGTGGTGCTGTGCACCGGCGACCACGCCGTTACCGCGAGCGCCATCGCGCGGCAGATCGGCCTCTTGCAAGGGGACGGGACGGTGCTGACGGGCGACGAACTGGAGCGTCTCTCCGACACCCAGCTGCAACTGCGGCTGGACCAGCCCGACCTGCTGTTTGCCCGCGTCACGCCGGAACAAAAGCAGCGCATCGTCACGGTGTTGCAGCAAAAGGGCGAGGTCGTCGCCGTCACCGGGGACGGCGTCAACGACGCTCCGGCGCTGAAGAGCGCCGACATCGGCATCGCCATGGGACAGCGCGGCTCGGACGTCGCCAAGGCCGCCGCCGACATCGTGCTGCTGGACGACAACTTCGCCACCATCGTCGACGCCATCGAGGAAGGCCGGGCGGTCTACGCCAATATCCGCAAATTCCTGACCTACATCCTGACTTCCAACATTCCCGAGCTGGTACCCTACCTGGCCTTCGTGCTGCTGCGCGTCCCGCTGCCGCTCACCATCATCCAGATTTTGGCGGTCGACCTCGGCACCGACATGCTGCCGGCACTGGCGCTGGGCGCCGAGCCGCCTGCCCCGGCGGTGATGAACACCCCACCCCGGTCGCGCCAGGAGCGCCTGCTGACGCCGGGCTTGCTGCTGCGCGCCTACGGTTTTCTCGGGCTTTTCGAAGCGGCCGCCGCGTTGTTCGCCTTTTTCACCGTGATGTACGCCGCCGGCTGGCACTACGGCGGCACAGTACCGGCCAGCACCCCCTTCTACCTGGCGGCCACCACGGCCTGCCTCGTTGCCATCGTGCTGGGGCAGATCGTCAACCTGTTCCTGTGCCGCGACAGCACGGTATCCGCCTTCCGCCTGCCGCTGCGCAACCGCTGGCTACTGGGTGGGCTCGCCTTCGAAGCGGCCCTCATCCTGTCGATCGTCTACACCTCTTTCGGCCAACGTGTGTTCGGTACCGCGCCGCTGGCGGCGGCCGACTGGCTGATCGCCTTGCCGGTGCTGCTGGTGATGCTGCTGGCGGACGAGTTGCGCAAGGCCTGGCGGCGGCGCCATCCCGGCGCGGCTGCTGACACCCGCCGGGGAATGGGCTAGCATGCGCTACCCATCTTTCCCGTACCGCCCATCGTGATCGCCAGCTTCCCCTTCATTACCAGCCGCCGCTTCCTGCCGCTGTTCGGCACCCAATTTCTCGGCGCGTTCAACGACAACCTGCTGAAAACCGCCATCGTGGTGCTGATCAGCTACCACGGCCTGAGTATCGGCGGCATGTCGCCGGCGATGCTGGTCAACCTGGCGGCGGGCCTGTTCATCCTGCCGTTCTTCCTGTTCTCCGCCACCGCCGGCAAGCTGTCGGAGAAGCTCGACAAGGCGCGCATCGCACGAACGGTGAAGCTGGTGGAGATCGCCATCATGCTGTTGGCCGGGGTCGGCTTCTTCACCCACGCTGCCGGGCTGCTGCTGGCGGCGTTGTTCCTGATGGGGGTGCATTCGGCCTTTTTCGGCCCGCTGAAGTATTCGATCCTGCCGCAGTACCTGCACGAGCGGGAGCTGGTCGGCGGCAACGGCCTGATCGAGATGGGCACCTTTCTCGCCATCCTGATCGGCCAGATCGGCGGCAGCCTGATGACGCAAGGCGGGCCATGGCTGATCGTGGCGATGATCTGCGCCACCGCGCTGGCCGGTTACGCCTGCAGCCGGCAAATGCCGCCGGCCCCGCCCTCCGCGCCGGAACTCGTCCTTTCGGCCAACGTGCTGAAGGATTCGGTCGAGCTGGTCGGCAAGGCCTGGCGCATTGCCGACGTGAAGAGCGCCATCCTCGGCATTTCCTGGTTCTGGCTGATGGGGGCGATCTACACCACCCAGCTGCCGACCTTCACCAAGCAGCATCTAGGCGGCGACGCCAACGTCTACACGCTGATGCTGGCACTGTTCTCGATCGGTATCGGCGCGGGCTCGGTGGTTTGCGCCAAGCTGTCGCAGGGGCGGCTGCAGCTGGGGCTGGTACTGGTCGGCAGCGCCGGCATGACGCTGTTCGGCGGCGACGTAGCGCTGTCTTCGCTGGCCTTGCACCAGGGCGAACTGGTCGGCCTCGGAACCTACCTCGCCACCCCCGCCAACTGGCGCCATATCGCCGACATCGCCCTGCTCGGCTTCTTCGGCGGCTTCTTCACCGTGCCGCTCTATACCTGGCTGCAGATCGCCAGCCCGGCGGCGTTCCGCTCGCAGGCCATCGCCGCCAACAACATCACCAACGGCTTCTACATGGTGTTCTCGGCCATCGCCAGTGCCGTGGTCCTGAAGCTGTTCGACAGCGTCGCGGTGCTGCTCCTGATCACCGCTTCGGCCAACGTGCTGGCCACCTGGCACCTGGTGCGGCGCGCCCCGAGCATCTGGCATAGCCGCTTCAGCTGGCTCAGACCGGTCAAATCCTGAGCCCCCCGCCATCAGGGCGCGGCGCGCTTATTCCGCCGCCTGATAGCGGGCGAAGGTATAGCGCCCGCTGACTTTGGCCTTGTACATGGCGCTGTCGGCGCGCAGCACCAACTCCTCCGCCGTCCCGCCATCATCCGGGAACAGGCTGATGCCGATGCTGGCGCACACCTGCAGGCGGCGGCCATGGGTCATGATGTCTTCATTGAGTGTGCTCAAGATCTTCGCGGCAATGGCGGGTACATCCGCGGCAATAGCGGGCCCCTTGATCAGCACGATGAACTCGTCGCCACCGAGCCGCGCCACCACATCCTCGCCACGCAAGGCGCTGCGCAGGCGCTGCGCCACGACAATCAGCACCTGGTCGCCAACCGCGTGGCCCATCTGATCATTGATTTGCTTGAAGTGGTCGAGATCGATGAACAGAACCGCCAACTGCTGGCCACTCTCCGCCACCGCGTCAATGGCGCGCTCGATCTGGTGGAAGAACTGCATCCTGTTCGGCAGCCCGGTGAGGGAGTCGTGGTGGGCCAGATGCCTCAGCTCTTGCTGATTCTGGCTCATCTTTTCCATGTGCGACTTCAGCTCCTTGCGCATCTGGTCGAAGCAGCGTGCCAGCACGCCGATTTCATCGGTGCGTGCCACCGGCAGCGCTTCGAGCGCATGCCGGGTTTGAAAGCTCGTCGCGGCATGGGTGAGCATCTGCAAGGGGCGGGTCAATGCCCGCGAAAACACCACCGCCAGCACGATGGACAGCACACTGAATGCCAGCACCATCTGGATGGTGCTTTCCCCAAGCGACTTCCCGCCCCGCAGCACATCCTCCAAGGGGCGGGCCAGGCCAAGCACGACAAATTGATGGTTTTCCGGCAGGCCGAACGGTTTGCGCACAAACGCCAGAATCTGCCCCTTTGCCCGCTGCGGATCGTCCAGCCCGTTCACCAGCACACTGGATTGGGCCTTGTCGAACAACGGCCGGGTCTGCTCATAACTGTCTTGAACCAGCAGACGCCGGCCCTTATCGAAACCGAAGGTCATGGCCGGGTTGGGGTGTGCCAGAAAATCGCCCCACTCGTTGGTGAGGTACAGCTGGTGCCCGGCCGGCAAGGCCGACTGCACGGAGTCGAGCAAACTCTTCAACCGCACATTGATGACGACCACGCCGACGACGGCGCCGGCCGGCGTCACGACCGGCGTGGCCAGGCGGAGCGTCGGCGCGCCTTCCGCCGAATGAGCGCCCTGTTCGTGATTGACCGTGATCGGCGAGACGTAGACGCGCCCTGGCGCGAGCGCCAGGGTTTCGAAAACATACGGGAAATGCCCTTTCTCCTGCAGCAAAGACCCGGTCACCCTCACCAGGCGATCGCCATCCCGATCGAAACGGATTTGTTCGAGGCCAAACTGCTGGCGGGAGATCAATCTCACCTGGGCGTATTGGGGGTGCAGGCGCATGACGGTGCCGAACACCTGCGCCAGGTGATCTCTGGCCTCATCGCTGGCAGGATCATCAAGGCTGGCGACTTTTGCCGACGAGGGCATGTCGGCCAGCGTCAGGGCATCCGCCGCAATATCGTTCAGGACGGTGGATAAGCGCTGACTCAGCAATTCGGTGGAGGTGAGCAAATTCCGCTCGGCCTCGTTCACCAGCAGGCTTTGATTGGTGGAATAGGCATAGTAGCCCGTCACCCCAGAAGCCAGAATGCCGATGCAGGCGAGCAGTATCGAGAGTTTGACGGTCAGACCCGGACGCATGGCTAAAGCCTCTCCGGCAGATTGCCGGATACGATCTTGCCCCACAGCGCCTCGCGCTGCCCCACATCCTCCACCGGCTGGAGCCAGATGATGCGCGATTTGTCGCTCAATTCGGGTGGCGAGGTCAGGGTATTCGCCAGCCCCTGACGCTCGGGCAGCAACCGGCTGACGGCCGGCTCCAGCATGTAGTCGATCCAGGCCAGGGCCAAAGAACGGTCGCGCGCCACCCGCGTCATCGCCCAGCAATCCAGCCACGCCAGCGCCCCCTCTTGCGGAATGACATAGCCCACGTCCGCCCCAGCCTTACGTAGCTGCGTCAGCTGCTGCGTGCCATAGTTGGCAAAAAGCAGGGCCGATTTATGTTGAATAAATAATTTGGTTGCTTCTTCGGGAAGGCTGTAATAACTCAGCAAATTACGCCGCAACGCAACCAATTGCCTCGCGACGCGCCGCATCTGATTCGCATCGAGCTGAAAAGGGTTGTCCACCCCCAAAGCCAGCGCCGTAAAGGAAAAATTATGCTGTGCACTATTGAAGGCCAGCACCTTTCCGCGATAGCGCGGATTCCACAATTCGGACATCGACCGTGGGGGAACGGACACCTGCTTGCGGTCATAAATCAACCCCATGGCGGAATAGGTAAAGGGAATGGCATAAACCTTGCCTCCCTGGGTCAGGCCGCCGATGGACGAGAGCGCGCGAAAGCGCGGGAGTTGGAACCGGGTATTGGGCAGACGTGCCAGATCGAGCGGTTGCAGCAACCCTTCACGGGTATAGCGGTGAATTTCAACAGTATTGGCGGCCACCACATCGAACGTGTTGTCATGACCGGCATGCATTTTGTCCCACAACGACTCATCGGAGTCGACAAACGTCACTTCCACCTTGCTGTGAAAACGGGCCTCGAACGCCTTCACCACGTCGGGATCGGCATATCCAGGCCAGGCCAAGACGCGTAATGTCTTGTCGGCGGCGAAGACAGGCGGCGCCAACGCAAGTAAAATAGTCAAAATGGTTATTTGAAAATATTTGTGCATTTATTTGTCATTTTATTTTGATCGAGCGCCACTTTTACTCAATTCGCCAAATGATCAGGCAAAATCAGCGCCATGAAAAAATTGCTTGATCAAACACCGATTGTTTACCAAAGTGGCATTAATAAAATAATGCACATAAATACCGCAACAGTTCAATCTACTTCTTGAAAAATAGGTCGTTTAAATTAACACTTGACCAGCCAAACGTCATCGCCACACCCAGATTGAAGAGCGCCGGCTAAGCAGCGCTTCACTCGCCGCCCCCTGATTCCTGCCTCCGGCACGGCAGGAGCAGCGGGCGCAGACGATGCAGCCGCACCTGTCGTCCCGGTCTGTCGCGATAAAGATGAGATGAACGGCCACCAGTCTGCGGTGAGACCCGCACCGCGCCGCTCAGGGCATTGGCGGGGAAATGTGATGGTAAACGGACAACGGCGCCATTCCACCGGGGGTGGCGCTTCTGAAGACGGGACGGCCTCCTGCCCATGATGGAGGCCCGCTCTGACGAGACCACATGGAAAACACCCAATCGCCAGACACCTTCACCATGAAGCGTGGCGACACCAGGCAGCCCATCCGCGATGGCGTAACCGCAGACCTGCCGGCGGAGGCCTCGTCACGCCCCCGCCCCGACTACCGCACCCTTTCCGCTCAGCAGCTCTGGCGCGACGGCTCCCGTTCTGAACAAGGGCTGATCCTGGGCGGCTGGCTGCTGTCGGTTCTGGCCTGCATGGCCAGCGGCATCGCCGCCGTCGCCAACAGCTGGTCCGGCCTGTCACTGACATTCGCCGGGGTGGAAGTCTATGTGTCGATCTATCCCCCCCTCATAATCTGCCTATGGTGGACCCTGTTCTTCGGCTGGACCTGGGGGGCGATTCCGGCCTATCTGGCCACCTTGTCGCTGGCGCTGTACGCCCACATGCCGCTGCCCTGGGCGCTGCTGTTCGCTTGTGCCAACCCTCTGGGCTTCGCCGTGCTGGTGCTGGGCTACCGCACCATCGCCATGCCGCTGCACCTGCGCTCGGCCAACGCCGTGCTCTATTACACGCTGATGTCGTTTGTCGCCAGCGTCTTCAGCTCGGCCGGGGCGCTGATCTGGTGTTACACCAATCTGGTCGATCCGACCGGCCTGCTGCCGATCTGGCAAGGCTGGTGGTTGGGCGGCTTCCTGCAATGCCTGCTGCTGGGAGGTCCGTTGTTGCTGCTCAGCCAGCCGGCCTTGGAGCGCTGGCGCGACCGGCACCCACGGCTGTGGCGCACCGCGGCAGCGGAATCGCGCCGTCTCAGCCTGCAGCTGGTGATCGCCATCGTCGCCGGCGTGCTGATTTACGGCTGGCTGACACTGTGGCTCGGCAGCAATACGGTGCGCCACGCCCTGCGTGCCAGCGAACTGGCGATCTTGCCCGGAGCCGTCACCACCATGCTGGCGACCACCTGGACCTTCTATTGGGTATTTGCCCTGATTGCCGCCTTCGTCGGCTTCTTTGGCTACCGCATGTTCACCTACTGGCTGGATTCGACCACCCGGCTGGTGAACGAACTGGCCGAGGCCAATAGCAAGCTCGCCCATCTGGCACGCACCGACACGCTGACCGGCCTGCCCAACCGGCGCGCACTGGAAGAAGCCCTCGAGCAACAGCTGCAGCGCACCCGGCGCAACGGCGAGCAGGCCAGCCTGGTCCTTCTCGATATCGATCATTTCAAGGTGGTCAACGACCGCTACGGTCACGATGCCGGCGACGCCGTGATCCGCGCCCTGGGCAAGGCCATGAGCGAGACCATCCGCAGCGCGGATGTGGCCGGACGCTGGGGCGGAGAGGAATTCCTGGTGGTACTGGCCAACGTTGACGAGGAAGGCGCGGCCGCCTTCGCCGAGCGTTTGCGCACGCGGGTCGAATCGACCACGGTCGCGCATGGCGAGTTGCACGTGAGTTACACCATCAGCCTCGGCGTCGCCCCGCTCTCCACACCGCATCGCGAGGCCTGGCTGAAGCGGGCCGACGAAGCGCTGTATCGCGCCAAACTGGACGGCCGCAACCGCACCGCCATCGCGCAGGCACGCGGCGAGGCCGAGGGCGTGTCGCTGCACAGTCCTTGCTGAGCACGCCTGCTACAAAAAAATAACGCCACCCCTGATGGGGTGGCGTCTTGGCGAGGTCGCGCCGACTCAGCCGGCCAGCTTGGCCGCCGCGTCACGCAAGGCGGTGCGCAGCCCCTCCTCCACCACAGGGTGGTAGAACGGCATGTCGAGCATCTGCGCCACGGTCAGCCCTTGTTGCACGCTCCACGCCAGAAGGTGGGCGATGTGCTCGGCACGCGGGCCGACCATCTCGGCACCGAGGAAGCGGCCGCTCTCCTTGTCTGCGTAGACATGCAGCAGACCCTTGTTCTTCAGCATCACGCGACTGCGGCCCTGGTCCTCGAAACTGACCTCGCCGGTGACGAAGCGGTCTTCGGCCAACGTGGCGAAGCTGGCGCCGACCATCATCATCTGCGGGTCGCTGAACACCACGCCGATCGGCGCACGGCGCAGGCCGGGACGCACGTCGGGATAGCGCGCAGCGTTCTCGCCGGCGGTCTTGCCCTCGTCGGCCGCCTCGTGCAGCAGCGTCAGCGTATTGTTGGCGTCGCCGGCGAGGAAGATCGGGGCGTTGCCGCACTGCAGCGTTTCCGGGTCGAACAGCGGCACGCCGCGGCCATCGCGCTGCAACGAGGTGTTCTCCAGACCCAGCCGCTGCACGTTGGGCGTGCGGCCGGTGGACACCAGCACGTAGTCGAAACGCTCTTCCCGCACGCCGCCGTCGAGATGCACGTAGCGGATCACCGCCTCGTCGCCGTCACGGCGCATCTCCACCACCTTGGCCTTCGGATCGAGGTAGAACTCCTCTCCCAATGCACGGCGGGCGTAGTCGCGGATCACCGGGTCGGTGAGCGGACCCAGCGAGCCGCTGGCGCCGAACATCCTCACCTCGACGCCGAGGCGCGACAAGGCCTGGCCCAGTTCCACCCCGATCACCCCAGGGCCGAAGACGGCGACGCGGCGCGGCAGCGTGTCCCAGTCGAACACATTGTCGTTCACCACCAGCAGGTCGCCGAACACCTGGAACGGCGCCGGAATCGCCGGCGACGAACCGGTGGCGATCACGACACGGCCAGCCTTGAGCTGGGTGTGCTCGTCGACCTGCAACAAGGTGTTGTCGATGAAGCGGGCGTAGCCCTGCAGGCGGTCCTGTTCCGGAATGCCTTCCACGCTGTTGACCACGAAGCCGACGAAACGGTCGCGCTCGCGCTTGACGCGTGCCATCACCTCGCGCCCGTCGATGCGGATCACGCCATCGACGTGCACCCCGAACGGCGCGGTGTGGCGCGCTTCGTGTGCGGCTTCGGCGGCGGCAATCAGCAGCTTGGACGGCATGCAGCCGACGCGGGCGCAGGTGGTGCCGTAGGGGCCGCCCTCGATCAGGACGGCGGTCTTGCCGTTGGCCTTGGCGGCACGGTAGGCGGCGAGGCCGGCGGTGCCGGCGCCGATGATGGCTACGTCGACGGAGAGGTTCTGCATAATCGTTATCCTTATGGGTGATCAGATGCGCCGGGATACGTCACGCCACTGCGCTGGCGTCGCGTATCCGGGCGGAAAAAGGGGCCGGGCCAAACTGCCTTGGGCCGGCCCGAAAGCTCCCACCGGTGTCAGGGCATGAAACCGGCGGAAACAACAGTCGCTCAAAAACGGCCTGGTGCTCAGCGGGCGAAGCGGGTTTCCAGGTCGTCGGCCGAACCGATCAGTTCGCCATTGATGAACACCTGCGGCGCAGTCATCTTGCCCGACACGGCACCCAGCACCTTGCCGCGGATCGTGTTATCGAGCGGCACCTCGACGAAGGAGTAGCCACGGTCGGCGAGCAAAGCCTTGGCCCGCGCGCAGTGCGGGCAGCCAACCTTGGTGAACACCACCACCTGATCCGGCTTCTTGGCCTTCGGGTTGAGGTAGTCGAGCATGGTATCGGCGTCGGACACCTTGAACGGGTCGCCCGGCTCCTGCGGTTCGACGAACATCTTCTCGACCACGCCGTCGCGCACCAGCATCGAGTAACGCCAGCTGCGCTTGCCGAAGCCCAACTCGCTCTTGTCCACCAGCATGTTCATCCCGGCGGTGAATTCACCGTTGCCATCGGGTACCATCACGATGTTCTGGGCTTCCTGATCCTGCGCCCATTCGTTCATGACGAAGGTATCGTTGACCGACACGCACAGGATGGCGTCGATGCCGTTCTCGAAGAACGCCGGCGCCAGCTCGTTGTAGCGCGGCAGATGGGTGGACGAGCAGGTCGGGGTAAAAGCGCCCGGCAGCGAGAACACCACCACGTTCTTGCCCTGGAACAGTTGCTCGGTGGTGACGTCCTTCCACTCATTGTTTTCGCGGATGTGGAAAGTAACGTTCGGAACGCGTTGGCCTTCGTGATTGCTCAGCATGATGAATCTCCTGGTTTGAGAGTGGCGTCGTTGATCTATCGATGACTGCATTCTGATAGCCAACAACAAATTCGTCTAATTGATTGTTAAAAGCATATTGATATTGAAAATCTATGAGCAGTCATCGCCTCCGGCTTTGCCACATCGCCATCACGCCGGCCTCCCATGCTGCACGCCAGCCGGCACAGCGACCGACGACGCCCCGATCCGTGCCACACCAGCCCGTCCCCCAGGTGCGCTGATGCAACTCGTCGGACTTCACCACATCGCCATCATCGGCTCGGACTACGCCCGCTCGCGGGACTTCTATCACCGCATCCTGGGCCTGCCGATCGTCAGCGAGACCTGGCGTGAAGAGCGCCAGTCGTGGAAGCTCAACCTGGCCCTGCCCGACGGCAGCCAGATCGAATTGTTCAGCTTCCCCGCCACACCGCCCCGGCCCAGCCGGCCGGAAGCCTGCGGCCTGCGCCACCTTGCACTCGCGGTCGGCAACCTGGAGCACGCCCGCGACGCCTTGTTGGCCGAAGGGATCGAACTGGAAGCCATCCGCCTCGACGACATCACCGGCCAGCGCTTCTGCTTCTTTGCCGACCCCGACGGGCTTCCCATCGAACTGTACGAATGCAGGCACTGAACCGTATCGGTACCGGCGCCGCCACACCGCTCCCTTACTGCCAAAAAGCAGGGACGCAACGCGAACCAAGCAAGCCCGGCGGCTTTCAAAGCAGGAAACGACCGCCCGGGCGCATGACGAGATAGCCGGCGTGACGCCGAAAATAATGGATAATTGACTGATGAAACGTTTGAACACTGTCCTGAGCGTGCTGGCCCTGAGCACGGCTCTGCCCGCCCTCGCCGCGGTCGAGAACGACCTGATCGCCGCCCGCGAGGCCTACCGCAGCAACAACGTGGCCGAACTGGCACGCTACGCCAGCATCACCTCGAGCCACCCGCTGGCGAACTACCCGGCCTACTGGCTAGCCTGGAAAGCCCTGGAAAAGGACGACGACGCCCAAGTCATCACCTTTCTCGACAGCGTCAAGGAAGGCGTGATGCCGGAACGCATCCGCAACGAATGGCTGAAGCACCTGGGCAAGCGCGAAGAATGGGCACGCTTTGCCCAGGAATGGCAGAACCTGCCGCCGGAAGGCAGCGATGAAGAAACACGCTGCTATGCCAATTTGCTGAGACTGCGCCAAGGCAGCCGTGACATCGACTTTGCGGGCTTCCTGCAAGGGCGCGACACCCCTTTGGGCTGTGAAACCCTGATCGAGACCGCCGCCGCCAAGGGCCTGCTCGGGCCCGACTGGGTAGGGCGCCGCATCCGGCTGCAGCTTGCCGGCAACTACCTCTCCTCCGCCCGCAAGCTGGCCACCGCCACCGGGCTGACACTGGATGCCAGCACGCTGGCCCGGCCGGCCAGCGCCGACGCCTCGACCCCGGGCGGGCAGGAAATCCTGGTCTACGACATCGTGCGCAACAAGGGCCGCGCCAACCTGGACGCCGCCGCCGACGCCCTGCGCGCCCTCGAACCGTCGCTGAGCCGGGAACGCGCCGGTTTCGCCTGGGGTCAGCTGGCGCTGCTGTCCGCCAAGCGCCAGCAGATGGCCCAAGCCCTGTCCTGGTTCGCCCAGGCCGATGCCACCCAGCTCACCGACGAGCAATGGGAATGGTGGGCCCGCTCCACGCTGCGTATCGCGCAATGGGGCGTGCTGGAGCAGGTCACCCGCTCCATGCCGGCCAATCTGGCCGCCAAACCGGTGTGGCAGTACTGGCGTGCCCGGGCGCTGCAGGCCCTGGGCCGCGGCAGCGAGGCCACGTCACTGCTGGTGCAAGCCAGCGATGGCCACCAATACTACGCCACGCTGGCGCGCGAAGAACTCGGCACCTCGCTGAGTGCCTCTCCCTCGGCCAAACCGCCGAGCGAGGAGGATATCGGCACCCTCAACGCCCAGCCTGCGGTGCGCCGCGCCCTGGCGCTGTTCCATCTGGCCGAAGACTACCGCAAGCCGGAATTCCGCAACGACGCCCGAAACGAGTGGCGCTGGAGCATGCGCAACCTCCCCGACAGCCAGCTCCTGGCGGCGGCCGAGCTGGCGCGTCGCCACAGCTTCTACGACATGGCGATCTACAGCGCCGAACGCACCCGCACCGAACACGACTTCTCGCTGCGCTACCTGACGCCTTATCGTGACATCACCCGCCGCTACGCCAAGCAGCTGGACATCGACGAGGCCTGGGTATACGGGCTGATCCGCCAGGAAAGCCGCTTCGTCACCGTGGCCCGCTCCGGCGTCGGCGCCTCCGGCCTGATGCAGCTGATGCCGGCCACCGCCAAGTGGGTCGCCGGCAAAATGGGGCTCAACGGCTTTGCCGTGGACGACATCGACACCAATATCCAGCTCGGCACCTGGTACCTGCGCTACGTGCTCAATTCGCTGTCCAACAACGCCGTGATGGCCACCGCAGCCTATAATGCGGGCCCGGGCCGCGCGCGCAGCTGGCAGGACAGCAAGCCGCTGGAAGGCGCCATTTACGCCGAAACCATTCCCTTCGACGAAACCCGCGACTATGTTCAGAAGGTCATGGGCAACGCCGCGTATTATGCGAGTGGCTTCGAGCACACACCGCTCTCGCTGAAGAGCCGCCTGGGCACCATTCCGGCCCGCTGATCGGCCGGTCGTCGAACACGTCTTGCGGAGAGTAATCGAAGAATGAAATACCAACGGATCTGCGTTATCGGCGGCAGTGGCTTCATCGGTGGCTACCTGGGCGAAAGGTTGGCCGAAGCCGGGGTCGAGATCACCTTCGCCACCCGGAACTACGAACAGCATAAGGAAAAGCTGATCGTGCTGCCGAAAACCGAGCTGGTCGAAGTCGACGTGCACGACCAGACCAGTCTCAACGCCCTGCTGCACGGCCACGACGCCGTCGTCAGCATGGTCGGCATCCTGCACGGCAGCCGCCAGGCGTTCGAACGCGCGCACGTCGCGCTCCCGGAAAAGATTATCCAGGCCTGCCGCTATAACGGTATCCGCCGCCTGATCCATATCAGCGCGCTCGGCGCCGACCCCAACGGCCCCAGCCACTACCAGCAGACCAAGGGCATTGCCGAACAACGCATCGAGGCCAGCGGGCTCGACTGGACCATCCTGCGCCCGTCGGTGGTGTTTGGCCGTGGCGACAGTTTCCTGACCTTGTTCGCCCACCTCGCCCGCACCCTGCCGGTGCTGCCGCTGGCCGGTGCCGACACCCGCTTCCAGCCGGTGTGGGCCGACGACGTGGCGCGCGCCATGGTGGCGTGCCTGGCCAACGACGCCACCGTCCATCACAAAATCGAACTCGCCGGCACCAAGGTCTACGCCCTGCGCGAACTGGTGCGCTACGTCGCCGGCCTGAGCGGCCAACAGCCACTCATCATCGGGCTACCGGCGGGGCTGGCCATGCTGCAGGCCGGACTGATGGAATTGCTGCCGGGACAGCCGCTGATGAGCCGCGACAACGTACGCTCGCTCTCGGTCGACAACGTCGGCACCGGCCCCTTCCCGCGCGAGCTGCTCGGTTTCTCGCCCACGGCACTGGAAGCCATCGCGCCGCTCTACCTGGGCAAGGCCGAGCCGAACGAAGTGCGCTCGCATTTCCGCACCGAGGCTGGACGTTGACATGAAGATCTACCAAGTCGGCGGAGCGGTGCGTGACCGCCTGCTGGGACTGCCGGTGACCGACCACGACTGGGTCGTGGTCGGCGCCACCCCGCAAGACATGACCGCCCGCGGCTTCCGCCCGGTCGGCAAGGACTTCCCGGTGTTCCTGCACCCGGAAACGCACGAGGAATACGCACTGGCGCGCACCGAGCGCAAGGTCGGCCGCGGCTACCACGGTTTCACCTTCCACGCCGATCGCGATGTCACCCTGGAAGAAGACCTGGCACGGCGCGACCTCACCATCAACGCCATGGCCAGCGACGAAACCGGGCAGATCATCGACCCCTACCATGGCCAGGACGACCTGAAAAACCGCATCTTGCGCCACGTCAGCCCGGCCTTCGCCGAAGACCCGGTGCGGGTACTGCGCCTGGCCCGCTTCGCCGCCCGCTTTGGCTTCTCCATCGCGCCGGAAACGCTGCAATTGATGCGCACCATGGTCGCCAACGGCGAGGTCGACGCCCTGGTCGCCGAGCGCGTCTGGCAGGAAATGGCGCGCGGGCTGATGGAAAACCAGCCTTCGCGCTTTTTCCTGGTCCTGCGCGAGTGCGGCGCGCTGGCGCGCATCCTGCCCGAGGTG
Source organism: Pseudogulbenkiania sp. NH8B (assembly GCF_000283535.1). GTDB lineage: Bacteria > Pseudomonadota > Gammaproteobacteria > Burkholderiales > Chromobacteriaceae > Pseudogulbenkiania > Pseudogulbenkiania ferrooxidans. The sequence continues at coordinate 2,416,387 of NC_016002.1, forward strand.
GACGCCCTGTTCGGCGTCCCGCAGCGTGCCGACTACCACCCGGAAATCGACACCGGCGACCACGTGATGCGCGTCATCGACTACGCCGCGGCCCAGCAGCTGCCGCTGCCGGTGCGCTTTGCCGCGCTCACCCACGACCTGGGCAAGGCCCTTACCCCGGCCGAGCTGCTGCCGCGCCACCTGGGCCACGAGGCGCGCGGCGAAAAGCCGCTGCTGGCACTGAGCGAACGCCTGCGCGTACCGGCCGACTGCCGCGACCTGGCCCGCATCACCTGCCTGCATCACACCAAGGTGCACGTGGCCGGCGACATGCGCCCGGACACCGTGCTGAAGATGTTCCGCGAAACCGATGCCCTGCGCCGGCCTGAACGTTTCCGCCTCATGCTCGATGCCTGCCTCGCCGACGCCCGTGGCCGCCTCGGTTTCGAACAGTGCGACTACCCGCAAGTCGACTGGCTGGCACGCATGCTGGACGCCGCACTGACGGTGGACGCTGGCGCCATCGCCCAGGGTTGCTCAGACAAACAACAGATTCCGCAAGCGGTCGATGCGGCTCGCCGCGCCGCCATCGCCGCCTGCAAACTGACCCTGGAACCCGCCGCATGACCACCCTGCATTCCCTCAAGGCCACCCTGATGCGCGGCGGCACCAGCAAGGGCCTGTTCTTCCGTGCCGACAGCCTGCCCGCCGACACAGAAACGCGCGACCGGCTGTTGCTGCGCGCCCTCGGCAGCCCCGACCCGCACGGCCTGCAAATCGACGGCCTGGGCACCGGCATTTCCAGCACCAGCAAGATCGTCATCCTCTCCCCGTCGCAACGGCCCGACTGCGATGTCGATTACCTGTTCGGTCACGTGGCGATCGGCGAACCGCTAATCGACTGGTCCGGCAACTGCGGCAACCTGACGGCTGCGGTGCCGCTGTTTGCCGTTGCCTCCGGACTGGTGGCCCCCGACAAGGACGGCCCCTTCACCGTGCATATCTGGCAGGCCAACATCGGGAAACGCATCCACGCCGAAATCGACATCGAGCGCGGTCAAGCGGTCTGGCATGGCGACTACCGCATCGACGGCGTCGCCTTTCCTGGCGCGCCGATCCGCCTGCATTTTCTCGACCCGGCGGGAGGCGGCGCGGGAACCCTGTTCCCCACGGGAAACCCCTGCGACACCCTTCATCTGCCCGACGGCACAACGCTTGCCGCCACACTGATCGATGCCGGCAACCCGACGGTTTTCGTACGTGCCGCCGATCTCGGCCTCTCGGGTTATGAGACCGCCGCCCATCTCGATGCCAAACTGCACCAGACCCTCGAATGGGCCCGTGCCGCCGGCGCGGTGGCGATGGGCTTGGCGCCGGACATCACCAGCGCCAGCCGCGAGCGCCCGGCCACCCCCAAAATCAGCTTTCTCAGTCCGGCACGCGCCACCGGCTACGATCTGAACGGCCGCATCCTGTCGATGGGGCGGCTGCATCACGCCTTCACCGGCACCGGCGCCATCGCCCTCGCCGCCGCCTGCGCCATCGACGGCACGTTGGCAAGCGAAATGGCCGGCGGCGTGATACGTGGGCGGGAACTGAACTTCTCCCACGCCAGCGGAGGACAGGCGCTGGAAGCCAGGGTCAGCCGGAACGGCGATACCTGGCAGGTCGACGAAGTCGTGATGACACGCACCGCGCGCCCGCTGATGAGCGGCGAGGTGTGGGTGCCGCTCGACTAACTCCAACCAGGCAGCCCACCGTCCGCGCCGTGGCCCCATGCTGGACGATGGGGGCGCTCACCGCGCCGTCATTCAGATAGCGCCTGGGCGGCTTTTTGTGAAAAGATGGCGTGGACCGTCCTGGTGGGATGAATGCCGTCCCAGAACAGGTAGTCCCCCGGATTGCGGCAGGTAAACGGTGCCACATTGGGCGTGACACACGGCGTCGAAACGTCCCGCAGGCCAAACGTCGACGGGCTTTGCGTCATGTCATTCACCGTCTGGAACACGTTCAAGAGGACAAACTGGCTATCCGGATAGGCCGCCCGCAACCCGGTCAGCAGGTCGGCAAGCCCGATGTTGAAGTTGAGCGACAGCGAGCTGAGGGCCAGCTTGGCACCCGGAGACGCCTGGTCCAGACGTTGCACCGCGGGTGTCAGGCCGAGATCCGGCACATTGGCGACCAGATACTTCCGGGCGCCTTTGGCATGCAGCAGCGCGATAGTGTCCTGAATCGCCGTCAATGCGGCGGAAATCACCCCGCCTCCGTCTCCCCCCATGGCCAGCGCGACAAAGGCATCGCGCACGTCGTTGGAGCCCGCCTCCACAACATACAGCCCACCCGCAGGCGCGGCACCGCCGAAATCCGTCAGAAAACGGCTGACCTGCGCGGACAGGCTCAGCTCTCCGGCGTTGCGCGCCCGTGCGCCGCCGACCGCGTAGTTGCTCGCATGGTCGTTCGAGGCCCGAAAGGCGGGACGGGTGTTGGCGGCAAGCGCGTGAGACTCGGCGAACTGTTCGATCCAGGTCGCGCCGTCGCTAAAGTGGTGCCCCCCTCGGGCGTAGGGTGCCGAGGGAATGAGAAAAGGGTCCGAGGGATCCAGCTTGTTATACGGCGGGGTGTTTTCCTGACCCGTCAGGGCGAACACATTGCCCGGGTCCGACAGGCTGGTGCCGAATACCACGATCCGATCGAACGTCACCTGCGCTGCCACCCATCCCGGCGCCAGCAGAAGCAACACCAGCCACCCGACAACCCGCCATTTCCCTGCGAATTCCTTCTTCATTATCTTCGCTCCCGATGCGATACGTCGAAACGCCCCCCATCTCCTCCGCTGGCCCCATCCTGTGGTGGGGTTGATCACGGAAAACAGGGTGGCACCCTGGCCCACCTCATCATTATTGGCACAGCATCCGAAGCTCACCACCCGGAAGATGCGCCCCCCCCTGCCAAAGGCAGGCACTTCCTGCACCACGCGCTCACCCGGCGTTCGCGCAAGGTGTCGACCGGGCCGGGCACCCACTGCATTCGGCCGCCATCTCCGGCTGCGTCTGGAGCGGTACGGGTCGGCTCAAGAAATGACGGACCTGCACCCATTTTCCGGGATGAAGGCCTCTCCGATGAGCCAGAATGAGAATGAACAGGGACGTGCCCAAGGTTTAAGGTGAAGGCATGGAGCAGAAACAGCAATTTTCCGTCTGGTATTTCATCATCGCGTTTTGGGTGCTGCTGCTGGTCCAGAACTTCTTTCTCCAGGAGCGCGTAACCACTCTGTCCTATAGCGAATTCAAGACGCTGCTGACGGCAGGCAAGGTGAAAGACCTCACCGTCAACGAGCAAGCCATCTCCGGCACCTTGGCCAGCAACGGCCTGGAGGGGCTGGTCGCCAAAGAAACCGTCGACAAGATCAAGCAACTCGGCACCGGCGACCAGCCCTTTACCACCTTGCGCGTGAGTGACCCGACGCTGGTACAGGAGCTCGAGAAAGCCAAAGTCCGCTTCACCGGACAGGCCGACAACAAGTGGCTCGCATCCATCCTGTCCTGGGTATTGCCCGCGCTGATCTTTGTGTCGATCTGGCTATTTGCCATGAAGCGCATGGGTGGTACCGGTGGCCTCATGGCGGTTGGCAAAAGCAAGGCCAAGGTTTACATGGCAAGGGAAACCGGCGTCACCTTCGACGATGTGGCGGGCATCGACGAGGCGAAGGACGAACTCATGCAGGTGGTGGAATTCCTGAAGGCGCCGGAACGCTACCGCCGCCTGGGCGGAAAGATACCTAAAGGAGTATTGATTGTCGGGGCGCCGGGCACGGGCAAAACGCTGCTGGCCAAAGCGGTTGCCGGCGAAGCCGGTGTTCCGTTCTTTTCCATCAGCGGATCCGAGTTCGTGGAGATGTTCGTCGGCGTCGGCGCCGCCAGAGTGCGCGACCTGTTCGAGCAAGCCGAGGAAAAGGCGCCCTGCATCATTTTTATCGACGAGCTCGACGCGCTAGGCAAAGCCCGGGGGATCAGCGGCATCAGCGGCAACGACGAGCGGGAGCAGACGCTCAATCAGCTGTTGGTGCAAATGGACGGCTTCGACACCAACAAGGGCGTCATCATCCTGGCGGCCACCAACCGGCCGGAAATTCTCGATCCGGCACTGCTGCGCCCCGGGCGCTTCGACCGCCACGTGGCGATCGACCGTCCCGACTTGACGGGCCGCGAAAAAATCCTCCAGGTCCATTGCAAAGAAGTCAGGCTTGCCCCGGACGTCGAACTCGCCACCATCGCCGCCCGCACCCCCGGCTTCGCCGGCGCCGACCTGGCGAACCTGGTGAATGAAGCGGCATTGCACGCGGCCCGCGAGGAAAAGGACGCCGTCGACATGACCGACTTCGACAAGGCGATCGACCGGATAGTGGGAGGATTGGAGAAGAAGAACCGGATCATGAACCCCAAGGAGAAAGAGACCGTGGCCTACCACGAAGCCGGGCATGCACTGGTGGCGGAAATGCGACCGAATGCCGACAGAGTCGGCAAGATTTCCATCATTCCGCGCGGCATCGCCGCCTTGGGCTACACCCAGCAGATTCCAACGGAAGACCGGTATCTGCTCAAAAAGAGCGAACTGCTGGATCGCATCGACGTGCTGCTGGGAGGGCGAGTGGCGGAGGAGCTCGTCTTCGGTGACGTCTCCACCGGAGCACAGAATGACTTGCAGCGCGCGACCGACATGGCCCGGCACATGATCACGCAGTACGGCATGAGCGAGTCGCTCGGCCTCGCCACCTTCGATGAATCCCACCCCGGTGCCTATCTCGACCTACCTACGTCACAGCCTCATCTACCCTATAGCGAACGTACCGCCCAGGCGATCGACGACGAAATGAGAAAGCTGCTGGCAGAGGCCCATGCGCGTGTCGAGCGCACGCTACAAACCAACCGCGCCAGCCTGGAAGCCTTGGCAACGCTGCTGTTGGAAAAGGAAGTGGTGGACCGTGCCACCCTGAGCGACCTGCTGTCGTCCCAGGGTGTGCCGAGCTAGAACGGAAGCGCAGAAGCCAATCCCCCAGAGGAAGGGCAAGGCCAAAAAGATTTGAAATAACAGGTCGAGGCGCCCTTTCAGCCGCCGACGAACCACCCCGGCCGCTCAGCCAGCGCTGGCGTCGAGTTGTCGCACCCGTTCAAACAGGCAGATAGTGGCCGCCATCGCCACATTCAGTGACTCGGCATGGCCCGGCATCGGAATCCGTACACGACAGTCTGCCAGTTGCAACAGCTCTGCAGACACGCCCGCGCCCTCGTTGCCGAACACGAACGCCACGTCGCCGCGCAGATTCTGCGCATACAGCGACTGGCTGCCTTCCAGGTGAGTGACCAGCTTGTGCCCGGCAAAGCCGGCCAGCACCTCCGCCAGGTCCGCCGCCTCGTGCAGATTGAGCACGAAATGCGCCCCCATGCCGGCGCGAAGCACCTTGGGAGAAAACACGTCGGCACAGCCTTTGGAGAGGAAGACCTCCATCACCCCGGAGGCCGCCGCCGAGCGCAGAATCGTACCCATATTGCCCGGGTCCTGGATGTCTTCCAGCAACAGGCAGCTGCCGCTACGGCGCGGCGGGTGCGGCCGCGGGCAGACGGCGATCAGCTCGGGAGCGCTCGACAGCGAAGTCAGTTTGCCCAGCAAGGCCTCCGGCACCACCAGCGGCGACAGCGTCTGCGGCAGACGGGCAAGCAGCGCCGAGACCTCGGCGCGCCCCAGCGCGGCCTCGTTGATGAAGCACTGTGCCGGGACAATGCCCTGCTCCAGCGCCGCCTCGAGCAGATGGATGCCCTCGAGCACGATCACGTCGTCCTTGCGCCGGTCGCGGGCAAACTGGACCAGTCGTGCCAGGTGTTTGAGGGTGTCGTTGTGAGGCGAAGTGAGGGTACGGTATGGGTGCGGCATGGAAAATGGTCAGAGATGATGCGTGAAGCGGGTCACCAGATCCTTGAAACGAAGGTAGGTATCCGGGTCGATGGTTCGCCCGCTGTTGCCGTTGTCGACGTAGAACACGCCACTCAGGGTGTGGCCGGCATAGAGCGTCATAACGGCGAATTCGCCGTCGCCGATATGCTCGAAGAACGGGTCCTGATATTTCGCCCCTAGCTGGGCGCTCACGTGCGCCGGCGCATGGAAGCTTTGCGGCTTGCTGGTGAGCAAGGCGAAGAAGGAGCCCGGCTCCAGGCCCACCGCCAGTTGCCGCAGCGGTGACGTCTCTGCCAGTCCCACCTGGTAACGCAGCCGCAGAGCATGTTCGGATGGCTCGTAGCGCAGGAACAGGATGCGTTCGAAGCGCAGGTCGTTGGCCAGATGGCGGATCGATTCGCGCATCAGTTGCTCGAGCTGCGCAGCATCGCTCAACACGGCAGTGGCGGTCAGATGCGCCCGTGGCGGGTAGTCGCCCGGCAGCATCAGCAGCTCGCGTATCGGGTAGGTATAGGCCGGTGCTCGCGGCTTTCTCGCCACGTTCTCGGCGGCGCTGAGCACGCAGCGATAGGCATCGTCATAGCTGACCCGCATCTGCCGTGCCGCCACCTCGATCCCGGTCGTCCACGGCGAGCGCCACCAACCCGATTCGATCGCGTTGGCGGTTGCCACGGCCAGCTTCAGCAGTTGTTTGCGCGGCGAAGGCACACTGCCGCTGCCCAACAGCGTCACCAGCCCCGGCGGCAGACCGGTAGCCTCGACGAAACGTTCCAGCAACTTGGGATAGTCCATCCCGAAGTACCCCGACACCGCCTGCAACAGCGGCTGGTCAGGGAGCTGATTACGATAGAGCAGAAAGAAACAGGCCGGTAGGTTGTACAGCAAGGCAGCGACAAAGCAATCCTCGACCTTGTGCTCCCCGCTCAGCGACAACCAGTCCTTGATCAGGTAGGCCGCCACCCGGCTGCGCCCCAGCCAGTCGGCCACGACCTCGATCACCTCGTCGTCGAGCTTGCCTTCCTGCGCTCGCAGCGCCGTCGCCTGGGACAAGCGGCGCGTTACACGCTCCAGCCCCATCAGCATCATCGCCTGCTCCACGGTCGGTGCGGCTTCGTTTTCACGTAGTACCGAAGAGGGCCCGACCGCCCGCAGCACGTCGAACAACAGCAAGGGGTCGGAGAGGCAAATATTGGACAGGTCTGAAAGATTGATCAGCTCGGCGTGGCGGGCGCAGGCCAGCTGCACTTCGTCCAGCGTACCGGGCAGGATGGGCCAGCGCCGGTCGGCGATAGACTGTAGCCAGTTAGCGAGTTCCATGTGGGTGGCGCCAGATCAAGAGTTGTTTTTGCAACGGGCCGCCCAGGCCGAGGGAGCTCTCTGGCTCCACGCCGGGCACGGTAAAGGTATTGCTCAGCAGCAGGGAGCCCGGCTGTCCTTCCGTCACGAATTTACGCCACAGCCTGGGCATCGGTTGCGGCGAGAGAAAGGCATAGACGGCATCGTATTCGGACAGGGGCTCGAGCCAAAGGCTGCGACAGGCAATACGCACATTAGCAGGACGCCCCGCCAGACACCAGCGCAGCCACGCCAGTGCCCAGGCCGCCCAGGCGGTTTCCAGCGCCGCGATCTGTAGATCGGGACGACGCGCCGCCAGCCGCAAGGCCAGCCTGGCGTCGCCGCAGCCGGCTTCGAGCAAACGGGCCTGCTCCGGCAAGGCTTCGGCCAACCTCTCCACCACCCGCGGCGAAGAGCGGTAGAACGGCACACGCTCCAGCCAGGCATTTCGCCCGATGGCGAAGGTCAACAGCAAGGCCAGCAGATAGGCCCACGCCGGCAGTGCCAGCTGGTAACAGTACACAACGGCGGGGGCAAACAGGCCATGTGCCAGCCAACTGCCACGACGCCAGCGCAGCAAGGCCGCCAGTGCCGCCGCCAGGAGCCCTTGCAACACCGACCAGGCCAGCGGCTGCAGCGCCGGAGCGATCAGGAACCAAGCGCCGAGCGCGGCGGCCAGTTGCAGCAAGCCATGCCGCAACAAAGCGACGAATACGGCTCGACTCAATGGCCTGCCCCAGCCGCGGCGGGCTGTGCCGGCGGAACCGCGGGTGTCGGAGCTGCTTCGGCGTCCGGCTTCAAGCCGTCGCCAAGGATCGAGGCTTCCGCTTCCTTGTTGAGCACCACGATGGCGATGCGGCGGTTCTCAGGGCTGAACACGTTGCTGCGGATGAGCGGGTTGGCCGCGGCAAGGCCAACCACGCGCAGGATTTTGTCCTGCATCAGGCCTCCGGCCAGCAGTTCACGGCGCGCGGCATTGGCGCGGTCGGCCGACAGCTCCCAGTTGCTGTAACCGTGCTGGGCACCGCCAAACGGCTTGGCGTCGGTATGGCCGGAAATGCTGAGCCGGTTGGCGACGCCGTTGAGTTCCTTGCCCAGTTCCTGCAGGATGGTTCGGGTATGCGGCAGCAGGTTGGCGCTGCCGGAGTCGAACATCGGACGGTTCTGCTCGTCGACGATCTGAATGCGCAGCCCTTCCGGCGTCATTTCCAGCTGCAGCTGATTCTTGTAGGCCTTGAGCACCGCGCTCTGCTCGATGTTGCTCTCGATCTTTTTCTGCAGTTTCGCCAGCCGGGTCTTTTCCTGCTGGATTTCTTCCTCTCTCGCCCGCTTGACCTGCCCGGCCTGGCGCGTGAGATCGGTACCCCCGCCCTTGATCATCGAGGTGGCGTCGCCTGAGCCCTGCCCTCCCGCCAGCGCCACCTTGAGCGGGGTGCGGAAGTATTCGGCGATGCCCTGCAGCGTGCCCTGCGACACCGAGCCCAACAGCCACATCAACAGGAAGAACGCCATCATCGCCGTCACGAAGTCGGCATAGGCGATCTTCCATGCCCCCCCGTGGTGGCCATGGCCACCCTTCTTGATGCGTTTGACGATGATGGGGCGTTGCGATTCGTCAGCCATGCGTGGTCACTCCGGGTGGCTTACTTGTTCTTGGCTTGCTTGACGTGGTCTTCGAGTTCCTTGAACGACGGACGGTCGTGCGAGGCCAGGACCTTGCGGCCGAATTCCACCGACACCTGCGGCGCGTAGCCGTTGAGGCTGGCCAGCAGGGTCACCTTGATGGTCTGGAAGACGCGGGTGCCGTCGGCCAGCTTGTGCTCCAGGATGGTGGCCAGCGGGCCGACGAAGCCATAGGCCAGCAGGATACCGAGGAAGGTACCGACCAGAGCGTGGGCGATCAGCATGCCCAGCTCGGAGGGCGGGATGCCGACCGATTCCATGGTGTGCACCACCCCCATCACCGCGGCCACGATACCGAATGCCGGCATGCCGTCGGCCAGACCTTTCATGGCATTGACCGGAACTTCCCCCTCGTGGTGGTGGGTTTCGATCTCGACGTCCATCAGGTTTTCGATCTCGAAGGCGTTGAGGTTGCCGCCCACCATCAATCGCAGGTAGTCGCAGATGAATTCGACCACATGGTGATCGTGCAGAACAGCCGGGTACTTGGAAAACACCGGGCTGGATTCCGGATTGTCGACATCGGCTTCGACCGACATCAGCCCTTCCTTGCGCACCTTGGCGAGGATTTCAAAGAGCAGCGCGAACAGCTCCATGTAGAAGGCCTTGGTGTAAGACGAGCCCTTGAACAGGGTCGGCAAGGCAGCCAGCGTGGCCTTGAGCGGGGTGCCGCCGTTGGCCACCACGAAGGCGCCGATGGCCGCGCCACCAATCATCAGGACTTCCAGCGGCTGCAGCAAGGCGGCCAGATGCCCCCCGGCCATGACAAAGCCCCCGAGCACCGAGAGAAGGATAACGACATACCCGATTCCGACAAACATGCGTCACGTCCTGTGATGATGAAGATGAAACCCGGCTTTCTTGGGCACGGCTTTGCTTCATTGTTTACGTCTGGCGGGTGTCGCATCAGCACCCATGATAAGAAACTGGACACCCTTCCGGTCGGCAATTATCCGGGCATTGGACTCGCCGAGGCAAGACAAAGGCGTGAAGAAATTCGGGCAGATATCGCCAACGGGAATGCTGCGCAGCGCGCACCCCGGCGCCGCGACGCACGACCTTACCGGGCGGTCGCCCCGCGGTGGCGTGCCAGATCGCGCACCGGGGTTGCGCCGTCCGCACGGGGCAGACATCACGCCAACGGGAGTGCCATTCCCCGCCCTCGTTGCATGCAAAGGCGACGAGGCGCGGCCCGCATTCGACACGGCCACCGCCACCCGAAACGGGTTCGTCAGCCCCACCCGCCTAAAGCCCCGATCAGACAGGTTGACGATTGTTTCGTATTTTCAACCGAAATACTTGATACAGCGATGACATTATTGTAAAAGTCGGTAATAAATGACGCATTGGAGAATGCCAAATGCTGAAGCAACTGTTTGGCGGCCTGCTTGGCAAGGATAAGCAATCAGCCCCTGGCATCGAACCAGGGCCGGCAAGCACATCACCCACTGCGCCTCCCGCCCGTGTTCTGGATGGGGCCCACGCCCCGGCCCCGCTCCATCACGTGCAAACGCTGGGTTTCGTCTCGCACCATCCGGTGCAGGACAAGGACCAGCGCGTTGTCGCCTATGAATTCATCGTCAAGGGCAGCCAGGACAGCACCAAAACCGCGGCTCACAAGCGCGCCTTCGACCGGCTGCTGCTCACCACCCTCCGCAACATGAACGTGTTCCGGCTGCTGGCCTACCGGCGCGCGTTCATTCATTTGTCGCTGGCCTCACTGGACGACCTGCCGTCACCGGACCTGCCCGCAGACAGCTGCATTTTCATTCTGGGCATGCAGCAAGGCGATGCCCTGGACGAGGCGCTGATGTCCAGACTGGACGCCCTGCGCCAGGCCGGCCTGCGTTTTGCCGTGGAACCGGCCGGTGTCGGCAGCCAGCCGGCGGCCTTGGCCCTTTACCAGCGCATGGACTATCTGGTGCTGGATTTTGCCGCGCCAAACGCGCGCATGCTTTTCCCCCTGCTGGAAAAGCTGCCGCAGCGGTTTCCTCACGTTCGATGGCTGGGGCGCAACATCAACTCGGCCGAAGAGCTGGACCTTTGCCTCCATTCTCCCGGCAGCCAGCACTTCGTGCTTTTCCATGGTTCCTACTTGAACGTGGCCCAGCCCAGGAACACCAGCAAAAACGAAGGCGCCAACCAAGGGCGCGTGCTGGAAGTCATGCGTTTGCTGCGCGCCAACGCGCCGATCGAGGAGATCGAAGCACAGTTCAAGCTGGATTCGTTGTTGCTGTTCAAATTGATGCGCTACATCAATTCCCCGGTAAACGGCCTGAACCGCAAGGTGCAGACCATCGAGGAAGGCATCATGCTGCTGGGCCGGGGCAACTTGTTCAAGTGGCTGTCACTGATGCTGTTCACGGCGGAAAGCGACAGCGGCTCGGCACTGACGCTGATGGAAAAGTCGCTGATCCGCGCCCGCTTCATGGAAGAGCTGGGGTTGGCACACGGCAACAAGCTGGAGGCCGAGCACTTGTTCCTGACGGGCATGTTCTCGCTGCTCGGCACCTTGTTGAACACCACGCTGGCCGAGGCGCTGGCGCCGCTCGATCTGCCGATGATGATTGCGGATGCCCTGCTGAGAGGTAAAGGCCTGTTTGCCGAACCCTTGCAGCTGGTGCTGGCCTGCGAACAGGATGACAACGAGGCCATCGCCCGCCTCGGCGAATCGCAGCGCGTCAGCCTCGAGCAAGTCACCGGCATCTACCTGGATGCCGTGGTCTGGGCACAGGAGGTGCTGAAGGAAAGCGACGTACAGAACAACGTGGAGGGGGTTTAGCCCGACGGCAGAGGCTCCTCCGACGGCATCGGTCAAAAAAGGGAAAGCACCCAATGTGCTTTCCCTTTTTTCGTAGCCGCCTTACCTTCCCTGCCGGCGACGCTGAGCTCACCATCCCTTCACGTGCAACCACTTCCCGTGGCGGCACGCCTTCCTCATCCCAACACCGTGGTCAGACCAGCCCGCGCTGGCGCAGCACCGCCTCGCACTCGGTGACACACTGCACCGCCGTGTCGATCAGCTGATCGATCTCGGTCTTGCTGATCACCAGCGGCGGTGCCGCCACCATGTGGTCGCCGCAGGCGCGCATGATCAGATTGTGGCGGAAGAAGATGTCGCGGCAGATCGTGCCCACCTCGCCCCAATTGGGAAACAGCTCGTGGGTGGCCTTGTCCTTCACCAGCGTGAAGGCCTGGATCAGGCCGACGCCACGCACGTCGTCGACGTGGGCGAAGCCTCCAAACGCCTCGCGCCAGCGCTGCTGCATATAGGGACCGGTGTCGTGTTTGACGCGGTCGATGATGCCCTCGTCGCGCAACGCCTTGACGTTGGCGTGCGCCACGGCCGCCGCGACCGGATGACCCGAATAGGTGAAACCATGGTTGAAATCGCCGCCTTCGGCCAACCCTTGCGCCACCTTGTCGCCGACGAATACCGCGCCGATCGGCAGGTAGCCGGACGACAAGCCCTTGGCGGCGGTGAACAGGTCCGGCTTAAAACCGAACAACTGGTGGCCGAACCACTCCCCGGTGCGGCCGAAACCGCAGATCACCTCGTCGGCCACCAGCAGCACGTCGTACCGGCGGCAAATGCGCTCGACTTCCGGCCAATAGGTCGACGGTGGGATGATCACCCCGCCGGCACCCTGGATCGGCTCGCCGACGAAGGCCGCCACCTTGTCCGGGCCTACTTCCAGAATTTTCTCTTCCACCCAGCGCGCCGCCACCACACCGAATTCCTCCGGCGACATGCCCTGGCCGTACCGGTACCACCACGGCTGTTCGACGTGCACGATGCCTGGGATCGGCAGATCACCCTGCTCGTGCATATAGCTCATGCCGCCCAAGCTGGCACCGCCGATAGTCGAGCCGTGGTAGCCGTTCCAGCGCCCGATCAGCGTCTTCTTCCCGGGCCGACCCTTGACGTCCCAGTAGCGGCGCACCATGCGGATCATGGTGTCGACCGACTCGGAGCCGGAGTTGGTGTAGAAGATGCGGCTGAATCCTTCAGGCGCGACCTGTGACAGCAAGTGCGACAGCTCCACCACGGCCGGGTGAGTGGTCTTGAAGAAGGTGTTGTAGTAGGCCAGCTCGTCCATCTGGCGCCTGGCCACCTCGGACAAATCCTTGCGCCCATAGCCGATGTTGACGCACCACAGGCCGGCCATGCCGTCGAGGATCTTGTTGCCGTCGGAATCCCACAGGAACACGCCGTCGGCTTTGGTGATCACGCGGGCGCCCTGCTGGTTCAGCGACTCGGTGTCGGTGAACGGGTGCAGGTGATGCGCGGCATCCAGCGCACGCCATTGTTCGGTGGTACGTTCGCTCTGCATAGGATTCCTCCCAATGCGGTGGCGCCGGCCGTTCACGCCGGCCCAACGTTGGCCGAAGATTTGGCCAACCCGTTGTGCTCGCTACACGTGCAGCAGCAGGAACTTGCGCTCCCACGGGCTGATCACGCGGAAGTACTCGGCATACTCCTTCTCCTTCATCGCCAGGTACATCTTGACGAAGCGATGGCCCAGCACCTCGGCGATTTCGTGACAGTTGCGCAACGCCACCAGCGACTCCTCCGAAGAATGCGGGAACTGGTACGGCAGCTCGTAAGCGTCGGTCTGGCGCGGCTCCATTGGCTGGATCTTGTTGACAATGCCGAGGTAGCCGCAGGCCAGTGTGGCCGCCATGGCGATGTAGGGGTTGGCATCGACGCCGGGCACACGGTTTTCCACGCGGCGCGCCTTGGGCGAGGAATGCGGTACGCGCAGGCCAACGGTACGGTTGTCGTAGCCCCACTCGACGTTGGTTGGTGCCGCGGTGTAGCGCGACAGGCGGCGGAACGAATTCACGTAGGGCGCGAACAGCGGCATCACCTGCGGCACGTACTTCTGCAGCCCGCCGATAAAGTGGAAGAATAGCTCCGACGGCGTACCGTCCTCGTTAGAAAACACGTTCTGGCCGGTCTTCTTGTCCTTCAGGCTCTGATGGATGTGCATGGCGCTGCCCGGCTCGTTCTCCATCGGTTTGGCCATGAAGGTGGCGTACATATTGTGACGGAACGCCGCCTCGCGCACGGTGCGCTTGAACAGGAACACCTGATCGGCCAGCTCCAGCGGGTTGCCATGCAGGAAATTGATTTCCATCTGCGCCGTGCCAACCTCGTGGATCAGCGTGTCCACCTCGAGTTCCTGCGCATGACAGTAGTCGTAGATATCCTCGAACAGCGGATCGAACTCGTTGACCGCGTCGATGGCGTAGGAGCGGCGGCCGAACTCGGCACGGCCGGTGCGACCGATGGGCGGAGCCAGCGGGATGTCAGGGTCAGGGTTGGGCGACAGCAGGTAGAACTCCATCTCCGGCGCCACCACCGGCTCCAGCCCCAGTTCGTCGAACAGATCGAGCACGTGCTTCAGGACGTTGCGCGGCGCCACGTCCACCGGCGTGCCGTCGGAACGGTAGGCGTCGTAGATCAGCTGCGCGGTCGGATCGACCGCCCACGGCACGTGGCGCAGGGTATTCTCATCGGGCCTCAGCACCATGTCCGGGTCGGTCAGGTCCATCATGCTGTCGTCCGGGTAATCACCGGTGACGGTCTGGATCAGCACCGCCTCCGGCAGACGCATTTCCGGCTCCACGGCGAACTTGTCTTTCGGCACGATCTTGCCGCGTGCAACCCCGGTAAAGTCGGGGACAATGCATTCCATCTCGGTGATGCGATGCTCGCGCAACCACTCAAAAATCTGGTTTTCCATTTTACTACCCCTACCTCTATAGATCCTTGGCCATCGATGGCTCTGTCTCACAACGGGTCCGAAGCCCGCTCACGCCTTGGCGCGTGCAGCTACCCGCTCTCGGCAAGCGGCGCCGAAAGCGTTGAAAATCGCGATTGAAATCGCATTGTCATGATATTTCCATTCGGGGTGCCATTGCACGGCGTAAGAAAAAGTGCGCGCGTCACGCACGCGGTAGGCCTCGATCAGACCGTCGTCGGCCACCGCCTCGGCCTCGAGCCGCTGGGCCAAACGCTTGATGCCCTGCTGGTGCAGCGAGTTCACCTCAATAGAATCGCAACCCAGCCACTGCCGCAATAGGCTGCCTTCGGTGAAGTGCACGACATGGGCGGGCACGTACATCTCGTCCAGATCGTCGGTCTCGGGTTCACGATGATCGGCGAAGCCCGGCTCCTCCTGCACGTGCTGGAACAGTTCGCCGCCCAAAGCCACGTTGATTTCCTGGAAGCCGCGACAGATGCCCAGAAGTGGAATACCCTCCTGTAGCAGCAAGTCGATCAGCGGCAGCGTGGTGGCATCGCGCTGCGGATCGTGCGGCGACCCAGGCCGGCTCGGCGCCCCTCCATAATGATGGGGCTCGATATTGGACAGCGAGCCCGTCAGCAAAATGCCATCGAACGTGTCCAGGATTTCTCGAACGTGGCTGCGGCTACCCAGCGCAGGAATCAGCAGCGGCACGCCGCCGGCGCCACCCGAGACTGCCTCGGCATATTTCTCAGCCACTGCATGGAACGGTAACAAGCCGATCCGTTTGACATCGCAAGGGATGCCGATGATCGGTCGCCGCATGACTCACCTCATCTTTCAGGACGCCGCCTTGATCGCCTCGAACGGGTCCACGTATTCATACCCCAGCCCGGCCGCCACGGCGCGGTGCGTCACCTTGCCGCGGCACACGTTGAGGCCGTTGCGCAGATGCGGATTGTCCAGCAGCGCCTGCACCCAGCCCTTGTTGGCCAGCTCCAGCATGAACGGCAGCGTGGCATTGGTCAGCGCCTGGGTGGACGTCCGCGCCACCCCGCCCGGCATGTTCGCCACGCAGTAATGCACGATGCCGTCCACTTCGTAAGTCGGGCTCTGATGTGTGGTGGGGCGGCTGGTTTCGAAACAGCCCCCCTGGTCGATGGCTACATCCACCAGCACCGCGCCCGCCTTCATGATCTTCAACATCCGCCGCGTCACCAACTTCGGCGCCGCGGCGCCCGGAACCAACACCGCCCCCACCACCAGATCGGCTTCCTTGATCATCTCTTCGATGGTGGCGGTATCGGACATCAAGGTCTTGATCTTGCCACCAAACACCATATCGATCTCTTTCAGGCGGTTGAGCGACTTGTCGAGCAGCGTGACATCGGCCCCCAACCCCATCGCCATGCGAGCAGCGTTGAGCCCCACCACCCCGCCCCCCAGCACCACCACCTTGGCCGGCGCCACCCCGGGCACGCCACCCAGCAACATGCCGCGCCCGCCCTGCGCCTTCTCCAGCGCGTGGGCTCCAGCCTGGATCGCCATGCGGCCGGCCACTTCCGACATCGGCGCCAGCAGAGGCAGCCCGCCGCGCTCGTCGGTGACCGTCTCGTAGGCGATGGCCACCACGTCCGACTCCAGCAGCAGCTTGGTCTGTTCCGGGTCCGGTGCCAGGTGCAGATAGGTGAACAGCACCTGGCCGGAGCGCAGCAGTCGGCATTCGACCGGTTGCGGTTCCTTGACCTTGACGATCATGTCGGCGGTTTCGAACACGCCCTCGGCGTTCGACGCGATCGAGGCGCCGGATTGGATGTACTGCTCGTCGGTGTAGCCCACCCCCAGACCGGCGCGGGACTGCACCAGCACCTTGTGCCCGTGCGCCACCAGCTCGCGCACCCCGGAGGGTGTCAGACCAACACGGTACTCATGATTTTTGATCTCTTTCGGAACGCCGATTAACATATCAACCTCCATAGTGTCCGGGTGTGGCTTTCAGGCGTCAAAAGCGTTTAAGAAAATCCACATTCGACTTGCTATATATATTTAATTCTGACTATAAACTCTCATTCCCGCAAAGAAAACCGGTTTTTCGGCGCAGCAGGCGCGGTGTGTGCGGTCAAAATTCTTATCACGAATCGTCTAAAATTATTAACGTATTTATTGGGATGCGACAGGAACGATGGACATAGGCGCCCGCCTGAGAATGGTACGAGCCCGCTTCGGGCTCTCACAACGTGAGCTGGCCAAGCGCGCCGGCGTGACCAACGGAACGATTTCCCTCATCGAACAGAACCGTGTCAGCCCTTCCGTCAGCTCGCTGAAAAAGGTACTGGAAGGTTTGCCGATGACGTTGTCGGACTTCTTCACCTTCGACGCCGAACCCGAGTACAAGGTGTTCTACAACGCCGACGAATTGCCCAACCTCGGCAACGAAAAGGTGCAGCTGTTCCTGGTCGGCGCGTCGCACGAGCGCCGCGACCTGCAAATTCTGCGCGAATTCTACGAGCCGGGCGCCGATACCGGCCCGGACATGCTGATCCACGAAGGCCAGGAAGGCGGCGTCATCATCAGCGGCTCGATCGAATTGACGGTGAACGGCGTCAGCCGCATCCTCAACCCCGGCGACGCCTATTACTTCGATAGCCAGCAACCCCACCGATTCCGCAATGTCGCCGCCGAGCCGTGCGAGATCGTCAGCGCGAGTTCGCCGTCCACCTTCTGAGCGCGCGACCCGCCCGAGCGCGACGGCGACACCATCCCTCACCACGGAGAAGCCCATGTCTCGCACCCACGCCGAATGGCAGCAGCTGGCCGCGACGCTCGCCATCGAAGGCCGGCTCTTCATCGATGGCGAGTATGCCCACGCCCACGACAGCCGCACCTTTGATTGCATCAACCCGGCCACCGGCGACAAGCTCGCCGAGGTGGCGTGGTCTGCCGCCGCCGATGTCGACACCGCCGTCGCGGCGGCCCGCCGGGCCTTCGAGTCCGGTGCCTGGTGCGGGTTGCCGCCGCTGAAGCGCGGCAAGATACTCAAGCGTTTCGCCACCCTGATCCGCCAGCACCGCGACGAGCTGGCGCTGCTGGAAACCCTCGACATGGGCAAGCCGATCGGCGACTCCACCACCGTGGACGTGCCGGGTGCGGCGTATTGCGTGGAGTGGTTCGCCGAGGCCATCGACAAGGTGGGTGGCGAAGTGGCGCCGGTCGATCCCAAGCTGGTCGGCCTGGTCACGCGCGAACCGGTCGGCGTGGTGGCCGCGGTGGTGCCGTGGAATTTCCCGATCCTGATGGCGAGCTGGAAGTTCGCCCCGGCGCTGGCCGCCGGCAACGCGGTGATCGTCAAACCGTCCGAGAAATCACCATTGACGGCCATCCGGCTGGCCGGGCTGGCCAAGCAGGCGGGCATTCCCGACGGTATCTTCCAGGTCCTGCCGGGTGCCGGCGACGTAGGCAAGCTGTTGGCACTGCACTTGGGGGTGGACTGCATCGCCTTCACCGGCTCGACCGCCGTCGGCAAGCTGATCGCCGGCTACGCCGCGCAGTCCAACCTCAAGCGCGTCTGGCTGGAGCTGGGCGGCAAGTCGCCCAACATCATCCTGGAAGACTGCCCCGACCTCGCCCGCGCGGCGCGCACCGCCGCTGGCGCCATCTACTACAACATGGGCGAGATGTGCACCGCCGGCTCGCGCGTGCTGGTCCAGCGCAGCATCAAGGAGCGCTTTCTGGAAGCGTTCAGGAAGGCGGCCCAGGGCTACTATCCGACAGACCCGCTCGATCCGGCCGCCGGCATGGGGGCGATCGTCGACCGGACCCAGTTCGACAAGGTGCTGTCCTACATCGATCAGGGTCAGGGCGAAGGCGCCACCCTGCTCTGCGGCGGCCAGGCGACACAGGTAGCCGGCAAGGGCTATTTCATCGAGCCGACCGCGTTCGACTGCCCGCGCCCCGACCTGACCATCTGCCGCGAGGAAATCTTCGGGCCGGTGCTGTCGGTGATCACCTTCGATTCGATCGACGAGGCAGTGCGCATCGCCAACGATACCGAATACGGCCTGGCGGCAGCGGTGTGGACCGCCAACGTCAGCACGGCGCACCAGGTATCGCGCCGGCTGCGTGCCGGCACGGTCTGGGTGAACTGCTACGACGAGGGCGGCGACATGAACCTGCCGTTTGGCGGCTTCAAACAGTCCGGCAACGGCCGCGACAAGAGCCTGCACGCACTGGAGAAGTACACCGAGCTGAAGAGCACGCTGATCAAGCTGTAAAGGTTGGCCGAAGACGCAAAAAAGGCACCTCGCGGTGCCTTTTTCATTGCGCCTTCCGCTCCGGCTCAGTCGCGGAAGTTGTTGAACTGCAGCGGGAAGTCGGTGATTTCCTTGCGCATCATGGCGATCACATCCTGCAGAATATCGCGCTTGGCGCCGCTGACGCGCACCGCGTCGCCCTGGATGCTGGCCTGCACCTTGAGCTTGGAGTCCTTGATCAGCCTGACGATCTTCTTCGCCAAGTCACCCTCGATACCTTCCTTGACGGTGATCGCCTGCTTGATCTTGTTGCCGCTGACCTTCTCGATCTTGCCGTGATCGAGACAGCGCACATCCACCCCGCGCTTGGCCAGCTTGCCCAGCAGGATGTCCTTGACCTGGTCCAGCTGGAATTCGGCGTCGGCGAACAGGGTCAGCACCTTGTCGGCGGATTCGATGCGGGCGTCGCTGCCCTTGAAGTCGTAACGGGTGGAGACCTCCTTGTTGGACTGATCCACGGCGTTGCGCACTTCCACCACATTCACTTCGGAGACGATATCAAAAGACGGCATAGACGGTTTTACCTCGTACATTCGAGGCCAAAATTCTAGTGCCTGCGCCACGAAAAGTCACCTTTGTGACCGGGCGGTCGCCTCCGCTTGCCAGCTTCCGGAAGGCAACCGATGATGGTAACGGTTCATCGCCCCGATCAAAGGACTCCGACATGCTGCTCACGCCCGAACAACTGGCCGGCTTCACCATGGCCGCGATCCTCATCACGCTTTCCCCCGGCCCGGACAATTTGATGGTGCTGAGCCTTGGCATTGCGCGCGGCAAGAAACAGGGCATTGCCTTCGGCCTGGGCTGCGCGCTGGGCTGCATCAGCCACACCCTGCTCGCCGCCGTGGGCATCAGTGCGCTGATCGCCGCCTCGCCGCTCGCCTTCACCGCACTCAAGGTCGGCGGCGGAGCGTATCTGGTCTACCTCGGCGTGCAGGCGCTGCGCAGCCCCGGCGCCAGTTTCCGGCCCGGTGCGTCGGGCCAAGGTTCGGCCAACCCGGCGCGCACGATGTTTGCCAAGGGCCTGCTGGCCAACGCCATCAATCCCAAGGTGGTGCTGTTCTTCCTCGCCTTCCTGCCTCAGTTCGTCGATACCGGCCGCGGCATGGCGGGTTGGCAGACGCTGGTGCTGGGGCTGATCTTCACGCTGCAGGCAGCGGTCTTGTTCGGGCTGCTGGGTTATTTTTCCGGCCACGTCGGCCAGTGGCTGCAGCGCAAGCCCAGCATGAGCAAGTGGCTCGACCGGCTGGCCGGCAGCATCTTCGTCGCCCTCGGCCTGCGCCTAATCTTGGCGCGCAGCCACTGAGTCGCACCCGCCGGGGAGGCTCTGGCCGACCCAGTCCGCCCCGACCGCCCTCCTTTATCGACTACCATTCAGACTATAAAGGAGGGCGCGATCATGAAATGCTGGAGCTTCGACACCCAATACGGCCCCTTCGACATCGTTCCACTCGACGGGCGCTACCACATCATGCACGACGGTGAGGCGCTCGGCGCCTACCCCACGCCGGAAGACGCCGCGCGGGCACTGGCCGAGGGCAGTTCGTCCTGGCCGCCGTTCGGTGATCCGCGCGACCTGGGCATCCCGGCCGACCTGGCCCAGTGGCACTGCCGGCCGCTGACCTGACATTTCCCGTCAAACCGCGCGTAGCGCGGATTTTTTCCACCCCGCCGCTGTCACTGCCTGTGGCCGCGCGCCAGCCCTGATGCCCTCGCCTGCCTGGGAGCGATGACCTGCGTATAAAAGGTCGGGGGCTTCGCGCTACAATGCGGCATAGATTGTTTTTATACCAAGAACCAAACCCATTGCATAAATACGCCGCACCCACCCTATGACCGTCCTGCAACGCCTTGCCGCCCTGATCCAGTTTGTCCAGCACACCGCCCGCCTGCACGCAGCTCCGGTCACCGATCTTGCCAAACACGGCGACTTTCTCGCCCTGGAAGCCGAACTGCACCAACTGCCGGGCATCTCGCTGAACCGCGAGGACGACGAGGGAGAGGAAATCTGGCTTGCCGTCGAACGCCTGCAGCCGCTGCCCATGCCCCAGCCGGAAGCCCCCTTGCTGCAATGCTGGCTGGAGCCGTCGGCCACACCCCACAAGGGAGCGATCAAGCCACCCGCCCTGACCCCGGCGATCCCCCTCACGGCGCTGGAAGCATTGGGCTACATCCGCGGCGAACTGGCCGAGCCGGCACGCGACGTGGCGCTGTCCGACTTCTCCGACCGCGCGCGCGTCGAAGCCTTGTTCGAGGCCTACCGCAGCGGCCCGTGGCAGGCCTGGGCCGACGCAGAACAGCACCGCCAGAAGACCATGGCGCTCTATAACCAGCTATTCCGCCTGAAACAGACGCTGGACGGCATGATCGCCGACAACCAGCTGGAGATCGTCTGGGGCAGCGGCGTCGCCGTCTGGCTCAAGGACGGGGTGCGCTTGTGCTACCCGCTGTTGACCCGGCCGGTGGAACTCACGCTGAACTCCGGCACCATGGCGCTGGAACTGCGCCCGCGCGACCTGCCCGCCACCCTCGAAGCGGATGCGCTGAACGCGCTCGATGCGGCCGGTCTGGCCGATTTCGAACGCCAGGCGCGCCAGTGGCTGGAAAACGCCACGCACGAGTATTCGCCGTTCGACAGCGCCAGCTACCAGCCCCTGCTGCAGGCCGCCGCCGCCCACCTCGACCCCGACGCCCGCCTGCTGCCGCGCATCCCGGACACCGCTCCCGCCTCCCTCCCCAGCCCAGACGGCCAACTGCAGCTGGTCGACAGCTGGGCCGTGTTCGCCAGGCCGCGCACCGCCAACCTGCTGGTGCAGGACCTGCAACGCTTCAGCGACACGCTGCCGCCAACGCCCGAGCCCCTTCCCCCGGCGCTGGCCCAACTCCTGAGCGAGCCCTCGAACCAGCATCTCGATCGCCCGCTGCCGGCCTTCCGCGGGCTGTCCGCGGTGAGCGGCAGCAACGACAATGGCACAGCACGCGACCTGTTCTTCCCCAAGCCGTTCAACGACGAGCAGGTGCGCATCGTGCAGATGCTGGAACTGCACGATGGCGTGGTGGTGCAAGGCCCGCCGGGCACCGGCAAGACCCACACCATCGCCAACATCATCTGTCACTACCTGGCCCAGGGCCAGCGCGTGCTGGTGACCTCGATGAAGGAGCCGGCGCTCAAGGTGCTGGAGGAGAAGCTGCCCGACGCCATCCGCCCGCTGGCGATCAGCCTGCTGGCGGGCGAGCGCGACGAAGCCAAGCGCTTCGAGTATTCGGTCAACAAGATCGCCAGCGAAATCCAGTCGCTCGACCGCACCGCGCTGGCGCGCTCGATTGCCGCCCTGGAAGACACCATCGACCGCCTGCACGGCAACCTGCAGCGCGTCGACCGGGAGATCGACCAGTGCGCCGCGCGCAACCTGCAGCCGCTGACGCTGGACGAGGAGCAGATTGACCCGCTGCGCGCCGCCGAGCAGATCGGCGCCCTGTCCGAGCGGCTGGCGACGCTGCCGGACGAACTCACCTCCGAGGAACGCCACCGCCCGCAGTTCGACGACGACGCCATCACCCGGCTGCGCGCGGCACGCCGCGAGCTTGGCGCGGCACTCGCCTACCTGCCGCACGCCCTGCCCGACCCGGCCGAACTCCCCGCCATGGAAACGCTGCACAAGGCGCATCAGGGCTTGCTGCAGGCAGCACACCTACGGCATGCGATCGCCAGCGGCGACGTGCCGGCGCTGGCCGACGGCGCACTAAACCAAGCCGCGGGGTTGGCCGAAGCCCTGCGCGACTTGTCCGCCCGGCAGGTCGAAATCGCCAGCGCCGCGGCGCCGTGGGCGCGCGCCTGTCTCGACCTGCTGCGCCTGCCGGCCTGCGCGGCGATGTTGCGTCTGCTGGAGGAGTGGGACAGCGCCGCCGAGGCGGAACTGGCGCGCCGCCCACAGTTGCTGCAGCGCCCGGTGACGCTGCCGGACGGGCTGGAGCAGGACGCCGAGCTGGTCGAGGCCATCGGCCAGCTCGCCGCCGGCCGCAGCGCCTTCGGCCTGGCCGGGTGGTTCGGCAAGGGGGAAGCCAAGAAGAGGCTGGCGCATGTCGAAGTGTTGGGCCAGCCGGCGCAGACGAGCGCCGACTGGGGCCAGGTCGCGGCCCACCTGCAGCATCGCCAGGCGCTACGCCGCCTGCTGCTGCGCTGGAACGCCATCGCGACCGAGTTCGGCGCCGAAACCCTGGCCAGCACCGACCCGCTGCTGGTGGAGAGGGCGCGCGAGCGCTGCCGGCTGATCCGGCGCATGGCCGAGGCGGTGCAACTGGAAGCCGAGGTGCTGCCGCGCCTGCGCCACAGCCTGCCCGACGCGGCCTGGCCGGAGACCCTGCTGGAGCAGCCGGCACGCCTGCTCGAGGCCCAGCGCATCCTGCTGCACCACCTCAGCTGCCAGCGCCTCGAAGGCGCCGCCACGCTACGCGAACAGTTACTGGCACTGAGCCGCCACAGCGGCGGCCCGTGGGCGGAACAACTGGCCGCCCTGGCCGATCAGCTCGGCACGCCCGAACTCGACGCCGGCACGCTGGCTGAAACATGGCAAGACCTCTGCCGGCAACTGGCCGCGCTGCACGCCCTGCGCCCCGCGCTCGACACCGTCCGCACCGAGGTGCGGCGCATCGCCCAGTCCGGCGCTCCACTCTGGGCGCGCCAGCTCTGCCAGCAGCCCGCCGGCGCCGAGTCCGACCCGTTGCTGCCGCAGGACTGGGCGGCGCTGTGGCAGGCCAAGCGCCTGCGCCACGCGCTGCAGCAACTGGACACCCGCGCCCGCCTCAAAACGTTGGCCGAAGAACGCCGCCAGCTGGAAAAACAGCTGGCGCACAGCTACCAGGAATTGGTCGCCCAACGCACCTGGCTCAAGCTCGCCGACAACGCCACACCCGAGGTGCGCAGCGCACTGGGCCTCTATTCCGCCGCCATCCGGCTGATCGGCAAGGGCACCGGCAAGCGCGCGGTACGCTACCGCCGCGATGCCCGCGCCGCCGCGGCCATGGCCACCCCGGCGATTCCATGCTGGATCATGCCGCACTACCGCATCGCCGAATCGCTGCCGGCCGAGCTGGGCTGCTTCGACCTGGTGATCATCGACGAGGCCTCGCAATCCGACCTCAGCGCCCTGCCCGCGCTGTTGCGCGCCAGGAAGGTGCTGGTGGTGGGCGACGATAAGCAGGTCTCGCCGGAGGGCGTCGGACTGGAAGAAGACAAGGTGTTGACGCTGATGCAGCGCTTCCTCGGCGATCAAGTCGCGCTGTTCCGCCCGCTGATGACGCCGGAGCGTTCGATCTACGACCTGTTCAAGGTCGCCTTCGCCGCCAGCGCAGTGATGCTGAAGGAGCACTTCCGCTCGGTCGGCCCGATCATCGAGTACGCCAAGCGCGAGTTCTACCACCACGAGCTCAAGCCGCTGCGCCTGCCCACCGCGAGCGAGCGGCTCGACCCGCCGCTGATCGACGTGCTGGTGGAAGACGGCCACTGCGGCAACGACAACAGCAACCGCGCCGAAGCCGCGTTCATCGTCGAGGAAATCCGCCGCCTCGCCGCCGACCCGGCCACCGCCGGGCGCTCCATCGGCGTGGTGTCGCTGCTGGGCGACAAGCAGGCGATCAAGGTATGGGAGCTGATCCGCGAGGAGCTGGGCGAGGCGCTGATGGCGCGCCACGACATCGCCTGTGGCGACGCCCGCACCTTCCAGGGCAAGGAGCGCGACATCATGTTCCTCAGCATGGTGGTGTCTGGCAAGCCGCACGCGGTGACGCGCGACAGCTTCGCGCAGCGCTTCAACGTTGCCGCCTCGCGCGCCCGCGACCGCATGTACCTGGTGCGCAGCGTGGAAATCAGCCAGCTGAGCCCGGCCGACGAGCTGCGCCGCAAGCTGATCGAGCACTTCCACACCCCCTATCTGCTCGACCAGCAACAGGTAACCGACCTGCGGACGCTGTGCGAATCGCCATTCGAAACCGAGGTCTACGACGAACTGACCGGGCGCGGCTACAAGGTCACGCCGCAGGTCAAGGTCGGCGGATTCCGCCTCGACCTGGTGGTAGAGGGCGACAACGACGCCCGCCTCGCCATCGAATGCGACGGCGACCGCTACCACGGCGCCGCGCAATGGCCCGACGACATGCGCCGTCAGCGCATCCTGGAGCGCGCCGGCTGGCAGTTCTGGCGCTGCTTCGCCTCCACCTTCGTGCTGAGCCGCGAGGCGGTGCTGCAAGATCTGCTCGCCACCCTGGCCGCGCGCGGCATCACCCCGCTGACCCAGGTGCGACGGGTGGCCAGCCCGCACGTCGAACGGCGCACCTTCCGCGCCAGCCCCAGGTCCAGCCAAGCGGAAGACACCGTCCCGGCCTGACGACAAGGTTGGCCGAAGCCCGACAGACCGGGCTTCGGCCGCTGCGGCCAAAGCATGTCGCCGCATTGAAATCGGCCACCCTGTTCATGACCAGGGATAACACCCCAGCAGGCAACGGTTCAGCCCGCTCCGGAAGCCCTGTATCATCACACCATTCCGACACACCCAAGTACCCGCCATGACCCCGGACTACACCCAGCTGGAACGCCAGATCGCCTTCATCCTGGAAATCGACAAACTCAAGGGCGTGCTGCGCAAGAACAAGCCGATCACCCTGGAGCGCCACGAAAACTCCGCCGAACACAGCTGGCAGGTCGCGCTCTTAGCCATGGCGCTGCAGCCGCACGCCGATGAGCCGCTCGACATCGACAAGGTCATCCGGCTCTTGCTGGTGCATGACATCGGCGAAGTCGACACCGGCGACACCATCGTCTACGCCGAAGGCGGCGAGGCCGAGCGCAAGGCCGCCGAACTGACCGCCGCGAAGCGCATCTTCGGCCTGCTGCCGCCGGACCAGGCCCTCGAGATGCTGGCGCTGTGGCAGGAATTCGAAGCCAACCAGACCGCCGAAGCGCGTTTCGCCAATGCCATGGACCGGCTGATGCCGATGCTGCTCAACCTCAACCGCGAAGGGCAAAGCTGGCGCGAAAACGGCATCCGCAAGGAGCAGGTCATGGCCAAGGCCGTCAGCAAGGTGCAGGCCGGTTGCCGGCTGGTCGGCGACTGGGTGGCAGCTCAGGTCGATGCCGCCGCCGAGAAAGGCTACTTCGGTCCGACACGGGACTGACCCACCCCGGCAGGACGGAAAAACTTGAGCGCGCTCATGGAAAACTCGCAGCACCAGGGACTACGCTCCATAGCATGAACCACCCCACTGGAGAGCATCATGTCCCTGCCTGACGACACCGCCGTGCTGAACGCGCTGAGCGAGGTGATCGACCCCGAGATGGGGGTCAACATCGTCGACCTCGGGCTGATCTACGGCATCGAACGCACCGAGCGCGGCCTGACGGTACGCATGACCATGACCTCGCCGGCCTGCCCGATGGGCGCCATCATCGAAGAAGACGTCCTGGCCGAACTGCACCACCTCGTACCGGGCGCCGAGCTTGCCGTGGAACTCGTGTGGGAACCCGCCTGGACGCCAGAGCGGATGAGTGACAAGGCGCGCTACATCCTCGGCTGGGAGGGCACCGCGTGAGCATTGCAGCCAGTCCGCGCCCGGTCTGGCTATTGTTGCTGGTGCCGGTACTGCTGGCCGCGGCCCTGCTGGGAGGGCTGGCGCGCGTGGGCATGATGCTGCCCGCCCTGCCGGCGGAAGCCCCCCTGTTTCACGGCCCCCTGATGGTATCCGGGGTATTCGGCGCCCTGATTTCACTGGAACGAGCCGTCGCCCTGCGCCGACGCTGGGCCCTGCTCGCCCCGCTCTGCGCCTTCTGCTCCGGCGGCCTCTTGCTGCTGGGTGGGCCGTGGTGGCTCGCCGCGGCCGGCTTTGCACTCGCCAGCGCCGGACTGCTGGCGGCCTCGTTTGTCATCTGGCGCATCCAGCCGGCCGACTTCACCCGCCTCCTGGCCGTCGCCGCCCTGCTCTGGCTGGTGGGCAACCTGGCCTGGCTGGCCGGGTGGCCTGTGTGGGACGTCGTCGGCTGGTGGCAGGGCTTCCTGCTGCTGACCATCGTCGCTGAACGGCTGGAACTGTCGCGCCTGCTGCGCCGCCCGCCCCATGCCGCCCCGTTGCTGAACGGACTGCTGATCCTGTGGCTGCTGGGCATGCTGGCCAACGCCCTGACGCCACGCCTCCCCGGCTTGCCGCTGGTCGGGCTGAGCCTGGTCGGCATGGCCGCCTGGCTGGCCCGCTACGACCTGGCGCGACGCACCGTGCGCCAGCAGGGCCTGCCGCGCTACATCGCCGCCAGCCTGCTGGCGGGCTACGTCTGGCTTGCCGTCAGCGGGCTGCTCCTGCTGGGCGGCCAGGTGCTGCAACCCGGCCCCGGCTACGACGCTGTGCTTCACACCCTGTTCGTCGGTTTCGTGTTTTCCATGGTGTTCGGCCATGCCCCGGTCATCCTGCCGGCACTAACCGGCTGGCGCGTGCCCTACCGCCCCCTGCTGTACCTGCCGTTGGCACTGCTGCACGGCTCGCTGCTGCTGCGCCTCGCCGGCGACCTGCTGGGCCGCTTCGAGTGGCGTCAGACCGGCAGCCTGCTCAACGGCATCACCCTGCTGCTATTCCTTGCCCTGATGATCGGACTGGTCCGTCTCGGCAAAACCGCAAAGAGGCCTGCATGAAACGCCACCCCGCGCTGGTCCCGCTCTCGCACGAGCATCACCACAACCTGTCCTTTGCCCAGCGCCTGCGCCGGGCCTGTTCCGACGCCGATGCCGCCGGATGCGAGGCGCTGCTAGAAAACTTCCGCCAGCACTACGCCGCACCGCTGGAACAGCATTTCCAGCTCGAAGAAACCTGGCTGCGACCCCACCTGGACGAAGCAACGAGCGCGCGCCTGCTGGCCGAGCACCAGGAGTTGCGCGCACTGGCCGCGGCGCCTGCGACCAACCCTGCCAGGCTAGCCGAAGCACTGATCTCACACGTGCGCTTCGAAGAACGCGAGCTGTTTCCGTGGCTGGAACAGCACCTGCCTCCCGAACTGCTGGCCGAGCTGCAAGAGAAACTGGGCTAGTACGCCGACGTCGTGGCCGCCGTATCGATTTGTTTGCTGACGACCTTGTCGTTGACGAAGCGCACCGTAATCACGGTCTTGCCGTGACGCCAGGTCGCCGTCCCGCCGGAGAAACCCAACAGGCTGGCACTGCTAACGTCGGCAGGCTCCCCCAGTAACTCGGCCACCTGCTGCCGGGTCATATCCTCCTGAATTTTCTCGAAATTGGCCGGCGTCACCTTGCTGCAGGCAACCAGGAACAAAGCAAGAAGCGTTACAGCAAACAGCTTCCACAGGGCTTTCATAAATCATCCTCGAGGGCTGGACGGAAGGGCCACAGCATAACAAAAGGCAGCCGCGCCGCCAGCCCAGTGCGGGCGCAGCCGGATGGCCGTGTACAGCAACTATTTTCCGATAGCACACAGAAATCGCTTGCCTTGCGCGACAACTCGGTGCACTATCCTCCACGCAAGATTTTCAAGTCGTAGATGTGTAGTTGTCGTCGTGGCCTAAGTCCGTACCTCAGTTCGCCATTTCCCTTGATTTTCATGCACTTAGTTCATATTGTTATTTTTATAGATGGGAAATACCATGGCAACTGGTACCGTTAAGTGGTTCAATGACTCCAAAGGCTTCGGCTTCATCACCCCGGACGAAGGCGGCGACGATATCTTCGCTCACTTCTCCCAGATCAAAGCCAATGGCTTCAAGACCCTGGCCGAAAACCAGCGTGTAAGCTTCGACGTGACCATGGGTCCGAAGGGCAAGCAAGCCTCGAACATTCAGCCGCTGTAATTCTTACTGCGACTAAGCGTTCCAGAAAAAACCCGGACTGGTTCCGGGTTTTTTCATGCCCGTCTACAATGAAATCCCACCAACGACACCACCCTCACCGGACCGCGACATGACTACTCCCAGCGACAACGACATCATCACCGCCACCCGCCAATGGGTGGAAAAAGCCGTCATCGACCTCAACCTGTGTCCGTTTGCCAAGTCCGTATACGTCAAGAACCAGGTACGCTTCGTGGTGAGCCATGCCCCCCACATCGACGCCCTGCTGGAAGAACTCGAGCGTGAACTGCAACTACTCGACGAGACCTCCCCGGAAGAGATCGACACCACCCTGCTGATCCACCCCGACACGCTCACCGACTTCCTGGATTACAACGACTTTCTCGATCTCGCCGACAACGTCGTCGAAGAACTGGGTTACGCCGGCACCCTGCAGGTGGCTAGCTTCCACCCGGACTACCAGTTCGAAGGCACCGACAAGGACGACATCGAGAACTTCACCAACCGCTCCCCCTACCCCACGCTGCACCTGCTGCGCGAGAGCAGCATCGATCGTGCCGTCGAGGCATTCCCCGAGGCCGACGCCATCTACGAAAAAAATATCGCGACGATGAAGGAACTCGGGCACGAAGGCTGGGCCGCCCTGGGTCTCCACCCCCGCGCCAAACAACACTAAACCTCGGGACAGGGAAATGACGCCGCCGCGCTCGCTTGCTGCGGCTCGTGGCGGCATGCTACATACGGCAACACCGTTACAGCCGCAGATTCCCCATGCCCCATCTCCCGCAACCCCTCTCCCGCCTGCTCCCGCTGTGCCTCTGCAGCCTGCTGCTGGCCTGCTCCTCGCCGCCCGGAAAGAAGCCGGTTGGCAGCGATGGCTTCAGCGTGGAGCAACTCGGGCAAAGCGATGGTAACCGCGTCGCCAACCTCACCATGCGTGACAACCTCGACAGCCTGAGTCTGCTGCTCGACAAACTATACAAGCGCAATCCATCCAGTTGGCGCGCTGGCGGCGCGGGTAGTCGCGACGAAGCTCATCGGCAAATCATGGAAGCCATTCGCCGCAACCAACCCCTCCCAGCTCTGGGCAAGGTGCGCTCGGTGGCCGCCCTCACCACGGCATTCGATCCACACTTCAAGGGCGACCGCGCCGGCACTCTGATCTACGGACTGGGAAGCATGCTGCTCGACTGTTACGACGGCAAGACCGAGCACTACCTGCTGGACGGTCTCGACGCCGGCAAGCTCGCCAATGCCTCCTACAATGTCGAAGTGGCGGCCTGGCTGCTATCCAACCGCAAAGGTGACGACGGCAAAGCCATGCTGCGAGCCAACGAACTCAGCGATAGCGAACAGAACCTCAGCTTCGAACGTGAATTCGGCAAGATCGTCGGCCGACTCGACCTGCTGGCCGCCTTCTCCGACGAAAAGTATCGCCGCGCCGCCATCAACTACAGCCAAGCCTTGCTCGGCGCCCCCTTGCTACAGTTCCTACCACTCGATGCAGCCGCCGCCACGGCGGCCACACGCCCCTGACTGCCATTGCCACGGCCACACCAAAAGCAAAACGGCACATAATGTGCCGTTTTGCTTGCCATCGTCCGCTCCAACTCAGGCGGACAAGCCCTTCTTCAACAGTTCTACGGCCAGATCGCTCATGGCAAGCTGGCGCTCTTGAGCCAACGCCTGCAACTCCTTGACCAGATCTCCCGGCAGCTTCACCGCGAAAGGCACCAGGCCCTGAGCCTGATCGAGCTTGCGACGTTCCTTCTTATCCAGCACTTCGCCCGCCTGCTGGCTGTAGCGGGCAGGCACGCCGGCCTGAGCCATCTTGCCGTTGATCTTCAGCCCCTTGTTCTTTTCCAGATCCGTTCTTTTCATGTGCACTCTGCCTTGTCATCATCTTTCAGTAATGCGTGCCATTCTACACCCCGCCCCGACACTCGGCCCCACCTTTGTCAGCCAGCATCGAACGGCACTACATCACGATGCGGCCGAGCTTTCCCTGGTCAGCACGCCGCCGGAGCAAGCCCCGCCACCCCAGCTAGTTTGCAAAGCTGGATTGATCTAGCATGGATTACCCCCTGGAGAGTTACCATGCCCACACCGTCAAACCTCCCGCCCCACCCTGATGACGAGCGCCGACACTTCTTGCAACTGGCCCTGGGCGCCGGTTTCGCACTAGCAGTCAGCCCGGCCTCGGCCACCGTCATCACTACCGACAGCCAGAACCTGAGCACAGGCCCGGTCGGCGTGCCGGCCAACGGTGAAATCCTCCCCGCCTACATGGCCCGCCCCGCCAACGCAAAAGGAACGCTACCCGTCGTCCTGGTGGTACAGGAGATTTTCGGCGTTCACGAACACATTCAAGACCTCTGCCGGCGACTGGCCAAAGCCGGTTACCTCGCCATCGCCCCTGAACTCTATTTCCGCCAGGGTAATCCTCGGGAATACCCCTCGACCGAAGAACTCCTGGCCAAACTGGTCGGCAAGGTCTCTGACCAGCAGGTGCTGCAGGACCTGGATGCCACGCTCGCCTGGACGCGCAACCATGGCGGAGATAGCGAGCGCACAGCCATCACCGGCTTCTGCTGGGGCGGCCGTATCGTCTGGCTGTACGCCGCCCATACCGACGCCATCAAGGCTGCAGCGGCCTGGTATGGAAAACTGACTGCCAGCAGCAGCGCCATGACCCCCAGGCACCCACTGGACCTGGCGGATCAATTGAAGGCGCCTGTTCTGGGGCTCTATGGCGGGCTCGACAGCGGCATCTCCCTCGACACCGTCAAGGCCATGCAGGACAAGCTGGCCAAAGCAGGCAGCCCCTCCCGCCTGATCGTCTACCCCGACGCTGGCCACGGCTTCAATGCCGATTACCGACCAAGCTACAATGCAGCCGCCGCACACGACGGTTGGGCCAAAATGCTGGCCTGGTTTGCCGATCACGGCGTCAAACCATGAAACCCGCCGTGCAATTTGCTGGGAAAGCAAAAATACCCTGAAAGCCCGCAATAATCGCTTGGCAAACCCATGTTAAAGGGATATAATTTTTAACTCTCAATGGCGGGCCTCCCCGCATTGCACAATAGCGAACCTGGTCAGGTCCGGAAGGAAGCAGCCACAGTTATTCAGTGCAAGTGCCGGGGGTCGGGCTCGCCACCCCTCCCTTCTTTTGTTGTGCACAGCCCAGCCCGTCAGCGCCGGACGATTCCCTGCACCCGTCGATCCAGCAACCTGCCCTGCGGCTTGAAACATAAGAAATATGGAATATTCCATGAGCGATGACGGGAACTATTTTTTTTTGTACGCTCTAATATTCCTAATGGATTTTTTCTGCTATTTTTTATATAGCAGTACCCAATAAAAACACTTATCAAGACCGGTTACCAATTTACGAGGCTTACCATGAAACTGTTTGAGAAGATCACCAACCCCCGCGAGATCCGGCGAAAGCTCGGCCTGAACCAGCAGGAATTCTGGAGCCGTATCGGCGTCACCCAATCCGGCGGCTCCCGCTATGAAAGCGGCCGCAATATGCCCAAACCGGTGCGCGAACTGCTTCGCCTGGTTCATGTTGAGCAAGTCGATCTGGCCCGGGTACGCCGTGAGGATTTCGAGATCGTCGAATACCTCAAAGAGACCCACCCGGACCTCTACAAGAGCCTGCGCAAAGCCGTGCGTGCCAAACTGGACGCCACGGAAGGCTCCTCGTCGTCGGAATCGGTTGCTAGCTGATCATCGCCAGCACCATCCCATGACATCTCCCCGGTGAACCCCACCGGGGAGATGGTGATGCGCAACTCCGACCTCAGCCCCGGGTCAGTCGCCGACGTTACGCACCAGCAAGACCGGGACTTCGACCTGCTTTAGCACGCCCTCTGCCACACTCCCCATCAGCAGATGCATCAGGCCGCTCCAGCCGTGCGTCCCCATGACCACCAAGTCCGCCTGCCAGTTCTGCAAGTCTTCAATCAATACCGACGCAATCTTGTCGCCCCAGCTCTCGAGAATCTTGCCCTCGACCTGAACACCCATGGCCTGCGCCTTGGCTTCAGCCTGAGACAGCACCTTCTCGCCGGCCTGCTTGATCGAAGCCTGTAGTTCGGAAGCATCGAGAAACTCCGTCCCCCCCCATCCAAACTGCGCCAGGTCGACAACATGCGCGAGGCACACCTTGGCACCGACTTCTTTTGCGAGCTTGCAAGCCTCAGCCAAGGCCAGGTTGGAAGTTTCGCTATCATCCACCGGTACGTAAATTCGCTGATACATGACATGCTCCTTATCTGATAACCCCTGACTACCACACCGTACCAAATCCGCCACGTTTCATTGTTGATGCAGGTTAAGGACGTGAGTAGACTCTGCCGTATTTGAAGCAGAATCGATCATGGCCCGTATCCAGATTCCCCTGCCGGAGACATTCGTCTTCGAAACAGCCCTCGATATCAGGATAGGTGATATCAACTACGGGGGACATCTCGCCAACGACGCCATACTGCGGCTGGCCCACGAAGCGCGGCTGCGGTTCTTCAAGGCCTACGGTTATACCGAGCTCGATGTAGAGGGGCATGGCATCATCATGACGGATGCCGCTATCGTCTACAAGGCAGAGGTCTTTCATGGCGAAAACCTGATCTTTCGTCTAGGACTGACCGATCCCAACAAATACGGTTTCGATCTGGTTTATCAGGCAAGCCATGACAAGACCGGGCAAGAAGTGGCAAGATTGAAGACCGGAATCGTCTTCTTCGATTACGGCAAGCGGAAAATCGCGCCCATGCCCGACATGTTTATGACGCGCTTTCCGCGAGAACAACAAGGAGGAATGGCATGATGAGACCCTACCCCCCCAACAGTGCCGAAGCCATTGCCCGCTTGCTGGCCATGTTCCTGGTCACCGACGGCGAGATGGATCACCACGAAATCGAAGCACTGGAGGAGTTGAACGCCTACGAGGTGCTAGGCCTTGGCCGCAAGCAATTCATGGACGTGCTGATCAGCTACTGCGACGACATCTCGGACGAAGCCGATGAGCAGGATGGCACGATCCATCTCATCGACAAGCAGCGCATCGACAATCTGCTGACCGATGTCACCGACCGCAGCCGGCGCATTCTCGCCTGCGCCCTGGCCATCGACGTCACCAAGTCCGACGGACAGATCAGCGATCCGGAGATGGCCCTACTGCGCTACATGATGGACTCGTGGGAAATCACGCTCGAGGATATCGAGAACGAATTCGTCAGGCAGTAAGGTTCGCCGAGCCCCACCCCAGAGCCGCCCCTTATCTCGCCGGGCGGCTTTTTACTTTGTCCTGACTTCAGAGAACGTTGCATCATGAGCACAGGCCCGCAGGACACGCCCGACCCAAGCCCCGACCACAGCGTTCCCTCGTCCACGAGCTGGGAGCAGCGGATCGCCGGCTACGACCAGACGCTGCAGCTTGCCGGCAAGAGCCCGCACACGCGCAGCGCCTACCGCCGCGACCTGCAGGCGCTGGCCGCACTGCAAGGGGCGCAGGATCCTGCCACTCTCACCGCACAGCAGATCCGCCTCGCCGTGGCACGGCTCCACGCCAAGGGGCACATTGGCTGCAGCCTGGCGCGCATGCTGTCCGCCTGGCGCGGATTCTTCGACTGGCTGATCGAACAGGAAAAACTCCCAGTCAACCCCTGCCACGGAATCCGGCCACCCAAAAGCCCGAAGACGCTCCCCAAGGCCCTGCCCGTCGACGCCACCAGCGCCCTGCTCGACGCCCCGATCGACCCTGAGGATGACCTAACCCTCCGCGATCAGGCCATGTTCGAGCTGCTCTACTCATGCGGCTTGCGCCTGTCGGAGCTGACCGGGCTCGACCTTGCCGATCTCGATCTGGGCGAGGGCCTGCTCACCGCCCACGGCAAGGGCAACAAGACACGCATCTTGCCGATCGGCCGCCAAGCCCGGCAGGCGCTGGAACAATGGCTGGCAATCCGCCCCTCCCAGCCGGGCGAAGGCGCGGTATTCACCGGCAAGAGCGGGCGGCGGCTGTCCGGACGACAGGTGGAGAAACGGCTGGAACAGTGGGCGCAGCGCCACGGCAGCGACCGCCATGTCCACCCCCACATGCTGCGCCATTCTTTTGCCAGCCATCTACTGCAGTCTTCAGGCGATCTGCGCGCGGTCCAGGAGCTGCTGGGCCACGCCAACCTGTCCACCACGCAGATTTACACCAGCCTCGATTTCCAGCACCTGGCCAAGGTCTACGATGCCACCCACCCACGCGCCAAGCTAGACGAGAGCCCCCCTCACACCGACGACAAGGCATAAAAAACGCCGGACGAACCGGCGTTGCGGCCTCTCGAAGCAATCGTCAGGCGGACAGCGGCTGACGATCGATCAGCTGCATCAGACGGGACAGCGCCGTTTCCACCGTCTGCCGGCGAACCTCGAGCCGATCGCCGGAAAAATGGCAGACGAAAGCCTCGGCTGCACCCTGACGGCCAGCCAGGGCAAACCAAACCGTCCCCACTGGCTTCGCCGCCGAGCCGCCCGCCGGACCGGCAATACCCGACACGGCCACCGCCCAGTCGGCCCCGGAGTGCAGCAGCGCCCCGGCCGCCATTTCCCGCACGGTCCGCTCACTGACCGCGCCGTCTTCGGCCAACGTTTCGGCGCGCACGCCGAGCATCTGCCGTTTGGCCTCGTTGCTATAGGTGACAAAGCCATAACCGAACCAGGCCGAGCTGCCTGCGATATCGGTCACGGCCCCGGCTATCCGGCCGGCCGTGCAAGACTCGGCCAGCGTCAGGCACTCCCCTCGATCCAACAGCAGTTCGCCCAGTTGGCGAGCCAATTCCATCTCAGCACTCATGACGACTCCGGAAATGGGCAATCAGCCCGTTGGTGGAACTGTCGTGCGCCAGCGCGCCTTCGGACGAGAGCTCCGGCAGGATGCGCTGCGCCAGTTGCTTACCGTACTCAACGCCCCATTGGTCGAAGGAATTGATTCCCCAGATCACACCCTGTACGAACACCTTGTGTTCGTACAAGGCCATCAGCATGCCGAGCGCGTGCGGAGTCAGCTTGTCGAGAGCGAGCGTGTTGGAGGGCTGATTGCCAGGAAACAGCTTCTGCGGCAGCAGCATGTCGAGCCGGTCACCCGGCAGGTCGGACAACTCCGCCATCACTTCGGCCTCGGCCTTACCGCGCATCAGCGCCTCGGTCTGCGCCAGGCAGTTGGCCACCAGCACGGCATGCTGGTGGTCGACCCGGTAGTGGCTGTTCATCGGGATGATGAAATCACACGGCACCAGGCGGGTGCCCTGATGCAGCAACTGGAAGAAAGCATGCTGGCTGTTCACGCCCTCCTCACCCCAGATCACCGGCCCGGTCTTGAAGTCGAGCCGCTCCCCGAAGCGCCCGACACGCTTGCCATTGGACTCCATGTCCAGTTGCTGGATGTGGGCAGGCAGGCGGCGTAGACCATGGTCGTACGGCATGATGGCGTGGGTATGGGCACCGTAGAAGGTGTTGTACCAGACGCCGATCAGCGCCAGGATCACCGGCATGTTGCGCTCGAACGGAGCGCTGAAAAAATGCCGGTCCATGGCGTGGCCGCCAGCCAGAAACTCGCTGAAGCACTCGAAACCGACCGCCAGCATCACCGGCAGACCGATGGCAGACCACACCGAGTAGCGTCCCCCCACCCAATCCCAGAACCCGAACATATTCTCCGGGTCGATGCCGAACGCCTTGACGGCGCCGGCGTTGGTCGACACCGCGACGAAATGGCGTGCTATATCCGCTTCCGTCGCCGCCTGCAGGAACCACTGTCGGGCCGCCTGGGCATTGAGCAAGGTTTCCGGGGTGGTGAACGACTTCGATGCCACGATGAACAGGGTGGTACGCGGGTCGAGCTTCTCCAGGGTGCGGGCGATATGCTGACCGTCTACGTTGGAGACGAAATGCACCGCCAGCCCCGGATGCGCATACGGGCCCAGCGCTTCGGCCACCACCAGCGGCCCGAGATCAGAACCGCCAATCCCCAGATTGACCACGTCGGTCACCGGCAAGCCGGTATAACCGCGCCATTCGCCGGCGCGCACCCGTTCGCTGAACGCGCGCAGACGTTGCAACACGGCGTGCACCTGCGGCACCAGGTCGACACCGTCCACTTCCAGCGCCGCATCAGCCGGAAGGCGCAGCGCGGTATGCAGCACCGCGCGATCCTCGCTCACATTGATGCGCTCGCCACAGCGCATCGACTCCATCCAGCCCCGCAGGTTCACCGTTTCGGCCAGCTCGAACAGCAGTTCGAAAGTCCGTTCGGTCATGCGGTTCTTGGAGTAATCCAGCAAGAGGCCGTCGACTTCCAGTGAAAAGCGGCCGAATCGCTGCGGATCCAGCTGAAACAGTTCGCGCATGTGCATGTGGCGCGTGGCGCGCTGGTGCTGATGCAGCTTGGCCCAGACCGGTGAACCGTTGATGTCGTGACGACGGTAGTCCAGCATCGAAAATCCAGTTGATGACGGGAAGACAGCCCGCCGGGAAAGGCGGGCCGGAAAACCAGCCGGCGAAAGAAATCATCGGGGATTCCCTGCGGCCATCGCCGCACCCTCAGGCCGGGCCAGGCAGCACCGCCGTACCCGTGGCACGGTGGGCGGCACCAGGCCGGCTGAGGGCAGCCGATTTATTCACAAGCCATCAGAGCTTGATGAAGTGCTCGCGGTAGTACTTCAATTCCTCGATCGATTCGAGGATGTCGGCCAAGGCCTGATGACGGCCTTTCTTCACCACGCCGCGCGCCACCTCGGGCTTCCAGCGCTTGCACAGTTCCTTCAGCGTCGACACGTCGAGGTTACGGTAATGGAAGAAGGCTTCGAGCCGCGGCATGCCGCGCGCCATGAAACGGCGATCCTGGCAAATCGAGTTGCCGCACATCGGCGAGGTCTTGGCCGGCACGTACTCCTGCAGGAACGCCAGCATCTGCTCCTCGGCATCGGCTTCGCTCAGGGTCGAGGCCTTGACCCGTTCGATCAGCCCCGAGCGAGCGTGGGTAGACTTGTTCCACTCGTCCATGCCATCCAGCACGCTGTCGGGCTGGTGAATCGCCAGCACCGGCGACTCGGCCAGCACGTTGAGCTGGCCATCGGTCACCACCACGGCAATTTCGATGATGCGGTCGCTATCCGGATTCAGGCCCGTCATTTCCATGTCGAGCCAGATGAGGTTGTTTTGATCTTGTGCCATACTGATCCATCTTTCTAAACGGTCGTATTTTCCGCCATTGCCGCACATCCGGCAAACGTCGCGCATTCTTTCCCATGACAAACGCCTTTACCTACGCCTTCCTGCTCGCCTTGGGGGGCTCCTTGCTACTCCGGCTGTGGCTGGCCCGTCGCCACACCCGCCACATCCTGCGCCACCGCCAGCAGTTGCCGGTGGGCTTTGCCGACAGCATTCCACTGGAAGCCCACCAGCGCGCCGCCGATTACACCGTCGCCAAGACCCGGCTCGGCATGCTCAACGCCACCGCCGATACCCTGCTGATCCTGGCTCTGACGCTGGGAGGCGGCCTGCAGGGGTTGTGGCAGCTTTCGGCCAACCTTGCCGGATCGGACCTGCTGCGCGGACTGATCCTGATTGGCGCGGTCAGCCTGGTTTCCGGTGCGGTCTCCTTGCCCTTCAGCCTGGCCCGCACCTTCGGCGTCGAGGCCCGCTTCGGCTTCAACTCGACAACGCCCAAACTGTTCTTCCTCGACCTGATCAAGAGCACCACACTGGGCATAATGATCGGCGCGCCATTACTGCTACTGGTCTTGTGGCTGATGTCGATCATGGGCAGCCTGTGGTGGCTGTGGGTGTGGCTGCTATGGAGCGTCTTCAGCGTACTCTTGGTTGCGGTCTACCCGACCCTGATCGCCCCGCTGTTCAACAAATTCCAACCGCTGCAGGATGCCACGTTGAGCCAGCGCATCGACGCCCTGCTCCAGCGTTGTGGCTTCAAGAGCCAAGGCATCTTCGTCATGGACGGTTCCACCCGCTCCAGCCATGGCAACGCCTACTTCACCGGCTTTGGTGCGAGCAAGCGCATCGTGTTCTTCGACACCCTGCTCAAACGCCTCGAACACGACGAGATCGAAGCGGTACTGGCCCACGAACTGGGGCACTTCCACAAGCGCCACGTCATCAAGCGCATCGCGCTCACCTTCGCGCTCTCCCTGGGCTTGCTGTTCATCCTGGGTCGGTTGATCGATGCCTCCTGGTTCTATCAGGGACTAGGGCTGACCAGCCAAAGCGACGCCTTGGCGTTGGTGCTGTTCTTCATGGTGATCCCTGCCTTCACCTTCCCGCTGACACCGCTCTCCAGCCTGCTGTCACGCCGCCACGAATATGAAGCCGACGATTTTGCCGCCGCGCAGGTTTCCGCCGAGGCGCTGGCGTCGGCCCTGGTCAAGCTGTATCGGGACAATGCCTCGACGCTCACCCCCGACCCGCTGCATTCGGCCTTTTACGACTCCCACCCGCCGGCGACACTGCGCATCGCCCATCTGAAAGGAGAGCACGCATGAACCTCACGGCAATGCATTGCCAGGCCCAGCATGGCAAGAGCCCGCTGGACGCCACCCGCCAGCAGCAACATCTCTCCGTCCTGCCCGGCTGGGAAATCCAGGGCATCGAGCTGGTCAAGACCTTCCGCTTCGGCAATTACTACGAAACCATGGCGTTCGTGAATGCCCTGGCCTGGATTGCCCACCAGGAAGACCATCACCCAGACCTGTCGGTCCACTACAACCGCGCCGTGGTGCACTTCAGCACCCACGACGCCAACGGCCTCACCCTCAACGACTTCATCTGCGCGGCAAAAACGGAAGCCCTGCTGAATAGGCCTGCATGAAACAAACCGGACAGATCATCCGCAGCTACGGCCGCCGCTTCATCGTCGAAACCGACGGCCGCTCCTACGATTGCACCACCCGCGGCAAACGCGTCAACTACGCCTGCGGTGACTTCGTCGACATCCTGATCCAGAATGACGAACAGGCCGTCATCGAAAACGCCCACGAAAGGCGCAGCCTGCTCTACCGCCAGGACGACTGGAAAACCAAGATGATTGCGGCCAACGTCACCCGCATTCTGTTCGTGACTGCCGCCGTTCCCACCCCAAGCGAAGAGTTCCTCAACCGGGGCCTGATCGCCGCCGAGGCCGCCGATATCGAACCCATCATCCTGGTCAACAAGTCGGACCTGCCGGAAACCGCCGCCTGGCTAAAAAAACTGGAGCTGTATCAGGCGCTGGGCTATCACGTCCTCAGTCTATCGGCCAAACAGAGCGTGGAAGAACTTCGCCCCCTGCTGGCCGGCCACACTTCGGTTTTTGTTGGACAGTCGGGCATGGGCAAGTCCACCCTGACCAACGCTTTGCTGCCGGACGCCCGTGCACGAATCGGTGATATTTCCACTGCTCTCGACTCCGGCCGACACACCACGACGCATGCCGCGCTCTATCATCTCGACTCGAACAGCCACTTGATCGACTCACCGGGATTGCAGGAATTCGGCCTGAAACATCTGCAAGCCACTGATCTCGTACATTATTTTCCCGAGATGCGCCCCCTCATCGGGCAGTGCCGCTTCCATAATTGTGCCCACCTGGCCGAACCGGACTGCGCCATCAAGGAAGCCGCCAAGAGCGGGAAAATAAGCCAGTATCGCATGGAATTGTTACAAAGACTGACAAGCGAACTGAACAAGATAACAGCATAAGTTATGCAATCCCGCTGATGATTTACAAAGCCAGACAATGCCCCTATTCTGTCGTGCAAAGAACCTCAAAACAGCGCACTTACAGCGCTTCTCACAGACAGGAGACGAGATAATGGCAAAGAGAATCGCTTTGGTTTCGGGCGGCATGGGCGGTATCGGGACCTCGATTTGCAAGGCTCTCGCCGCTGCCGGCCACACCGTGGTCACCACCTACAGCAAACCGGGCAAGGAACAAGCCTGGCTGGCTGACATGAAAGAAGCCGGCTACCAGGCCTACGCCTATCAATGCGACGTCACCGACACCGCCGCTTGCCAGGCCATGGTCGAGAAGATCACTCAGGACATCGGCCCGGTCGACATCCTGGTCAACAACGCCGGCATCACCCGCGATGCGACCTTCAAGCGCCTGACCAAGGACGACTGGAGCGCGGTCATCAGCACCAACCTGGATTCGGTGTTCAACATGACCAAACCAGTGATCGATGGCATGGTCGACCGCGGCTGGGGCCGCGTCGTCAACATTTCGTCGATCAACGGCCAGAAGGGCCAGTTCGGCCAGACCAACTACTCCGCAGCCAAGGCCGGCATGCATGGTTTCACCATGGCCCTGGCCCAGGAAGTGGCCAAGAAGGGCGTGACCGTCAACACCATCTCCCCGGGCTACATCGCCACCGAAATGGTGATGGCCGTGCCGGAAGACGTGCGCAACAAGATCATCGCCCAGATCCCGGTTGGCCGCCTTGGCAAGCCGGAAGAAATCGCCGGCCTGGTCAACTACCTGGCCTCCGACGCATCCGGCTTCATGACCGGCGCCAACCTGGCGATCAACGGCGGCCAGCACACCATGTAACCATCACCAGCATGGCGATGACGCCCGACCCGACCGCTTGTCACCCTACGAGACAGGCAGCCCGGTCGGGCTTTTTCATGGCACTATATCCGCCCGCAATTGCACCACCCGAAACGAAGATTCCAGATGGCCGAACAACTGATTATCGAAGGCGGCAGCAAAGCCGAGAAATACCAGACGCTGCTACCGCAAACCCGTGCCCTGCTTGACTACGAAACCGACCAGGTCGCGGCCCTGGCGAACCTGTGCGCCGCGCTCAAGATGACTTTCGACTGGCTGTGGGTCGGCTTCTACGTTGTCAAGAATAATGAACTGGTCCTGGCGCCGTTCCAGGGGCCGATCGCTTGTACACGCATCCCGCACGGCAAGGGCGTCTGCGGTGCGGCATGGAAGGAAAACCGTACGCTGGTTGTACCCGACGTCGATGCCTTCCCGGGTCACATCGCCTGCTCTTCCAGTTCCCGCTCCGAGATCGTTGTCCCGGTACGCCTGCCGGACGGCCAGGTCGCCGCCGTATTGGACGTCGATTCGGAACAGCTCAGCCAGTTTGACGATGTCGACGCCCACTTCCTCGAGAGTATCGTCGCCCCACTTGGCCGGCTCTTTACCGCCGCACCAGCTAACGCGGCACCCTGATCTCGAGCCACTGCCGCAAGGCTACAGCATCCATGTGCACGATCTCGGCCGACGCCGCGCCGAGGTCCTGTACCAACTGCTCCAGATACCCCTGCACCATCGATCGACGTTCGGCATCGGCACGCGTCACCACCGCTGACATTTCCAGCAACTGTTCATTGAGCCGGTTGCGGCTTTGCGATTCGCTGTCGAGCATGCGCTGGAGTTGCTCGCGCTGCTCCTCGAGCGTCTCGAGCCTTGCCGACAAGCGTCCGCATTCTCGTTCTCGCTCGGTCAGCCGCTCCTGCCACAGCGTCGTGGACCGGCCAAGCTCCTTGCGCATAGCGAGCACCTCGCCCTCCAGGCGCTCCTCAGTGGCTTTCATCTGCTGGCGCTCTTCTTCGATCTGCTCGTAGAGCCGCACGCGCAAGCCTTCCAAGCGCTCATACGCCAAGGCCTCGCGCCGGGCGCTTTCTTCCTTCTCCTGTTGCGCCTGGCGCTCGGCCTTCTCCCGGAACTCGGAGAATCGTCCCTCGCTCTCTTGCTGAATTTTCTCTACCTGAACCAGCGCCTTTTCTAACGCCTGGCCACGCTCTTGCAAGGCCCGCTCGAGCGACTCGCAGCGCGCTTGCTCCGACTTCAGCTGCCCCGCCAGCGCGGCCAGCTTGGCCGACTCCATGTCAAGCTCATGCCGGGCCGCCACCAAAGCCAGCTCCGCACTCTCCAGCGCCTGACGCAACTCGCCGCCGGCCTCTTTTTCGGCCGCCAGCTCTGCCTGCCACTCCTGGCGTACCGACTCCAGCCGACTGTCAGAGTCGTCACAAGCGCGTTGCCAGATTTGCTCGAAGGCTTCGGCCAACCCTGCCGGCCAGTCTGGCCGGCGCGCGGATACAGCCACGCGCGACAGGAACTCCTGGCGCCATTCCTTCAGCGTATTGTTGATCGTGGTGTTTGAGCCGGTGCCCAGGCGCGCCCGAACCTCAATCACCGTAGGCCAGACCCCCTCGCCGACCAACTCAAACGCCACCTGGCGAATGCGGGAATAAATATCCGCCCCCATCTAAACCCTCTCTTCTTATCGTATCGGCCAGCATCACCGCGCCGCCGAACATCAACACATGATTATAAGATCAATTCATTTTCATCCTGCGCTACGTCATTCATCCCCATCGCGTCGCAACAAATCGCGATCGAACGCCTCGACCTGCTCTTTCAAGCTGGAATGAATGTAGTAACGCTGGGTCGTGGCATGCGACTTGTGCCGCAAACGCTCTGCCGTTAAGTGGATCGGCACGCCGGCCCGTGCTGCATGCGACGCCAGCGAATGACGAATCCAGTGTGTCGAAGCTGCCTTCAGGGCTTCACCCCACTGCACATCGAGCGAGCGCGCCGCAGGCTCGGCCATTCGAAAGAACCACTTCAAGGCGCTATAGATCTGCAGCCCCTGGATCG
The DNA here is from genome assembly GCF_000283535.1 of Pseudogulbenkiania sp. NH8B. Classification (GTDB taxonomy): domain Bacteria; phylum Pseudomonadota; class Gammaproteobacteria; order Burkholderiales; family Chromobacteriaceae; genus Pseudogulbenkiania; species Pseudogulbenkiania ferrooxidans. Next base: position 2,459,899 of record NC_016002.1, read on the forward strand.
CCCCGACGCCGTCCAATGCGGACACCAGCGGCACGCCTCCCTCTCCCCGCTGCGGGTAATCAGGCAAGCCGCGGAACCGCCGATACCGCACCATAGCGTCGATCGCCTGGCGGTCCAGCGGCACATCGACCACCCGCCCCCCTTTACCCATCACCCGCCACAGCCATAACCCCTGCGTTCGATGGATATGTCCCATGCGGGCGCCGGCCAACTCGCTCCGTCGTGCCGCGGTCCGGTACAGCCACTCCAAAAGGAAGCGCAAGCGTTCAACCCGAGCCCGGCGGGTCGCCGTCGATACCGGTAATGCATCGAGAAAATCAACCAGCCACCCCCACAAATCCGGCTCGATCCAGCGATTGATCGCCACCTGCCCCTCTTCGTCGAAACCTGCCGGCGCCACGGTCTCGCGGCCGCGCTGGTTTTTACCGAGCAAGCGGAAAGGGTTGACCGCCAGATAGGAGGCGTTGACCAGGTAGTCGAATAACGCCTGCAGAATGATTTTGGCTTGCCGACGGCTCGATTCCTTCAGCGGACCATTAATCAAGCGCCAATGCGCCGGCCATTCCGGATGGCGCATTGGCCCGGCCAGCCAATCGAAGTAACGATGCAAGTCTTCCACCCGCAAGCCTGAAACCGGTTTTTGCTGAAAACTGAACGACCACAAGGCCAGCCGATACGCCTCTTTCCTGTAGGCACGATGCGTATTGGGGTTATCTATTGTCGCAAGCCAGCATTCAATCGCCTCGAGGTCATTGGCCGCGTTGATCTGGCATGCCTGATCAAGTCGCAGCGAACGACTCCCCAACACGAAAGCAAGCCCCTCCTGCTGGAGTAGCGCCGCCACCTCACATGAGGTCGGCAACCCCTTCAATTCCCACCCGCTCATCCCGCCCCCCGATTTTGTTACTCCAGCATTATATAGCAACGATTATGTAAATAATCATTGCAGATTTTGATATAATAGTATTTATTACATGTTATACGTAATATACATTAAATTTTATGGCGGCCATGCCAAACAGCTCAGTACACAGGAGCGCTCGGAAGTAATTCCATCTCTATGCTTCCCCAAACGCATACCCCCGCTTTTCTAGACACCTCATGAGCCTCACACCTGGACCAAGAAGGAGGTGTCATGAGCAGGCAGCGTTTCCCCGAAGAGTTCAAGATTGAAGTCGTCAAGCAAGTCACTGAGCGCGGCTATCCCGTCGCCGAAGTAGCCAGCCGTCTCGGCGTATCTGCCCACAGCCTGTATCAATGGCTGAAATGCTACGACCCTAAGCGCGCCAAGCTTGCCGAATCAGCGGATCCGCAAGCCGAAATCCGCCGGCTGAAGGCAGAACTGAAACGGATGACCGAGGAGCGCGACATCCTAAAAAAGGCCGCCGCATACTTTGCCAAGCAGTCCGGGTAAGGTATGCCTTCATCCGGACCCACGAGCAGCAGTTCCCTATTTGACGTCTGTGTCGTGTCATGTCTGTGCGTCCCAGTGGCTACTACGCCCGGAAAGCTTCCCCGCATTCACCCCGGGTCCGCGAAGACCAACGCTTGCTGGGGCAAATCAAACAGGTCTGGCTAGCGAGTGGCGGTGTCCATGGGTACCGCAAGGTGTATGACGACCTACAGGCTCGGGGGGAGCGCTGCGGCAAACATCGTGTGGCAAGGCTAATGAAGCAGGTGGGTCTGCATTCGCAGACGGGCTACCACCGACGCCCTGGACATTACAGTGGCCACCCGGCGGTGGTTGCGCCGAACCACCTGCAGCGCCAGTTCACAGTGGGCGCGCCGAATAAAGCCTTGGTGACCGACATCACGTATATCCGCACGCATGAGGGATGGCTGTACCTGGCTGTGGTGCTCGACCTGTTCTCGCGACAGATCATTGGCTGGTCGATGCAATCACGAATCGATAGAGAGCTGGTGCTGAATGCATTGTTGATGGCGGTATGGCGACGTCAGCCAAAGCAGGAGGTGCTGGTGCATTCCGACCAGGGAGTCAGTTCAGTAGTTACGACTGGCAGGGCTTTCTGGAGGCCCATCGCTTGGTGCCCAGCATGAGTCGGCGCGGGAACTGCTACGATAATGCCGTGGCGGAAAGTTTCTTCCAGTTGCTGAAGCGGGAGCGCATCAAGCGAAAAACCTATCACGATCGGGAGGAAGCCCGTCGAGACATCTTCGATTACATCGAGATGTTCTACAACCCGAAGCGCCGGCATAGTTCCGCAAATGGGCTATCGCCGGTTGAGTTTGAGAAGCAATATTTCCAATGGCTCAAGAGTGTCTAGTGAAGCTGGGGCGATTCAGTGGCGAGGCCAAGTGATGACATGGATCAATATGCTTCACATCGGGATGACTACTCTTTTACGAGTAAGAGAGTTGCCATTCAAACCAACATTTGCGGAGAAGGGCCGAATGAAGATCCTCATCGTCGAAGACGAACCCAAGACAGGGAGCTATCTCAAGCAAGGGTTGGCCGAGTCTGGTTTTGTCACGGACCTCGAAAATGATGGCCATGGGGGGCTTCAGCAAGCATTGTCAGGAGGGTACGACCTCGTCGTGCTCGATGTCATGTTGCCAGGGTTGAATGGCTGGGAAGTTCTTCAGAAGCTACGCCAAGCGGGCTGTACTGTGCCAGTTTTATTCCTGACAGCCCGCGATCAGGTAGAGGATAGGGTGAAGGGGTTGGAGCTTGGAGCCGATGATTATCTCATCAAGCCATTTGCTTTTTCTGAACTCCTGGCGCGGGCGCGTACTTTGCTACGCAGGGCATCTGTCGCGCCACAGCCGCACACGCTGAGCATAGCCGATTTGGAGCTTGATCCGACTCGCAGGCGTGTTATGCGTGCGGGGCAAAGAATCGCGGTAACGGCCAAGGAATTCACTCTACTTGAACTGCTAATGCGTCGACAAGGTGAAGTATTGTCCCGCTCGCTTATCGCTTCCCAGGTATGGGACATGAATTTTAATGGCGACACGAACGTCATCGACGTGGCGGTCAAGAGGCTCCGCGCCAAGGTTGACGATGAATTTCCGGTAAAGCTGATTCACACCGTACGAGGCATGGGCTACGTACTAGATGCCTTGGCACCATGAAGCAGCCTGTTTCCCTGACGGCACGACTTAGTCTCCTGTTTGCCGCATCTTCTGCCGGTGTCCTTCTCGTTGCCGGCCTGCTTTTCGAGCATGCAGGCGCGAACCAGTTTCTGGAACGGGATGCCGTGGAGTTGTATGGGAAGATGGAGTTCATTCAAAATGAACTGCTACACATCACGTCCCCCTCATCCATTGAAACGCTTCCGTCCCGATTACACCAAATTGTGCTCGGACACCCCGGGATCGCCATCATAATAGCCGACCAAAATGGAAAGGCTCTATTCTCGACGGGACCCGGCAGAACTCTGGATTACCTATCGAAGTTAAACTGGGTAAATAAGCTCCAGCCCGTGACCGTACAATATGCAGACCGCACGTACCGCGTCATTGCAAGCCGCCTCAATCTTGGCACCATCCCCGCTCAGACAGCCACCGTTGAAATTGGATTGGATATCTCCAAAAATCAAAACTTCCTACGCAGCTTTAAAGAGTTCATTTGGTTTGGCATGGTGTTAGCCATGATGGCAATGGGGTGGTTGGGGTGGGTGGTGGTACGCAAGGGCCTCTCGCCACTTTATGTTTTGTCAGAGACGATGGAAAATGTCTCGGCACAGCGGCTTGGTACGACAATCCCCGCATTGGATTCCCCAAGAGAGTTGCAGGCCGTGATCAACTCCTTTAATACGATGTTATCCAAGCTTGATGATTCTTTTCAGCGCCTATCTAATTTTTCTTCAGATATAGCCCACGAATTGCGCAACCCCGTCCATGCGCTGATGATGCAAACTCAAGTAACTCTTAGTCGAGAGCGAGATATTACCGATTACCGCGATGCGCTTCAGTCCAATATGGAAGAGTTTGAGCGGCTCTCGCGGATGATATCGGATATGCTCTTTCTCGCCAAAGCCGATAACCAACAGTTGGTTCCAAAGCGTGAGGAAATAGTGCTTCACGATGAAATTGATCGTTTAATTGATTACTATTGCGTACTCGCTACTGATCGTGGGATTAACCTGAAAAAAAGTGGAACGGCGACATTGATTGCAGACAAGCTGATGCTCCAGCGTGCTCTTTCTAACTTACTCTCCAATGCTATTCGTTTCACTCCAGATGGCATGACGATCGAAATTTCTGTGGAAGAGAGTACAGAAGCGATTTGGATATCTGTCACCAACCCTGGTCCAGAGATTCCTGCCGAACATCTCTCCAATATATTCGAACGGCTTTACCGTGTTGACGCTGCTCGCCGAGAAGGTGGATCAGACAATATTGGACTGGGATTGGCTATTACTAAGTCAATTGTCACGATACACGGAGGTACAATCGACGCCTCTTCCTGTAATGGATTGACACGCTTCAACATGATTTTTCCAAATAGTATTTAAAAAATAACAAAGCCATCGGATGGAGATGCTACCATCCGAGGGCTTTCATTATGAAGCTAGTTACTTCCCTTGTAGTAAATCCATGATTGGAGGGAATGTCAGTGCCAGCCCAACGCCAAGCAACACGAAAGCAATGGCACTTACTTTTCCTACCGGCACATTCCGGCTGCCCCACACCTTATCGAGAGCAAACCAGGAGGCCAACCATATCGCGATTGCACAGGTCGTGACTCCCGATAATGGGCCCGTAGGGTTGTAGAAGTTGAAGAATGCAGCGATCCCTTTGAACGCATCTCCCAGGAGAGCAAAGATACCGAGCGCTGCGCAACCGATGCCTGCCGCCAGGATGGCTGCCGCACCAGGTCCAGTGGGAATCTCCTTTTCCAATGCGGACACGTTCTGCTTTCCCTCGATCATTCTATCCATGATTATTCTCCCTTCATCAGATGAATGGTTTCACCACCGCGTACCGGAGCATACTTGTTCAAGAAGGCACCGAAGGCTCCTGCTGCTCCAGACGCCAAGAAAGCGGCCACGGTGAAAATAAGGACAGCCTTACGCAGATCGCGGAGCTTGCTTAGGCTGGGGCCATACTTCGCGTAGACATACGCGACCATGGTCATGCTGATTGGCGCAATCCAGGCCACGTGTTCCTTCCATTCCATCCCCAGATCGTGCCACCCACTCGTTGTCGGATTGGAAATCAGGAGCCGCCGTGGATAGGCCAAAAGGTCAGTCACTCCGGAAGGGGGAATTGCGCGATACCATGGATAAACAACATAGGCTCCCGATAAGACAGTGAGCCACGACAGGGCAACCATCCCTATCAGATAGAATCGTAATAGCGCATTACTCTTCTGGTCTGACGTCATTGTAGGACCCAACGCAGACATCCGGTAAAACTCACCGATAGCACCACTAAATGCCAGCATGAATAGAGCACCAAATCCCATGCCATGAAGGACGGTTAATAAGTCACGTAAACTGATTTCCATGATGGTTCTCCTTTTGTCAGATTACGTTCTTATCCTAGGCCTCACTTTCTGTCAGAAAGCTAACGCATAAATTACAAACCTGTAATCTTGCCGTCAATCAATTGACTTTAATCAAGAACAAGGAGAGTTGTGATATGCGGCCAGATTACAGACGCCAAATTGATAGTGCTTCTCATTGAAATCCCTGTCATTTGGTGCAGCAGAGTGATGAAGATCATACCGCGCTGGCCTTGGGCAAAACCAAGGTCTGGGAGTTGTTTCGTGAATTGTTCGAAGACAAGCTTCGTTTCAGCACTGCCGACCGTGTCCAAGGGGATCACGATGTGGATTTTAAAAATAAAATGCGCCGTGTAAGGCAAGACGCTACTTAATTGAGGCTGCGCCGTCACATGGCTTATTGAGATACTGTATTCGAAGTGAGGATGGCATAGGCCAACTTGGTAACAGAATTCTGTTCCTTCTTGCAAAATCTACCTGGTTTTTCAGTACCATCAAAACTGACAGAATCCTTTGGATCATACCGGGGAGATTCATTCTCTTCGGAGCACTGGATGAGAACAGCCAGGTCAAATGGCCGGGCCAAAATGGTGCACAGGCCACTGGCGAGCACGCAATCGGAAGAAGAAATAGCGAGAAGAGATGGCGCAGGACGTGCCAGAAACGGCAGGGGCTTATACGGCAGGACGGGCGTTCCACCAGCGTCTTTTAGAATCTATCAATGCAAGAGCAAGAAAGGTCTTTTGCCTTGGGCACGCTCAAGACCTTTCTTGAACACGGGCGGCCTCCGCCGCCCACCAGACAACGTTACTAATGTACGTTGCTGGTATCCGCCACCTTGGTCGGACGCGGTGCCAGCCAGATCGCGCACGCCGCAATCACGAACGACAGCCCACTCAGCCAGAAAATCTGGTTGGTCGAGAGCATGATGCTTTGCGACTGCACCAACTGGTCGATCATGCCCCTGGCGGTTTCGACGCTCATGCCGCTCTGCGTCAGGCTCTGCAAAGTCTGCCCGGTCGAATCGATAAAGCCCGATAGTTCAGCCCGATTGTAGGAAGCTTTGTCTTCCCAGGAGGTCGTGACCAACGACGTCGCAAAAGCGCCGGATAACGTCCGCAAGAAACTCATCAGACCGGCGGCGGAAGCCATCTCCTCGGTTTCCACGCTGGCCATGGCCAGACCAGTGAGCGGGACAAAGAAGAAAGGCATGCCGAGCCCCTGGAACAACAAGGGCAAGGCCACCTGCCAGAAACCCATATCGGAGGTGCCGAAGCTACGGAACAGTGTCACACCGCCAAGCCACATCACACCGAAGAACACCAGCGGCCGCGGGTCCATCTTGGTCGACATCTGTGCCGCGATCGGCGCGGCGATCACCGCCAGGATGCCGCTCATGGCCGTGGCATAACCGGCCTGGGTGGCGGTGTAGCCCATATAGCTCTGCAGCCATTGCGGCGTCAGGACCGTGGCGCCAAAAAACGAGCCGAAGGCCAGCGAAATGGTCAGCACGCTGGCCCAGTAACCACGATGGCGGAACACGCGCAGATTGACGATGGGGTTGCTGGCCGTCATTTCCCAGATCATAAAGGCGGCAAACCCGATGACGGCGACGATCGCCAAGGCCACGATCTCGGGAGACGAGAACCAGTCCAGATTTTTCCCTTCGTCCAGCATCAACTGCAAGGCCGCCACCCAGGCAATGAGCAAGGCCAACCCGACGGCGTCGACGGGCAGCTTGATCAGCTTGCCCTCAAAACGCTTGAGCATCTGCCAGCCAAAGTAACTGCACGCAATCGCGAGCGGCGCATTGATGAAGAAGATCCACGACCACCCCACCTGGTCACAGAGATAGCCCCCCAGAATCGGCCCCATGATAGGTGCCACCAGCGTGGTCATGCTCCACAGACCAATGGCGGCACCGGCTTTGTCTTTCGGGAAAATCTGCTGCAGCAAGGTCTGGGACATCGGCATCAACGGACCGCCGGCCAAGCCCTGCAATACGCGGAACAACACCAGCAGCTCGATCGAGTTGGCAAAGCCGCACAGCACCGAAAACAGCCCGAACAGCAGCATCGAGACGACGAACAGGCGCACCGTGCCGAAGCGGGCGGCCAGCCAGCCCGTCAAAGGAACGATGATGGCCTCCGCCACGGCGTACGAGGTGATGACATAGGTACCCTGACTGGCTGACACGGCCAATCCGCCAGCAATATTGGGCACTGACACATTGGCGATAGTGGTGTCGAGCACCACCAGGAAGTTGGCGGCTGCCAGCATCAATGCAGCCAGCCACAGCGCCCCGCCTTCGAGCGGCTTGGTCTGTGCAGCAGCGACGTGAGCACTCATGACAAGACCCCTTTAGAGATTGCTGGCCGTATCGACGGTGGCAGTCATGGACAGACCGACCTGCAACGGGTGAACCTTCAGCTCGGCCGGATCGAGCTCGATGCGCAGCGGCAGGCGCTGCACCACCTTGATCCAGTTGCCGGTGGCGTTCTGAGCCGGAATCAGCGAGAACGCCGAGCCCGAACCGCCGGAGAAACCTGCCACCTTGCCGTGGTACACCACGTCGGAGCCGTAGATATCAGAATGCAACGTGACCGGTTGGCCGACCCGTACCTTCTCTAACTGCACCTCTTTGAAGTTGGCATCCACGTGCACCTGCTGCAGCGGAACCACCGACATCAACTGCGCACCGGACTGGATGCGCTGCCCCACTTGCACCTGGCGCTTGGCCACCACGCCGTCGATCGGGGCACGAATGACGGTGCGCTCCAGATCCACGCGTGCCTGATTACGCTTGGCGCGAGCCAGGGCGACCTCCGGGTTGGTATCGACGGTGGTGTTCGCGGTCAACGTCTGATTGGCCTTGAGCGAGCCCTGGGCCGCCAGCTTGTTGGCCTCCGCCTGAGCCAGCGCAGCCTTGGCTGCCTCCAGGGCAGATTTGGCGGTGTCGTAGGCCGTCTTGGCATGCGTCAGCTCTTCACCCGATACCGAGCCGGATTTCGCCAGCGCCTGACGACGCTCCAGGTCGATCTTGGCCCGCTCCAGATCACTTTGCGCGGAGCTCAACTGCGCCTTGGCGCGCAGCAGTTCGGCATCGCGAGCGCTGACCTGGGCCTGCAGGCCATCGTCGCTGGCCAAATAGCCTTTGACCTTACGCTCGGCCCGCGCCAGTTCGGCCTCGGTCTGCTCCAGGGCGAGACGGGCATCGGTGTCGTCCAGCTCGACCAGGACATCGCCCCGTTTTACCGCCTGGGTGTCCACCACCTTGACGGCGCGGACGTTGGCGCTGATGGACGGCGTCACCTGGGCGATTTCGGCGGCGACATAGGCGTTGTCGGTTGTGACGTGATGCGAGGCGACCAGCGTCCAGTAGGCACCATAGGCCGCAGCGGACAGCGCTACCGCACCGCCCAGAGCGAGGAACAGTTTCTTGCGCTTGGCCGCATTGTCGATTTGAGGAAGCGGCGCGGTGGCAGTCAACGTTTCAGACATGATGAATTCCTTGGATTATTGAATTGGTATCTGTTGTCATGCCGCGCGATAACCGCCACCAAGGGCGCGGATCAGAGCGACATCGAGACTCAAGCGGCGGGTCTGCAGATCGCTCAGCGAGCGGCGGCTGGCGACTACACTGTCTTCGGCAGTCAATACGTCCAGGTAGGTGGCCAGGCCACCCTGGTAGCGGTTACGAGCGATGCGCAAGGCATCCTCGGCTGCCGCCAGCGACTCCTGCTGTGCCGACAGCCGGCCATCGAGTGCCGCCTGGCTGCTCAAGGCATCGGCGACATCCTGCAATGCGCGATTGAGGGTCTGGTCGTAATTGGCGACGGCTTCGTCGTACTGGGCCCGGGTGACGCGGTACTGGCCTTGCAGCTGACCACCCCGGAAGATGGGCAAGCTGATGGCCGGGCCGAAACCGGCAATACCGGAGCCGGCCTTGGTCAACAAGCCCAGCCCCAAGGATTGCGCCCCAACATAAGCCGACAGGTTGATATTCGGGTAGAACTCGGCCCGCGATTGATCGATCCGTTTGGCCGCCGCCTCGGCACGCAGCCGCGCGGCGGCGAGGTCCGGGCGGCGCCCGAGCAGATCGGCGTGGAGTTGCGCGGGAACAGTGATGTTCTGTGCCAAGTTGATTGCCGGCCGCTGGATGCGATCACCCCGCTCCGGCTCGGCCCCCATCAGGGCGGCCAGTTGATGACCCTGCAAGGTTATGGATTCCTCGATGGCCAGCAGCTCGGCCTTGGCCGAGGCCGAGCGGGAGTCCGCCTGGCGCACGGCGCCCAGCGTTTCCAGCCCTTGCTGCTGCCGCTCCTTCATTAGCTGTGCGCTTTGGGTGCGGATATCAAGGGCCTGCTGTGCCGCATCCCGTTGCGCGTACAAGTGCGCCAGTTCGGCATACGCGGAGGCAATGGCGGTCGACAAGGTCAGGCGCGCCTGCGCCGCATCGGCTTCGGCCGCCGCCAGCTCGTTGGTGGCCGCAGCCAAGGCCGAGCGGTTTTTGCCCCAGAAATCGATTTCGTAGCTCAGGTCGAGCGTGGCCCGGACAGAGTTGTTGAGCCCCTGTGGCACAAACGCGGCCGGAACACCGTTGTTGTAGCTCTGCTTCATACGACTCAGCGAAGCATTCACCCCCACCGAAGGCAGTGTGGCGGCACCAGCCTGCTGTGCCGCGCCGATGGCCTTGCGCACCCGCGCATCGGCTGCAGCCAGATCGGGGGCATTGCGAAGCGCCTCGTCGATCAGCTGATTCAACTGGGCATCACCGTAGTGCTGCCACCAGCTGGCGTCGAGTTGGACCTGCCCCGCATTTGGGCTGACGCCCAGGGATTTGGGTTGTGGCAACGGGCCAAGATCCGGCACGCTGGCGCAGGCGGCCAAGGCGAGCACGATGGCCAGGGGAATGGCACGTCGCAGCAAACCCGTAGGTGATGAAGCGCTCATGTCGGTGATTTCCTTGTAAACTGTACTGTACGGTTCAGTTTATAACTTGACAGATTTCCCCTCGTCAAGCAAAACTGAACTCATTGGTTCAATTTAAGGCGTCATGTTGTGAGAGTGAAAAGCGAGGCAAAGCGGCAAGGCATCATCGATGCGGCCGCCGAGATATTCATGGAGCAGGGCTTCACCGCCACCTCCATGTCGGAAATCGCCAATCGGGCGGGCGGTTCCAAGGCCACCCTGTACAGCTACTTTCCGTCCAAGGAAGAGCTGTTTTGCGAGGTCATGCGGGACTTGTGTACCGCGCGGGTACAGCCGGTCTTTACCGTGCTGGAGACTGGGGAACAGTTGGCCGAGACGCTGGAGACGTTCGCGATCGGCTTTCTGCGGGAGATTCTTAGCCCCGACCTGCTGGCGATTCGCCGCATGATGCTGACAGAGGCCGGACGATCCAATATCGGGCAACTGTTTTACAACGAGGGGCCCAAGGTTGGCCGAACCAGAATCGCCCATTACCTGGAGCAACAGATGCAATTGGGGCTCCTGAAGCAGGCCGACCCATGGCGTGCCGCCCTGCATTTGCTGGCTCTGCTGACATCCGAGCTGGCCGATGAGTGCTTGTGGGGCGTCAGGGAAAAACCGACCGACCAGGAAATCGCCGAGCATGTGCGCTCCGCGCTGACGGTATTTTTTGCCGCTTACGGCACTCAACCCATCTCTCGGGAGTGACGCCACCGGAGGTTGATGCCCGGTTCAGGCACGCCGGGTCGTTACTTCAGGGACGGCGCATCGCAGGACAGGATTTGAGCATTTCACAGTAGCCATCCAGCAGGTTTGCGGCCTCGCCTTCCAGGTCGAAGCTCTCGGGGCTGAATAGCCAGTTGCCCATCAAACCACTGACCAAGGCATGCAGCATAATGTCGGCGCGAGCGATGTTGAGCCCGGCCGGCAACTGGCCCAGCTCAACCGCCCGCTGCAGGATACGGCGGATACGGTCGGTACACTCTACGAGGCACTCTTGTTGGCGCTGCAGCACCGGCCCCATGTCGTCGGTGAGTTCGCACTTGTGATAGAGCACATCGAACACGCGCCGGCGCTGTTCGTTGCGCACCAGGCTTTGCAGAATGCTCAGACAAGCAGCACGCAATTCACCAAGGGGATCAGGATGTTGCGGATTGTCCACCACGTCAGCGAACAGGGTTTCGATCGGCAGGCTCACCCGGTCGACCATCGCCGTGAACACGTCCACCTTGTTTTTGAAGTGCCAATAGATCGCACCGCGTGTCAGCCCGGCGGCGGTGGCGATATCTGCCAGAGAGGTACAGGCCACCCCCTGCTCGGCGAAGACCCTCTCGGCCGTGTCGAGAATCAGGCTGCGTGTTTCCAGCGACTCTTCTTTAGTTTTGCGGGCCATCAAGCCTCTCCCGAACTGGCAAGGCGTTCATAGCGCCCCACACGTCATAGACATACATTCATGAATGTATATATACTATCAGCCAGCTTGGTAATTTCCCAGCACCCCGTGTAATCCACTTTATTAGTGTGGTTTTAATAGCCTGGTGATGTGTCTTATGGCTGCTGCCATCGCCCTAAGGCAGAGCGGCCTCCCCGCCGCTGCACCCGCATGGTTGACGCGCCGTCCAGATGTAAGGATCACCAGAAAATCGCATAATTAGGATATTTGCATTTCCAGACGAGAAGCAGGCCGGCTGTCTCCCATAGCCCGTCTCTCTCGGGTCTTCGACTTAGCCATACCCAATCACCCACTTGAGTATCGGGAGCGTTCCATGCGCATCAATAAAAACTCCTCATTGCGTCTGGTCACAGCCGCAACCCTTGCGGCGGTAGCCGTCCTGACCGGCTGCGGCGAGAAGCAGCAGACGCCGCCCCCCGGCGCGGGTCAACCACAGGAAGTCGGCGTCGTCACCGTCAAGCAGGAAAGCCTGGCTCTGTCGACCGAGCTTCCGGGCCGACTGAATCCTTATCGAGTATCCGAAGTACGCGCACGTGCAGCCGGCATTGTGCTGAAACAGGTTTTCCACGAAGGCAGCGACGTCAAGCAGGGTGAATTGCTGTTCCGTATCGACCCGGCCCCCCTCCAGGCAAGCCTGCTGAGCGCCGAGGCGTCGCTGGCCAAATCGGAAGCGACGCTGGCCCAGGCCAAATTGCAAGAGGGCCGCTACAAGGAGCTGGTGGCGGTCAATGCAGTCAGCAAGCAGGATTACGACAACGCGGTCGCGGCCGTGAAACAGGGGCTGGCCGACGTGGCCGCCGGCAAGGCGGCGGTGCAGACCGCCAAGCTCAATCTGGGCTATACCTCGGTGACATCCCCGATCCCCGGCCGCATCGGCAAGGCCCAGGTAACGGAAGGCGCGCTGGTAGGCCAGAACGAGCCCACCCTGCTCGCCACCGTGCAGCAACTCGATCCTATCTACCTCGACTTCACCCAGTCGAGTTCCGACATGTTGCGCCTGCGCCGCGCTTTTGACAGCGGCAAATTGGAGAGCGTGGCACCGGGCCAGGCCAAAGTCCGCCTGGTCCTGGACGACGGTACGGAATACCCCCTGACCGGCAAGTTGCTGTTCTCGGATGTGACGGTGGATCAGAGTACCGGCATGGTCACGCTACGCGCCGAATTCCCGAACCCGAAGCATGAGCTGTTGCCTGGGATGTACGCCCGCGCTCGCCTGGCACAGGCGGTCGACAAGGCGGCATTGACCATTCCGCAACAAGCGCTGCAGCGCGGCCAGGGCGGCAGCGCCTCGGTGATGCTGGTCGGTGCCGACAACAAGGTGCTGGCGCAACCCGTGAAAGCCGAAACGGCGGTCGGCGACAAGTGGGTGGTCACCGAAGGCCTGAAAGCCGGCGACAAGGTCATCGTGCAGGGCCTGCAGAAAATCCGCCCCGGCGCCCCGGTGAAACCGGTTGCGGCGACCTCTTCCGCCCCCGCCTCGGCCGTCCAAGGTCAATAACGGAGACCGCTCAACATGCCTAAGTTTTTTATCGATCGCCCGGTCTTCGCCTGGGTGATCGCCCTGTTGATCTTGCTGATTGGGGGGCTGTCGGTGGTCAAGCTGCCGGTGGCACAGTACCCCAGCATCGCGCCGCCATCGGTATCGGTGAGTGCCACCTACGCCGGCGCCTCGGCGGAAACGCTGCAAAACTCCGTCACGACGGTGATCGAGCAGCAGATGAACGGCATCGACGGCCTGCTGTACATGTCGTCCAACAGCCAGTCGTCCGGCCAGGCCACCATCACGCTTTACTTCCAGCCCGGCACCAACCCGGACATCGCCCAGGTCCAGGTGCAGAACAAGCTGCAACTGGCCATGCCGCGTCTGCCGACCGAGGTACAGCAGCAGGGGGTGAAGGTTGCCAAGGCGACCCGTAATTACCTGATGTTCGTCACGCTGTCGTCGACGGATGGCAGCGTGGATGCGGTAGGACTCGGCAACTACATCTCGTCCAGCCTGCTCGACCAGCTGAGCCGGGTGACCGGCGTCGGCGAGGCCAATCTGTTCGGCTCGGAGTACGCGATGCGCGTATGGGTGAGCCCGGACAAGCTCAACAGCTTCAAGATGACCACCTCCGACATCATCGCCGCCATCAAGGCACAGAACGTGCAGGTGTCGGCCGGTGAGCTGGGCGGTCTGCCTGCCATCAAGGGCCAGCAGCTGAACGCCACGATTCGGGCGCAAAGCCGTTTGTCGACCCCCGAGCAGTTCGGCAACATCCTGCTGCGCGTCAACAAGGATGGCTCGCGTGTGCTGCTGCGCGATGTCGCTCGCATCGAGCTCGGTGCGCAAACCTTCACCACCAAGGCTTACGTCGACGGCAAGCCGGCGGCGGCAGTCGGCATCAAGCTGGCGCCTTCGGCCAACGCCCTGGCCACGGCACAAGCAGTACGTGACAAGGTCAAGGCATTGTCCCCGTACTTCCCTGCGGGGGTGAAGGCCGACGTGCCGTACGACACCTCGAAATTCGTCAAGATTTCGATCGAAGAGGTGGTGAAGACGCTGATCGAAGCCGTGGCGCTGGTCTTCCTGGTGATGTACCTGTTCCTGCAGAACTTCCGTGCCACGCTGATTCCGACCATCGTGGTGCCGGTCGCGCTGGCCGGTACGCTCGGTGCGATGGCGGCGTTCGGCTTCTCGATCAACGTGCTGATCATGTTCGGCATGGTGCTGGCGATCGGCATGCTGGTGGATGACGCCATCGTCGTGGTGGAAAACGTCGAGCGCATCATGAGCGAGGAAGGCCTGCCGCCGCGCAAGGCGACGCGCAAGGCGATGGAGCAGATCACCAACGCGCTGATCGGCATCTCGCTGGTACTGACCGCGGTGTTCATCCCGATGGCGTTCTTCGGCGGTTCGGTGGGGGCCATTTACCGGCAGTTCTCGCTGTCGCTGGTGGCGTCGATGGTGTTCTCGGTGCTGTTGGCACTGACTCTGACCCCGGCCCTGTGCGCAACCCTGCTGAAACCGGTCGACGCCGGCCATCACCACGCCAAGAGCGGCTTCTTCGGCTGGTTCAACCGCAGCTTTGCGGCCAGCACCAACAAGTACCAGGGGGCGGTCGCCAAGATCATCCACAAGACCGGCCGCTACATGCTGCTCTACTTCGTCATCATCGGCGTGGTGGCGCTGCTGTTCGCGCGTCTGCCGTCGTCGTTCCTGCCGGAAGAAGACCAGGGCTACTCGATCACCATGGTTCAGTTGCCGACCGGAGCTACCGCGGAGAACACCCGCGGCATCCTGGAGAAGGTGGAGCAGTATTACCTGAAGCAACCGGAAACCGCGCACTCCATCGCGGTGGCCGGCTTCGGCTTCAACGGCAACGGCCAGAACCTCGGTCTGGTGTTCACTCCGCTCAAGGACTGGGACGAGCGTAAGGCCAGCGAGCACCACGTGCAGGGCGTGATCGGACGGGCCTTCGGCTTCTTCTCGCAGATCAAGGACTCGATCATCTACCCGCTCAACCCGCCGCCGATTCCGGAACTGGGCAACGCCACCGGTTTCGACTTCATGCTGCAGGACCGTAACGGCCAGGGCCACGACAAGCTGATGGAAGCGCGCAACATGGTGCTCGGCATGGCGGCCAAGGACCCGCGCCTGGCGGGCGTACGTCCGCAGGGCATGGAAGATGCGCCGCAGTTCCAGGTCACCATCGATCAGGAAAAGGCCAGCTCGCTGGGCCTGTCGCTGGCGGACATCAACAACACCCTGAGCACCAACTTCGGTTCGTCCTACGTCAACGATTTCACCAACGGCACCCGTGTACAGCAGGTGATCGTGCAGGCCGATGCACCGTACCGGATGCAGCCGCAGGACATCGAGAAGCTGTTCGTGCGTAACGCGTCCGGGACCATGGTGCCGTTCTCGGCCTTCGCCAGCGCCAAGTGGAGCTACGGCTCGCCGCGCCTGGAGCGCTACAACGGCGTGCCCTCGATGGAAATCGTCGGCACCGCGGCGCCGGGCAAGAGCTCTGGTGAGGCGATGCAGGCGGTCGAGGAAATCGTCGCCAAGCTGCCCGCGGGCTTCGGTATCGAATGGACCGGCCAGTCTTATGAAGAGCGCTTGTCTGGCTCGCAAGCGCCGGCCCTGTTCGCCATCTCGCTGGTGGTGGTGTTCTTGTGCCTTGCCGCGCTGTACGAAAGCTGGTCGATCCCGTTCTCGGTCATGCTGGTGGTACCGCTTGGCGTGTTTGGCGCGCTGCTGGCTGCGCACCTGCGCGGCCTGCCCAACGACGTCTTCTTCAAGGTGGGCTTGCTGACCACGATCGGCCTGTCGACCAAGAACGCGATTCTGATCATCGAATTCGCCAAGGACTTGCAGGCTCAGGGCAAGAACGTGATCGAAGCGACCCTGGAAGCGGTGCACCTGCGGCTGCGCCCGATCCTGATGACCTCGATGGCCTTCGTGCTGGGCGTGCTGCCGCTGGCGATCAGCAATGGCGCGGGCTCGGCGAGTCAGCACGCCATCGGTACCGGCGTGATCGGCGGCATGCTGTCGGCCACGTTCCTCGCCATCTTCTTCGTGCCGGTGTTCTTCGTAGTCGTACGCAGCCGCTTCAAGGGCAGCGAGCGTCAGCGCAAGTTCTACACGCACCATATGGAAGACGAGGACGCGGCGGTTGCGACGGTGCCGGTGACGGTTGAAACGCGTAACGCGGACCAGGAAGGAAAACACCATGACTAAATACACCTTGCCCGCCCTGCTCGCCGCCACGCTGCTCGCTGGCTGCTCTTTGGCCCCGACCTACCAGCGCCCGGCGGCGCCGGTGGCCGGGCAATGGCCGAACGGACCGGCCTACGGCGGCGATACCGCCACCCAGGCGACCAAAGGCAATGCCGCGGACATCGGCTGGCGCGAGTTCTTCGCCGATGCACGGCTGCAAAAGTTGATCGAGCTGGCCCTCGCCAACAACCGCGACCTGCGGGTGGCGATGCTGAATGTCGAAAAGACGCGCGCGCAGTACCAGATTCAGCGCGCCGACCTGTTCCCGGCGATCGACGCCACCGGCAGCGGCACGCGCCAGCGTCTGCCGGCCGACCTGTCGAGCAGCGGACGCGCCGGCGTGAGCGGCAAGTACAGCGCCTCCGTCGGCTTCACCGCGTACGAGCTTGATCTGTTCGGGCGCGTGCAGAGCCTGAAGAACGAGGCGCTGGAGCAGTACTTCGCCAGCGGCGAGGCGCAGAAATCGGCGCAAATCTCGCTGGTATCGGAAGTGGCGCGCCAGTACCTGACGCTGCGTGCGCTGGACGAGCAGCAGAAGGTGGTCACCGACACGCTTACCGCCCAGCAGAGCTCGTATGACCTGACCAAGAAGCGCTTCGACGTCGGCACCGTCACCGCCCTCGACCTGAGCACCGCCGACAGCCAGGTGCAAACCGCCAAGAGCAATCTGGCGAGCCTGATGCAGCAACGCGCCCAGGCCGAGAATGCCCTGGTGCTGCTGGTGGGGCAGCCGTTGCCGGCCGACCTGCCGCAAGGCAATGCGTTCGATGCCCAGGGCCTGCTGGCGGATCTGCCGGCCGGCCTGCCGTCCGACTTGCTGGAACGGCGCCCGGACATCGCCCAGGCCGAGCACCAGCTGAAGGCGGCGAATGCCGATATCGGCGCGGCGCGCGCGGCATTCTTCCCGAGCATCTCGCTCACCGGCAGCTACGGCACCGCGAGCAGCGAGCTCAGCAATCTGTTCAAGGGGGGGCAGCTCGCCTGGAGCTTCATTCCGCAGATCAACCTGCCCATCTTCGACTGGGGGAAGAACGCGGCCGGGCTGGACGTCTCCACCACCAGCAAGAAGATCGCGGTGGCGCAGTACGAGAAGTCGGTGCAATCGGCGTTCCGCGAAGTGTCCGACGCGCTGACCGCGCGGGCCATGCTGGAGCAGCAGATCGCGGCGCAAGAGGCGCTGGTGAAGTCGGAAACCCAACGCTACCAGCTGGCTGAGCTGCGCTATCGCAATGGTGTGGACAGTGCGCTGACGCTGCTCGATGCCCAGCGCTCGCTCTACAGCGCACAGCAAGGCCTGATCCAGGCCCGGCTCGCGCGGCTGACCAACCAGGTGACTCTGTACAAGGCGCTGGGCGGCGGCTGGCTCGAACACTCGACCGCCACGGGAGAAGCACCACCCAAGGCGGATGCCGCCTCCTAGTGAGGAGTATCCCGTCCGCCGACAGGCGGTTCAAGCAAAACGCCATGAGCCTCTCTCATGGCGTTTTTTTGTCGGCTCGCACCCGATCGCAGAACGTACAACGTTGGCCGAAGCCTATCTTCTAGTACACGAAGGGGATCAGGCGGTAGCGTACCGTCTGCATATAGTCCCGATACGCCGGGTCGAGCGCCAGATGGCGCTCCTCACGAACAATGCGGGTAAACAGCAACGCCAGCAACAGGGCATAGATCAGCACATTGGCCAGGGACGTGTTTTGCAGCACATAGCCGGCAAAAACCAGAAAGTAGCTGGCATAGATCGGATGACGCACGATTCGGTACATCCAGGCCGTCTTGAGCTCCCGCTTTGCCGCGACGATGGCGAAACTACGATTCAACGACAGCAAGCCGACGATCTGCAATACCGTCCCGACCAACACCAACACGCTCGCCGCTGGCATGACCCCCCACAGCACAGGCCGAAACAGCATCGGCAGAAAACTGCCGGCCACGCCGATCAGCCAGTCAGCTGGAGCGAGGGAGATGGTCTTGGGGCTGCTGCGCACGAAAAAAAGAACCGCCGTCAGCGTTTCTGACAAGACCACCGCCATCAGAGCTACGTCATGGGTCTGCTGAAACCGGGTCAGATGGGCGTAAGAAAACAACCACCAGACCAGTGAAAAAGCCGCCCCGACATACAGATTGAAGCGTTTTGAATACAGCAGGCCCGTCAACGTGTCCATGACCAACCCCTTCCGTTCGTCAAACAAGCTCTGGCGGGAGAACCGTATCGATCCCCCGGCCGCCCCTCTTCGGGGCGTGACTCGCCACGCCAGAGAGATTCATGCACACCCGCACTACATCAACGCCCCGTCCGCACGCGGCGGCACCACCATGCCCAACACCCACTGGCTCCAAAGAAAGGAATGATGGTTTTTCCGATGACGCGCGTGATCGGCAAAGGCCGCATCGATAAAGTCGTTGTTGAGGCAGGACAGGCCGGATTTTTCGGAAAACAGACTCCTGCCCCTCAGCCACTGGGCGACCGGTGCTGCGAAGCCCTGTTTCGGCCGACGCAGGGTGTCCCTCGGCAAGAAAGGCTCCATCGCTTTCTTCAGGATGTACTTGGTTTCGCCGTGCCGGATCTTGTAGTCGGATGGAATGGTCCGTGCCAGGTTGACGACATCGATATCCAGAAACGGCGAACGCAGCTCCAGTGAGTTCATCATGCTGGCGCGATCGGTTTTCGCCAGAATGTCGTCCTGCAGATAGATATCGGTGAAAAACTGCAGGGTCCGATCGACCGGATCGGTTTGCGAGCAGCGCTCCCAGGCGTCGATCGCCTCGGAGAACACCTCGTCGAGGTCGACCGGCTGCTGGAACAGCTCGGCAAATTCCTGCTCGTCGAGCGGGCACATCCATACCGGATTCCACAGCCGGGAGGGATAGCCTACCCCACGGATGGCCCGCTTCAGCTTGAAGTCGAGGCTCATGTAGCCATCCAGCACCGGCAGGTGGCTTGTCAGTAATTGGATCACCTGGTGTACCAGCTTCGGCACGGCCTTCTGGTAATAGCCCGCCCACTTCAGGGCCCGAAACGGCGCGTACCCCCCGAACAGCTCGTCGGCGCCATCGCCTCCCAGCGCTACCGTCACCCGCTCGCGGGCAAAGCGGCACAATAAATAAGTCGGCAGCAGCGAGCTGTCGCCCGTCGGCTCATCCAGCCGCCTCACCACCTCGGGCAACAACGCCCTGGCGACCTCGCACCGCAAGATCTGCTCATGGTGCTGCGCCTCGATGTGTTCCGCCATCTGGCGCGCATAGCCCGACTCGTCAAAGCCTTTCTCGTCGAACCCGATACTGAACGTCTGCAACTGGCCCGGCTCGAGACGGCGGGCCGCCAGCGCGGCCACCGCCGACGAGTCGACCCCGCCGCTGAGAAACACGCCCACCGGCACATCGGCCACCAGGCGCCGGGCAACGGCCTGGTCCAGCAACGCGGTCAGCTCTTCTTGGCACTGGCGTTCGAAGCCGGCAGGGCGCGTTTCGGCAGGCTCGAGAACAAAGGACCAGTAGCGCCCCACCTCGACCACCCGTTCCTGCAGCGCAAAGGAGAGCGAGCACCCCGCCGGCAGCTTGAAAATGCCTTCGTAGGGTGTGTGCGGAGCCGGAATGTAGCCATAGCCGATGTATTTCTGGATGGCCCGGGTCGACACCGTGGCGGTGACATGCGGATGCGTCAGCAGGGCGGTCAGTTCGGACGCAAAGACCAGGGTGTCCTGCTGAAACGTATAGTAGAACGGCTTCTTGCCGAAACGGTCACGGCTGCAAAACAGCCGCTGCCGGGCCTGATCGTAAAGCGCAAACGCCCACATGCCGTTGAGCTTGTGCGTCAGCGCCTCTCCCCACTCGCGGTAGCCGTGCAGCAGCACCTCGGTATCGGAATGGTCGGTGGTGAAGACATGCCCTGCCCGCTCCAGTTCGGCGCGCAATGCCTGATGGTTGTAGATTTCCCCGTTGAACACCACCCCCAGGCGGCCGTCTGCGGTCCACATCGGTTGATGGCCATCGGCCAGGTCGACAATAGCAAGCCGCGTATGGCCGAGATACACCCCTCGGCCCCGGTCACACCACGCCCCGGCCCCATCCGGCCCGCGATGACTCAACAGTCGGAGCATCCGCGACAGATCCTCGGATGCGCCCTTTCCCACGAACCCGGCGATGCCACACATCAGACTACCCCTGAAGGCCGTGCGGCTTGATGTTGCAGGTCTTGCCGATCAGATACACGGTCTTGCCCTGCGCCTCGTAATAAGTGCGGATCAGCACTTCGGCCAACAGCCCCATCAGAATGCACATGAAACCCGAGATACCTGCCATCACCCCCAGCAGCGGAAGGGGCGTCGAAATCAGGGAAACCCCCTCGACAAACTTGAGGTATAGCGCCCAGGTCACCACCAGCAGGCTCACGGCGAGAATCACGACGCCGACCGAACCGAACAGATACATGGGTTTGCCGGAATACTTGGCCAAAAACTTCACCACCAGCAGGTCGAGCAGGACCTTTACCACCCGGCTGATGCCATACTTGGACACCCCGTTCTGGCGGGGATGGTGCTGGACCGGAATCTCCGCGATCCGCGCCCCGAGGCAGCTCGCATAGATCGGGATGAAACGGTGCATTTCGCCGTACAGGCGGATGCCTTTGATGATGTCCTTCCGGTACGCCTTCAGCGAGCAACCATAGTCATGCAGGTGCACCCCGGATACGTACGAAATGATCCCGTTGGCAACCCGGCTCGGCAACGTACGATTGATGGGATTGTCCTTGCGGTCCTGGCGCCACCCGGAGACAACATCGAAGCCTTGTTCCAGTTTCTCCAAGAGGCGCGGGATGTCCTGCGGATCGTTCTGCAGGTCGCCGTCCATGGGAATGATGACGTGGCCTTCGGCATAATCGACCCCCGCCATCATCGCCGCGGTCTGGCCGAAATTGCGGCAGAACTTGATCACCTTCACCGACGCATTCTTTGCCGCCAGCTCTTCGAGCTTGTCTTGGCTGCCATCGGTGCTGCCATCGTTGATGAAGATCAGCTCCCAGGGCTGCCCCAATCTCTCGAGCACTGAAACCGCCTGCTCGTATAGCGCGGTGAGATTGTCCGCCTCGTTATATACAGGCACGATAACCGAGATCATAAGCACCTCTCGCTCAAGATAAGCACGGCGCGACGTTGATGACGTCAAACTCAGGTGATGGTCCGCCCGACCAGCACGATTCCGGAAAAGATCAAACCGATCCCCAGCAGCCTGGTGGCACCAATCGGCTCACCCAGCACCAGATGCGCGGCAATAATCACCGCGACGAACTGCATTGCCGCCAGCGATTGCGCCACGTTCAGCGGCAGCACCCGCAACACGACGATGTACAACAGCGCCGCCAGCCCGAAACACATGAAGCCCAGCACGATCTTGATGTTGAGCAGGCCCAGCAGCCCGCCCTCCGCACGCATCGCCCCGGATTTAAAGAAAAGGTTGGCCGAAACCGTGAGCAAGACCATCACCAGATAACAGGCAAGAATCTTCATGACTGTGCCCTCTTCGGCTTCTCCGCCATGCCGATCACAATGAGCCCGGCATGCCGGAGCCCGGGAATCCTGACCGTCCAACCATCCAGTTTCGCCATCAGTCGCGTCAGCGCTCGAATACCCGGCAGGTAGCGGAACAGGCGATTGAAGACCAGCACATCGCTATTCATCAGCAGGCAGTAACCCAAGAACCCATGGGTTTCCCAGTGCTTTAGTTCCAGACCCGCACGGGCCAGCACCGGAACCGTTTCCTCATAAAGCAGAGGTCGTTCGGTCTTTTCATCGAGTGCGGGTGACAGCCAATAGATCAGCGCGCGCAGCCAGCGCCACAGGAAGAAATCACTCACCGGCTCGCGCCAGTAGAAGCGCCCGCCCGGTTTCAACACCCTGTAAATCTCACTGAACAGACGCTCCCGGTCGTTGACGTGGTGAATGCCGCCGATGATGAATACGCTATCGAAGGTGGCATCGTTCAGCGGCAGGTTGGTGGCGTCGCCCTGGATGAAGCAGTAGCGCTCGTCGTCCAGATACCGTCGCGCCACTGCCAGCATCGAGGCGGAGATATCGACGCCGACCCCGCTGCCGACCCGCCGATCCAAGAGGCGAAACGCCTCGCCACTGCCGCAACAGATTTCTGCCGTCACGGCCAGTTCGGCATCCGAGACCACCCGATGAAAGGCATCGTCCAGATGGGCCATATACTCCTGTGTATGGGGATAGCCGAGATTTTCGAGATACTGCGCATGAACCTTCTCGAAATGCGCCTGCTGCCGCTTGGCATCCTCGGTGCACAGGGTTTCGGCAAACAGGGGAATTCCGGAGGCATTGACCCGGTAGCAATTGGCGCCATCACAACTCGACAGGCCCTGCCCGTCGAATACCAGCGCACTCCCGGAACTTGGGCAGCGCATCATCCGGACAAACTGCGAGTTGAGATTCATCGCTCCCTCCCCCAAACCTGACTGGACCCTTTTGCGGCATCCGCCTCAGCCCCGACCACTGTTTTGGCCATATCGGGCAATGAGCGTCTGATACTTGCTAACGTTTCTGAGCAAGACGGAATGCTTGCCATCATCAAAAACGGACTTGAAGCTTCCGTCCGCCAGAATGAGCTGCCGGATCGGCGCCGAGCTGTCGCACACGACATAATCGATGCCGTAGCTGGCAAAGTGCTTTTTCCAATCCTTGTCACCCCGATAAGTTGCCAGGTAGCGCTCCACAAAGCCCTTGGGGTAGATGTCCGTTCTGCCGTAGATAAACACACGCTGCTGCGGGTACAACCGGTAAATCAGGTAGCCGCCGTAGTGGTAGGTATTGAACATGCGCCCTTCGATGTGGTTGGCCAGGATGAAATCCACGGCTTTCACCGGCATCAGCTCAGTCAGAGATTCTTCCGCAAGGTTTTTCCGCGAGGGGTAGATCAGGACAATCGCCAGCAGGGCAAATATCAGGAGCAACAGGTTCATCACTCCTTCCGCCCCGCCAACCTGCCTGTTTCCCGCAGCCCAGGCCTTTCTGGCCCTAGCGGCCAAGGGATGTGGAGCAGCGCTTGCCCGTTGGATCGGGAATCGAAGTTTGTGCAAACCCTCAGACACCAGTAGATCCCGGTAGAACAGCGCAAAATGTGGGGCCATGGCGAGTGCGGCCAAAGGCAAGTTCCTCACCGAGATGAACGCGCCCGCGATGTAAATCAACGACACACCGGCTTCAGTCAGGTCGGGCTTCCTGCGCGAATAGACCATGGTCAGGAAGAAAATGAACACCATGGCCAAAAAGTACTGGAACAGCCATTGGTGAAAGCTGGGCGACTGCCATTCGGTAATGAATTGCATATCGCCCGAGGCCACAATGGCATTGTAAGGATAAAGCCAGTAGCTGAACCCTTGCGGGTTGATTGCCGTCGCAAGCAGCCCCAGCAGCACAACCAGGGAGAGTCGTGTCAGCCGTGAAACGGCAATACAGCCTGCCGCATCGCGCCAGCAATACTTGGCCCATTCCGCCGCCGTGAACGCTGCCATCAACACCAGACCGAGGAAGAAGCCGCCGTGCAGGTTGGCCCACAGCAGCATGATGAGGGGTATCCACCACAGCCCCCGGTCAGAGGCGCAATACTTGAAGCGGAACAGTGCCCTGAGCAACAGGGCGAACAATAAAAAAGTAAAGATATGGGGCCGCGGGGCCAGCAATCCCATGAACACACAGAACAGCAGAATCGCCAGGGCCGCCTTGCCCTCATCCTTCAGGACGTCAAGACAGGTCTTGTAGCTGACGACCCAGCACGACACGTAAACTGAAGTGGTAAACAACCACACCGCTTTCAAGCCGCCCAGCCGGAACAACTGGTACAACAGCCATTGAGACATCCACTCGGAATTGACCCAGGAATGCCCAGAATTGGTATAAGTGAACACATCATGCCAAGGCAATTGCGAAGAGCTAGCAATAAGCTCGCCCGTTTTGAGATGCCAGTAAAAATCGGGGTCCTCAAATCTGGGGAAAAACCCGATCACCATAAACATGACGATGAAAATAACGATCGGCAGCGTCAAAAACCCTTTCAAGTAAGCCATCTATTTAAACCCCCCTCGTTATTTTTATAATTGATTTGTCAATTACACCCGTTTCACCCTTGAGATGCACTATAGTGCATGACAAAACATTATCAAGAGCTTGACACCCATTTGAGAACAGCCTAAACCATAGTGCATGTCATACCCGGATACATGGCCACACAACATTCAAGGAACCCGCCAGTAATTCAATAAGCATTATTAACAAATGTAATTTATACCAAAACCATAAACAGATGCTTTCAACAATGAGCCAAGCCACCATGTCAAAACTAAAAAGCATTCTGACGTCACTCCTCAATGATGAAGAGGGTGTCACCAGCATCGAATATGCATTATTGGGCTCCTTGATCGCCGTGGTGATACTGTCGTCTGTTCTTGGGCTTGGAACCAACCTGACAGCATTGTTTGCGAATGTGGCGACACAGATTGCGGATGCCATCGGCGGCGCCCTATAGCCAGACGGCCTCCCGGCCAAAGCCTAATTCATAAAGGCACCGGACAATCTATCAAATCGTGATAGATGGGACCGGGGTTTTGTGGCAAGTCAAAAGAAATGCAAATGGAAAATAAAAATTTGCGATTCATCTTGCATCGCAAACAAGTTGTACTAAATTGGGTTTAACAGAGGGCTCTTTTACGCAATTAGCAAGCCAAGCAATGCCGCCCAAAAGCAGTTTATGCAAATAGGCTAATTTTAACGGCAAAAATAATACCATCCGGGTTGAGCAGCAGCTGTAAAACACGGTTTTTTTATGCCCTCATTTAAAACAAAGACAACGAAGTATGCTTAGCAAAAACTTCACAATGCCAACTACCGGAAGGCGGACCAAGGGAAACCTGGCAATCCAATGCTTCAGCCTGGAGTGCCATGAAGCAAGGCGCCATGATGTTATGGCGCAATGACAATGGCAGCACCTTGCTGCTTTGGGATCACTCATGATGGAGAGTATGGCCATGAAAAAGCTGACGTTTGCATTGAAACAATTCACCCAGGACGAAGAAGGGGTGACCGCTATCGAATATGGTTTGATTGCCGCACTCATTGCGGTAGTGATCATTGCTTCGGTTAAAGCCGTCGGCAACCAACTGAGCCTTGTGTTTAACAACATCGCAACGGCACTAAACACTGCACTTTAATATCAAATAAGTTAAAAAAACGCATGCCACAGTAACGACACACGGCTCATCATGTCATCAACCATAATGATAAGCATCTTGCTTGGGGCGAGGCTGGGCCTGCTTGCAGGCTTCCTCCTCGCCGCCGTTATCACCGATACGGCGGCCAGGAAGATTCCCAACAAACTGGTGCTAGGGGGATTAGCAGTGGCGTTTCTCTGCCAAGGGCTTTTTTTCGGTGGAGGGGGTTTGCTGGATGCGGCACAAGGGATGGGGCTGGGATTCGTGCTGTTTCTGCCCCTCTACCTTTTACGCGCCATGGGGGCGGGCGACGTGAAATTGATGGCTATGGTGGGTGCGTTTACCGGTATGCAGGATATCGTCGGCATCGTGTTATTCACGTTTGTGGCTGGAGGGGCATTGTCCCTGGTATGTGCCTTGAAGCTGAAATCGCTTCACCAGCTGATCGACAACGTGAAATACCTGACCTTGGCCGGAATGAGCAAAGTCGCCGCAGGCAAAATGCCGGTCAATGATTTTCCTGTCAATTCGATAGGAACACTGCCCTACGCTTGGGCTATAACGCTAGGGACAGCAAGTTATTTTGTTTGGCGATCACTATAAAATCCAGCGCAGCATTAAAGCTCGAACAACAATAAAACAATAACTCAT
Organism: Pseudogulbenkiania sp. NH8B; assembly: GCF_000283535.1. Taxonomy (GTDB): domain Bacteria; phylum Pseudomonadota; class Gammaproteobacteria; order Burkholderiales; family Chromobacteriaceae; genus Pseudogulbenkiania; species Pseudogulbenkiania ferrooxidans. Next base: position 2,486,420 of record NC_016002.1, read on the forward strand.
CCGGCGGACCAAGGGGCTTGCGGCGCAAAGCGGCTTTTTTTGGGCCAAGTCACATGCATTTCGGGTTATCTATGAAGTTGAAGTTTTGATTTGGCAAGATCCACGTTCTCAACATGAGGTTATGGATTGTGCCAAATAATCGGGGAAGGAATGACGATGTTCAATCCGGATGGTCTGGAGTCGCACAATAGCGGCTCATCCCAAGAGTTATTGCCCAAGGCGCCGCAATCCGTCAAAGAAACCGAACTGGATTTTCTCTTCCTGGTGGAACTGCTCTGCAAGACCCTGTTCTTCCACGGGCAGATGCGGCTGGTCGAACTGGTGAGCCACACCAAGCTGTCCATTTCCGTGCTCGAACCGCTGCTGGCCTTCATGCGCACCGAGCAGCTATGCGAAGTGTCCGGGCGTAGCGACACCGAAGCCACCATCGCCTTCAACCTTACCGACGTTGGCCGAAGCCGAGCGCAAACCTTCCTCCAGAAAAGCCATTACGCCGGCCCGGCCCCGGTGAGCCTGGTTTCGTACATCGACATGGTGCACAAGCAGTCTGTCAGCGGCATGAAGATCACCAAGGAGTTGGTCGCCGAAGGGTTCGAAGGATTCGTACTGCGGCAGAGCACGCTGGACCAGTTCGGCGCCGCCATGAATTCGGGCCGGGCCATCTTCGTCTACGGCCCGGCCGGCAGCGGCAAAACCTACGTCTCCGAGCACCTGGCCACGCTGCTTACCGGCTACACGGCCATCCCGCATGCGGTGGAGATCAACGGAGAAGTCGTCCAGATCTTCGACCCGCTGGTGCACAAGCCGGTGAGCAATACCGGCGCCGCGGGCTCGCTCGACCGGGGCGTGCGGCACGACCCGCGCTGGGTGCTCTGCCAGCGGCCGGTGGTGATTACCGGCGGCGAACTGACCTTGTCGATGCTGGATCTGGAATTCGACCAGAACACGCGCTTCTATCAGGCACCGCCCCAGGTCAAGGCCAACAACGGCCTGCTGATCATCGATGACCTGGGACGCCAGTTGGTCTCGCCTCAAACCCTGATGAACCGCTGGATTGTCCCGCTGGACCGCAAGGTCGACTACCTCGCGCTGCATACCGGTACCAAGTTCATGGTGCCGTTCGACGTCATCGTGATCTTCTCCAGCAACATCCCGCCCAGCCAGTTGGCCGACGAAGCCTTCCTGCGGCGCCTCGGCTACAAGATTTATATCGGGGAACTCCATGAAAACGAATATCGCTCCATCTTCGAGCAAAACTGCAACCGGATGAATATTCCGTTCAGCGAAGCGGGGCTGCGCTTCGTCATCGATCAGTTGCATGCCAAGCACGACAAACCCCTCCTCGCCTGCATCCCGCGCGATTTGCTTGAGCAGGTGCGCGACTTTGCCTTCTATCAGGGCGTGGAACCGGAACTGTCGGAAAAGATGTTGTCATGGGCATGGGAAAACTACTACACCCGAGGCTAGGTTGGTTGACTGACCCGGATTCGAGCCTCACATCACGCACGGGGAGATGCCAGTGAAAAACCCAAGAGCAATCGGAATGATCGTGGTGTCCGTCATCATCGGCCTGGTGGCCGTGGTGATGGCATCCCAGTGGATCAACAAGCAGACCAACGTGGCGGCGCAAAAAGTCGTCGTCGCCTCGATGGACATCGACCTCGGCTCCAAACTGTCCCCCGAGATGCTGCGCTCCGTCGACTGGCCAAGCGGCAGCATTCCGGAAGGGGCGATTCTCGACCCGAAAGCGCTGGATGGCAGGGTGTTGAAAACCAGCGTGAATCGTGGCGAGGCCATCCTCGAATCGAAGCTGGCTCCGGTCGGCACCAAGGGCGGGCTTTCCGCCGTCGTCATGGAAGGCAAGCGCGCCATGACGGTCAGGGTCAACGACGTCGTCGGCGTCGCTGGCTTCGCCCTGCCCGGCAACTACGTCGACATTCTGGTCAATACCACCGATGACGCCAAAAAGGGCCAGAACAACGATGCCAGTATTTCCAAGATCGTGCTGGAGCACATCCTCGTTCTCGCCGTGGCCCAGGAAGCGAGCCGGGACGACACCAAGCCGAAAGTGGTCAATGCCGTAACCCTCGAGGTAACACCAGAGCAAGCCGAAAAGCTCGACCTGGCTCGCAGTGTGGGCACCCTCTCGCTGGTACTGCGCAATCAGGTCGACCCTAAGCCGGTCCAGACAGCGGGCATCACCAAGCAGGTCTTGCTGCGCGGCCATGACGAACCGCTACCGCCCAAGGCCACTGCCGCAGCCAAGCCCGTCAAGAAGCACGCCAAAGTAGCCAAGAAAGCGACCAAGCCAGCCCACACGGCCCCCACCGTCGCCGCGGCCCAGACCTGTGTGGAAATTGTACGTGGCACATCACGCCACCGTGAGTGTTTCTAGCCTGATTGCCAGATAAAACCGCTCATTACGTGAGGGAACCATAATGAACAAGAATCCTGTTGGTGCGCTGCCTGGACTCAATGCCTGTGCTTACGCCCTCGCCACCTGCGGCATGCTTCTTCTGGCTTCCTACAGCCAGGCCGCAACCACCACGCCGAAACGGCTGGCGGCCACGCCTTCTACCGTGGCGCCTTGCAATGCGATCGAATCGGCGCCGCTGGTCAATGTCACCGTCGGCAAATCGTTCAGGCTGAAAACCCCGGTGCCCATCAGTCGCATCCTGCTGGGGAACCCGGAAGGGTCACAAGCGGCTCAGCCCAAGGAAAGCTCCGACGCCAACGCAGACAAGGGAAAGTCCTCGGCAGGAGGAAGTGCCAAATCCGGTGTGGCCGACGTGGATGTAATTCTGCTAAGCCCCAGCGAAATCTACCTCTTGGGCAAGAGCGTCGGTTCTACCAACATCATCCTGCTCGGGCGTAACGGCCAATGCACCCTGGTCGACGTAGCCGTCGGCGCGGACACTGCCTCACTGCAAGCATCGCTCAACCAATTGCTCTCTCCCGGCGCCAATAACGTCAAGGTCAGCGCAGCGTCTGATTCGCTGGTGCTGACGGGCACGGTGGCCGATACCGCCAAGCTCGACAGAGCCATGACGTTGGCCGAAGCCTACGCCGGCAAGTCCAAAGTCATCAACATGCTGTCTGTCGATGCCCCGCAGCAAGTGCTGTTGGAAGTCAAAATTGCCGAGATTTCCAAGAAATTGCTCGACAAGCTCGGCGTCAATATCGCAGGCATCCTGAACCATGGGGGCTGGACCTACTCCTGGAATAGCCTTTTTGCCAATGATCCGCTGGGCAAAGCCTTGCTAAGCGGCGTCAATGATAGTGCGACACGAGCATTTCAAATCGATGCCCAACATGATGACGGCCTGCTGAAGGTTCTGGCAGAACCTAACCTCATGGCGATCAGCGGTCAGGAGGGAAGCTTCCTCGCCGGCGGCAAGATCTTTATTCCGGTGGCACAGAACAATACAAATAATGGCGGGTCGACCATCACCCTGGAAGAAAAGGAATTCGGGGTCGCACTGCGCTTCACACCGACCGTACTCGACGGTGGCCGCATCAATCTGAAAGTTTCTCCTGAAGTATCGGAGCTGAACCCGGAAGGCGTCGGTATCTCCGCCATCGGTGTAGCAGGAAAATCTATCCTGCCATCCTTCACGACTCGGCGCGCCGCCACCACCGTACAACTGCATGATGGCCAGAGTTTTGCCATCGGCGGCCTGCTCAAAAACAATGTCACCACCAACATCAGTGCCTTCCCGTTCCTGGGCGAAATTCCGATTCTGGGCGCACTGTTCCGCAGCACCAGCTTCCAGACTGACAAGTCGGAACTGGTGTTTGTCGTCACCCCGCGGCTGGTGAAACCGTTGCCGCCTGATTACAAGCTGCCAACAGATAACTATATCCCGCCGAACCGGGCAGAACTCTTCCTGGGTGGCCGCATGGAAGGCAGGCAACCCGAGCCCTCGGCAAGCAAGGCCAGCGAGGCCTCGCCCCAGCCCGAAGCATCGACACAAGCCCCCAGCGGCTTCGAAGTGAAATAAGGAGGCCACGCCATGCAAGCTTACAAACTGATGATCACCATGAGTGGGACTGTGTTGGCTGTGCTGCTGACCGGTTGTTCCTCCACCCCGTATCTGGACAGTCATTTCGGCGAGTCGGTGGACATGATCAAGGCCCAACAGACCATCAATCCTCAGGCATCGCAAAACATGGATCCGGTAGCCGGAATTGACGGTAAAGCGGGGCAAGAGGCTATGGGTCGCTATTACGACTCGTTCAAGACCCCCGCCTCCACCAAGGACATTCTCACTATTGATGTCCTGGGTGGAGGAAGTGGTGGCAGTAAATAGCACGCCATTCATTGAGATAGACAAAACGCGCGAGGTGGTTTCATGAAGCGCTTTGCCCAGCTGCCGACCCGACGACATCAAAAGGGTGTGGCCGCCATCATCGTCGGGTTGTGCATTGTTGTGCTGATTGGTTTTCTGGGCCTGGTGGTCGATCTTGGCCGGTTATTCATCACCAAAACCGAACTCAGCGATGCCTCCGATGCTTGTTCTCTGGCGGCAGCTGCCGAGCTCAAAGGAGATGCTGAGTCGCTAAACAGGGCTGAGAGTGCGGGCATAACAGTAGGCCAACGCAACAAGGTCGATTTTCAAGCCAACAACGTCACGATAGTGCCAAATCAGGACGTCACGTTCAGCGACCACTTGAATGGCACCTACTACACCAAGAACGCAGTTGCACCGGTCAACATTCCCAACATGAAGTACGCCAAGTGCACCCTGCCGCGCACCGGCATCATGCCCTGGTTCATGCAGGTTATGGGCATCGGCGCCCAGAGTGTCAATGCCCAAGCGGTCGCAGCCCTCTCTCCCTCCCAAACCAACTGTGCAATCCCAGTAGGTCTTTGCAGTCAGCCAAGCCCTGGAACTGCTTGTACGGATATCAATGGTAATCCGCTTGGCTTTAATTCAGATGAATACGGCTTCTGTATTGGAAAGTGGTATGGGAGTCGATTTAGTGCAGGAGGTGGTTTTACCGGTAGCTTCAACCTCATTGACTACAGCCCTCCCTCAGGCGGGGCCAGCGAACTGTCTGGCCAGTTAACAGGTGCCGGCCAGTGCAATCTGAATGTTACAAATCCTGTTGGGCAGACCGGGATGCAGCAATCCATTGCCAACGCATGGAATACCCGCTTCGGGCTGTATCAGGGGAGTTACAACGTAAGCAATGCGCCTCCCGACTTCACTGGCTATGCCTACACCCCTATTTCGTGGCCAAGTCAGTACAACGCTTATGACGGTACTGATGGCACTCGCCCAAATTTTCAAGACTCTCGCACAGCCCATACCGTTTACCAAGGCGACGCTGCCGCCGGTCTGAGTCTGACTGGCAGTGGGAGCAGTGCCACATCCACCCAGTTGAGGGATAACGGGGCAGACCGACGTATGGTCCTGATGCCTATCGTCAATTGTGGAGGGTGGACGGGGTCTCAGACAGTTCCCATCCAGAAATTCGCCTGTGCGCTGCTGCTGCAACCGATGCAGGCCCCCGGATCGGATACCTATATCGAATACCGTGGCCAAGCTGATGTACCGGGAAATCCGTGCGCTACCCTGGGCTTGCCTGGTGCGGGGGGCGGTATCGGCCCCAAAGTCCCAGCGCTCGTACGGTAGGAGGCGGAGATGCGACGCTACTCCAGACAAGCAGGTGTTGCCGCGGTGGAAATGGCGTTCTTGTTGATGCCATTGATCTTCATCGCATTCGGCATCACGGAATTCGGACGGGCTTTCTACCAATACAACACCGTCGTCAAGGCGACACGGGATGCGGCCCGCTATCTATCCGCACAGCAACCGGGGACAAAGGACGCCGAGGCTACCTGTCTCGTCAAGTACGGTAATTACAGTGCCTGCCTTGCCGACCCTAGCTATACCGGCCCACTTTTGGCTCCCGGCTTAGCAACAGCAACCATCACGATCTGCGACTGGCCACGGTGTGCCAACCATAATGCACAAGGCAGCGATCCAGTCGTGAATCTGGTTTCAGTCACGGTAAGCAACTATCAATTTACTTCCTTGGTACCTTTTGTCACATCGGGTTTATCGACAATCACCTTTGGTGACATTCATACCACGATGAAGGCAAACCTATGAAAACGGCCAAAGCACGGTTGTTTGCATCAACCCAAAAGCATCAAAGCGGAGTTGCAACGGTGGAGTTTGCATTGATCGCCATGATTCTTTTCGCCTTGCTATTGGGAATCATGGAATTTGGTCGCCTGCTGTTTACCTGGAATTCTGCGGTGGAAGCCACACGCCGAGGAGCAAGGCTTGCCATAGTATGCGACATGAATGCCACTGGGGTTAAAAATGCCATGAGGCAGATTCTCCCCATTGTCGCCACGGGGGATATCACTGTTAACTATTCACCCAGCACTTGCACAGGATCGGCAGACTGTCAAAGCGTGACGGTTTCCATCTCTCCCAACGCACCGGCCTTTCATTACAACTTTCTTTATATCGGTACTTCATGGCGGATTCCGGCATTCAGCACCACTCTGACAAGGGAAAGCCTGAGCAACGGTACTGGAGCCGATCAAAATCCCGATTGCTCGATTACATAACGCAACAAATCGTACGTCACGATAGCAATAACTACATGGGGGTTGCCATGAAAATATCGATTGTCTCCCTGAATACCAAGCATCTCGATGAAATGCGCCGTTTTACCGAGGCAGACATCAACCGTGACGTCAAGGTATTTCCTGGTGGAATGGAAATGCTGGCGCCGGTTGCCGATCAGTTCCATCCCGACATTTTGATCTTCGAATGCGATGAGCAAGATTTGACGGATTTTTCGGCCTTGTCACGCTTGAACCTGCGCCACCCGGATATTACCGTCATTCTGCTATCCAACATCCAGGCATCCGAAACCCTGCTGAGCGCGATGCGGGCTGGCGTGCGGGAAGTACTCCCCTCCCCGGCAAACCGTGAAGCCTTGAACCTCGCCATTTCCCGTGTCGAGGAAAAACGCATGCTGCAAAACTCGGCACGCCCCAAAGGCAAGGTATTCGCCTTCATCCCGTGCAAAGGCGGCAGCGGTTCCACGTTTCTTTCGACCAATCTGGCTTATAACCTGGCCACCCAAGAAGACAAGAATGTCATCCTGATCGATCTCAACCTGCAGTTTGGTGATGCCGCGCTTTTCGTCACCGACCACAAGCCTTCCGTAAACTTGGCCGAAGTGGCTCGTCAAATACATCGCATGGATGCCTCGTTTCTGGCATCGAGCCTGATAACGGTGTTGCCCAATCTGGGTATTCTGGCCGCACCTGACGACCCGGTGCAGGCCATGGAAGTGACTCCGGCCCATATCGACACCTTGGTCAACCTGGCACGAAACCACTACGACGTGATCATTCTCGATATTGGTCGAGCTTTGGACCCGGTCAGTATCAAGGCACTGGATCACGCCGACATCGTTTTCCCCGTCCTGCAAATCACCCTGCCCTTCGTGCGCGATGCGCGTCGCCTGCTCGACGTACTGCGCTCCCTGGGGTACTCGCGCGACAAGATCAAGTTACTGGTCAACCGCTACGAAAAGGGGGGGGAGATCAATCTCGAGGATGTTGAAAAAACGCTGGGCCTGCCCGTATTCAAAACCATACCCAATAGTTTTCGGGCAGTTGCCGCCTCGGTTAACCAGGGCATTCCCATCGCCAAACTATCTCCCAATAACCCGGTAACACGAACCATTCAGGATCTCAGCAAATCGCTGGTCTCCGAAGCAAGCTCCGGAGAATCGTGGTGGGGCAATTTATTGAATCACTTCAAGGGAGGCGAAACCTCAAAAAAGGTAATAGCCGACCCTAGTATGACCAGGCCCATTTCTTCCACTCGGGAATGATAGGCCCGGCACGGGCCGAGATCTGCTAACGAGCATGGCATTTTCACTGTAACCACCGCATCAGCTGACTGGATTCTTGTTTTGCTCCCTGTCGCCTGATCACATGTAGAGGGGTAATCATCATGTCCTTGCGAGACCGGCTCGAATCGCTGCACACCCCACCCGAAGCGCTGCAAAACATCGTCAAATCGGCATCAGGCCTGGGTTATGAGACTTACCATGACCTGAAGGCGCGCATCCACCAAAAGCTGCTGGACCGGGTGGACCTGACCGTCATGGAAAGCCTGACCCCAGACCGTTTGAAGGATGAGCTCAAAATCCTGGTAGAGCGTTTGTTGAGTGAAGAAAACACCGCACTCAACGAGACGGAGCGGCGCAATCTGGTCCGCGACATCCAGCATGAAATGCTGGGCCTGGGGCCCCTGGAGCCCTTGCTCGCCGACCCCACCATTTCCGATATTCTGGTCAACACCTACCAGCAAATCTATATCGAACGGCGCGGCAAGCTGGAGCTGACCGACATCCGCTTCAATGACGACGCCCACCTCATGAAGATCATCGACAAGATCGTGTCGCGCATCGGCCGACGTGTCGACGAATCCAGCCCGATGGTCGACGCTCGCCTCCCGGATGGATCGCGGGTCAACGCCATCATCCCGCCTCTGGCCATCGATGGCCCGATCATGTCGATCCGCCGCTTTGCCGCCGTGCCCCTTCGCATGGACGACATCATTGAATACAAGAGTTTGACCCCGGACATGGCCACGGTGCTGAAGGGGTTGGCCAAGGCCAAGATGAACATGCTGATTTCGGGCGGAACGGGCAGCGGCAAGACCACCATGCTCAACATTCTTTCCGGCTTCATTCCAGAAGTTGAGCGCATCATCACGATTGAAGACGCCGCCGAACTTCAACTGCAGCAGCCGCACATAATCCGACTGGAAACTCGCCCACCCAATATCGAAGGGCGGGGCGAAGTACCCCAGCGTGCCCTGGTACGCAACAGTCTGCGCATGCGGCCGGACCGCATCATCCTTGGCGAGGTGCGCGGGGCGGAAGCACTGGACATGCTCCAGGCCATGAACACCGGGCACGAAGGTTCCATGGCGACCATTCACGCCAACACGCCTCGCGATGCCATTACCCGCCTGGAGAACATGGTCGGCATGTCCGGGATGAATCTGCCGCCCAAGGTCATCCGCCAACAGATCAGCTCCGCCATCAGCGTCATCATCCAGATCGCCCGCCTGACGGACGGCAAACGCAAAGTGGTCAGCATTCAGGAAATCACCGGCACCGAGGGCGACGTCATCACCATGCAGGAACTGTTCCATTATGTTCAGACCGGCATCGGCATGGATGGCGCAGTGCAAGGGTACTTCTGCGCCACAGGCGTTCGACCCAAATTCATCGACCGCCTCAAAACGCACGGTGTAGACATCTCCGACGCGCTGTTCGACCCCAATAAACGCTTCGAATAGGTGCAGACATGGACACCACCTTCGCAATACTCATCGTCCTGATTTTCATCGCCGTGGTCTTCCTGCTGGAAGGCGCTTATCTCACTTGGAACACCTACAAAGGACCGGAAGCGACACGTATCGAGCGACGCCTGCAGGCCATGTCCGCTGGAGCTCACCACAGCGAGTCGATGAGCCTGATGAAAGAACGGCTGCTCAGCGACACCAAGGTCGTTCAGCGATTTCTGCTGGGCATCCCGCGCGCGCACCAACTGGATCGGATACTCTTGCAATCTGGCCTCAAGCTCAAGGTGGGGAGTTTCCTTGGGCTGACACTGGCATGTGGCCTGGCTACCTTTTTCCTGTTGCAGCTCTTGCCACTTCCCCTTCTCGTTCCGGTTCTCGTCGGTTTGGCTGGTGCCACCATCCCCTGGATGGTGGTAATGCGTTTCCGCCATAAGCGCCTGGTAAAGTTCGAAGAGCAGTTACCCGATGCCATCGACCTGATGTGCCGCGCCCTGCGTGCCGGTCATGCCCTTCCGCAATCGCTGAAAATGATAGGCGACGAAATGTCCGACCCGATCGCCGGCGAGTTTCGCACCACGTTCGATGAAGTGAATTATGGTTTCTCACTACAAGAGGCCATGATGAACCTGGCTACCCGCATCCCGAGTACAGATCTTCGCTACATGGTGATCGCCGTGCTGATTCAGCGCGAAACCGGCGGCAACCTAGCTGAGCTGCTGGGCAACATCAGCGCGCTGATTCGTGCACGGCTCAAGCTCTACGGCACGATCAGGGTTCTCTCCGCCGAAGGCAAGCTTTCGGCCTGGATCCTGACCATCCTGCCCTTTGCTGTCGCGCTCATCATCCACCTGCTCAACCCAGACTTCATGAAGGTGCTCTGGGAAGACCAAACGGGATTGATGATGGTGGTGGGTATCGGCGGCATGATGCTGGCCGGCATTGTCTGGATGCGCAAGATCATCAAGATTCAGGTTTGATCGTCGGCCGCACAACGCATTGAGAGGGAAACGACATGAACACCTCGCAGTGGATTTATCTGGGCATCATTTTTGTGGCGGTTTTTGGCGTTGCCCTGACCATTTCGCTACAGATGGCACCCAACCGCGTCAAAGCACGCCTGGACAAGATTTCCGAAACGGAAACCCCCATCGATTCGGATAACTCGTCAGCCTGGGTTGCCAAAGCCGTCAAGATCGCGACCCCACTCGCCAAGCTCTCGGTTCCAGCAGAAGGCTGGGAAACCTCCCCCATTCGTATTCGCTTCATGAACGCAGGTTACCGCGGCCAGTCCGCCGTTCCACTGTTCTTTGGCGCCAAGACCTTTCTCGCGCTGCTGTTTCCCACCATTCTGTTTCTCTACCTGGGCCTGACCGGTGGGCATCAGGACGGCACCAATTTCCTGCTGTTCATGCTCCTTGCCGCCGGGATCGGTTACTACCTGCCCAATATCCTTCTCTCCCGTCGTATCGAAAACCGTCAGCGCGAGATTTTCAACAACTTCCCGGATGCCATCGACCTTCTGCTGGTTTGTGTCGAGGCGGGCCTGGGGCTCGATGCCGCTTTACTCAAGGTTGGGGAAGAAATGCGCATCAAGAGCCCTATTCTTGCTGACGAGCTTCACTTGGTGAACCTCGAATTGCGCGCCGGCAGCACCAAGGAAAGAGCCCTGCGCAATCTGGCCATCCGTACCGGGGTACAGGAAGTGGACACCCTGGTTGCCATGCTGATTCAATCAGACCGCTTTGGTACCAGCATCGGCGAATCGCTGCGCGTGCATGCCGACGACCTTCGTACCAAGCGCCGCCTACGCGCCGAAGAAGCCGCGGCAAAGATTCCACTGAAACTGCTTTTCCCTCTGATTTTCTGCATCTTCCCGGCCCTGCTTCTGGTCTTGCTCGGACCGGCCTTTATCCAGATTTACCGTGTGCTGCTTCCCACAATGGGTGGCGGGCAATAAGTCATATCGCATAACTTGATAGACAGTCGCTATGGAAGGCCCCATCATGAAAACAAAGTATATGGCGTTGCCGTTGTTATGCCTTGCGCCTTTTCTGCAAAGTTGCGAATCCACCCCGCCAAAACAAGCATGGGAAATGCAACCGTTGATGCGGGTAAGCAACTCCAATGATAGTCCGGCTGCGTACTACCAACTCGGCCGCTACTACCAGGGACAGAATCGAGCTGACAAGGCTATCCCAGCCTTTCAGAAAGCGCTCGCCCTGGATAGCCAGTATGCCGAGGCCCACAATGCACTGGGGGCGTTATATGCGGCACAAGGCCGTTACGACATGGCCATCGCCGAATTTCAAAAAGCCCTGACCACGTCCCCAGGCAGCCCTCATTTCCTCAACAATCTTGGCTACACCCTCTATCTGCAAGGCCACTATGCCGAAGCCGCCGCCATCTACGAGAAAGCGGTGGCACTAAACCCCTCCGACCTCAAAATCGTCAATAACCGCAACCTCACCTTGGGCAAGCTGGGAGGACGAGAGCAAGCTAAACCGGCGCCGCTGCTGGCCGGCATGCCCCAAGCCGCTCCCTCCCCCACCACCCTGGCCTCGGCTAGCGATCCCACGAAGACAGCAGTCGATCAGAGACGGCAGGACACCATAGTCGCAGTGGCAACACCTCTGGCAAGTGCTCCTCCGCCGACATCATCGCCCGTACCTTACACTGCGGAGGAAGGGCATCCCGTGCAAAAAACTGCCATTGATCCTCCGAGCACTAACCTCCATGAGCCGCAACAGGAAAAGAATGCTCCAGCAGCCATGTTGACCTGGAAAGAAACAACGAAGGCCGCAATGACTCACCCCGTTCCGCGTGTTGAGGTGTCGAATGGAAATGGTGTCACTGGAATGGCGAAGCGGGTCGGCTATGCGCTTGCCGATCAAGGCTTCGCAAAAGCTCGTCTCACCAATCAGAAACCTTTCCAGCAATCGGTAACGCTGGTGGAATACCGAAAAGGCTTTGCTCCCGAAGCGGAAAGACTCAGTGCCAGCCTACCGGTCAAGCCAATGATCAAGGAAAAGAACGATCTGAGAACCAGCACGGACATACGCCTGGTGCTAGGGAAGGACGTGAAGCGCAACATTGCTCTTGTAACGCCGAGACAGCAACCCATCCGCTTCGCGCACAAATGACAAGCTGGATGCACGGGAACTACAGCAGCAATACCAAACCATCCAGCCACTTGAATTCTGCACTGTCTCTCTGTTTTACCTGAGACCGGTCGGGCTTCGTTCTCGGAGAAAATGCCCACAACCTCAAGCAACGACCACTTCTCTGACAAAGGCAGACCCAGTTCCATCCTACGGCCCCTTTGCCATCAGGAACTTGGCGTTCCCGATCGAGGGCCAAAACAGTTGCTGGTTTAGCGCCGCGTCACACGTCAGCCCAGTGTTTGTTATGATATTCCGGATCAATACAACTGCGGATTTTTGATGAAGGCCATACTCTCCGAAAAAAACCTTTTGATCGCCACTTTTGTGGCGATTGTTCTTTTTGCCCTTGAGCACAGCCTGCTCCAGATGAGCAAACCGGTGGTTTTTGTTGTCATCGCCATTCTGCTCGCCACCATCATGGGCGCCGCCCTGCGCGTGGCTCACCATGCCGAGATGCTGGCGGTGAAGCTGGGCGAGCCCTACGGGACGATGATCCTAACGCTATCGGCGGTATTGGTGGAGGTGGTGATTCTGGCGATCATGATGCTTTCAGGCGGCGGTCCCACCCTGGCGCGCGACACGGTCTATTCGGCGCTGATGCTGGACATCAACGGCATACTCGGCTTTGCCGCCATCATCGGCGGACTGAAGCACGGGGAGCAGCCGTATAACCTCGATTCGGGCAACAGCTACGTATCGATGATACTAGTGGCGGTAGGCGTGTCTATGTTCGTGCCCGAATTTGTGCCACAAGAAAAGTGGCAGGCCTACTCAGCCTTTACCATCGTGGCGATGGCGCTGCTTTATGGCCTGTTCTTGCGCCTGCAGACCGGCAAGCACAGCTATTTCTTCGATTACGCCTACGAGCACCAGGAAGAGCACGAACACGGGGCCGAGAGCATTTCGACCGGAAAGCACGCTGGCCTGCTGGTGCTGAGCATCGGGTTGATCGGGGTGTTGTCGGAACTGATGGCGGCTTTCCTGCACGCAGGACTGGAGGGCAGCGGGCTGCCCGCGATCGTTCCGGCCATCCTGGTGGCCTTGATTTCGGCGAGCCCGGAGATTCTGACCGCGATGCGGGCCGCCGTTGCCAATCGCATGCAATCGGTGCTGAACATTGCGCTGGGAGCATCGCTGGCAACCGTGGTTCTGACCATCCCAGTGATAGAGGGGATTGCCTTGTTTACCGGCCAACCAATCCAGATGGCGATGACTCCCGCGCAGACCGCCATGGTGCTGCTGACCCTGCTGGTGGCGACCATCAACTTGCACGATGGGGAGACCAACGCCATCGAGGGCTACACGCATGTGGCACTGTTTGCCACGTTCCTGTTTTTGGCCGGGATCGGGCTGTAGAGGCTAGGCGGGAACCAGAAAGAGGGACAGGTGGCGCATCCTGCTCTGGATGGGTGATCCGCTGAGAAAACCATCCAGACTTCCGGTGCATGGCCTGATGGGTTACGGCGCCAGCGCCTTCACCCATCCTACCTACGGAAAGAAACGTGGCTGGAGTAGAGGCCGTCGTTTCCGGCGAGTATAGGCTTAATGGGCACCCAGCCCGACTTACTTGCGACGCTTCGGCTTTTGCCCGCTATCGGGCTGTAAAAACAGCGGGTCGGCATCGAACAGCATGCCGGTACGACCAGTCTGGGACTGACAGGCGATCAGCAACGCCCGGTTGATCGCCTCTTTCTTGCTGACCCCCCACCATTCGATCATCTTGTCGAGCGACTTTTGCGCCTCGCGATTGAGTTCCACGGTGATCGACAACTCCTGCAGGCGGTTGCGGCGCAGTTCGCGGCTGCGCCGCTTGCGCTCGGCCACGCTCATGGCGCGCTCACCCAACGGCTTGCGGCCGGGCTTTTTGCGCACCCCGCCAATCAGGTCGAGGGTGTAGTGATCACAGGGGTCTATCATGCAATGGTGACGGGTCACGTTGGAGGGGCGCAAGAATACCACGAAGCAGCTTGCAGCGGGAGACCCTCGCTGTCTCTAGGGCCGATTCAGGCCGGTTTCCCGACCCCGATCGACCTCATACCAGACCAGCCCCGCTGGCCAGCCATAGCACGGCCATGGCAAACAACGCGGCGATCAGATCGTCCAGCATCACCCCGAAACCACCGTGGACATGGCGGTCGAACCAGCGGATCGGCCACGGCTTGACGATGTCGAACAGACGGAACAACCCGAATGCCAACGCCCAGCCGGTCACGGTGAACGGTGTTATCGACAGCACCAGCAGCATGGCGACGATCTCGTCCCAGACGATACCGCCGTAGTCGTGCACTCCCAGCGCATCCCCGGCAACCTGGCACACCCATACACCAAAGACAAACAGGGGCAGGCACAGCGCGGCCAGCAGCATGCCGTCCATCCCAGCCAAATGCAGCAGCCAGGCCAGCGGCAAGGCGGCCAGCGTGCCCCAGGTGCCCGGTGCGCGCGCCGCCAGGCCGGAGCCAAAACCGAACGCCAGGAAGTGGGCCGGACGGCGCAGGACGAAGGCCCAATCAGGTTTACGCAAAGTGGTCAAACCCGCCCCTTTGCAGAGTCACCGGCTGTCCGGCGACATCCAGCAGGTGGCTTCCCTGCCCCGCCACGATACGGCCGATACGCGTCAGCGTGCAGTCCAGTTCTTCGGCCAACCCTTGCAACTCGGCACGGGTCGAGGACGGGGCGGTGAAGCACAACTCGTAATCATCGCCCCCGGCCGCGATGGCGTCGGCCAGCCGGCCGCGGTTTTCCGCCATCCAGGGCAAGGTCGGCAAGGATTCCAGCCACACCTCGGCAGCGACGTCAGAGCGCTCCAGGATGTGGCCGAGATCGGCCATCAGGCCGTCGGACACGTCGATGGCGGCGTGCGCCACGTCCAGCAAGCGCTGGCCGAGCGCGACGCGCGGTGTGGGGTAGTCGAGCTTGCGGCGACAGACGGCGAGCACCTCCGGTGGAAGCGCGACATCGCCACGCAGCCGCTGGCCTACCGCCAACGCGGCCAGGCCCAGCTCGCCGCTGACCCAGACGTCGTCCCCCACTTGGGCGGCATCGCGCCGCAACGCCTGGCCGGCAGGGGCTTCGCCGAAGATGGTGACGGAGAGCGTGAGCGGGCCACGCGTGGTGTCACCGCCGATCACGCTCACGCCATGTGCTTCGGCCAGGCCGAAGAAACCGGCAGCGAACTCGCTGGCCCAGTGCTCGTCGACTTGGGGCAAGGCCAGCGACAGCACGGCCCAGCGCGGCGTGGCTCCCATCGCGGCGATGTCGGAGAGGTTCACCGCCAGCGTCTTGTGGCCCAGCGCCCTCGGTTCGACATCGGCAAAGAAGTGCCTTCCCTCCACCAGCATGTCGACCGAAACGTGCAGATCGTGGCCGGGAGTCGGCCTGATGATGGCCGCGTCATCCCCGACCCCGAGCACGGCGTTGGCCGCCGGCCGGGTGAAGTGGCGCTGGATCAGTTCAAATTCATTCATGGGCACACACGTAAAAACACCCGCCGGCAGCGGGTGTTGCTGTGAAAATAGGCGCTTTATTAGTGGGCGCGACGGGAGCGCTGCGAGGCGACCTCGTCCGGGCGCACGTCGGCGGCCAGTTTGTCGAGCACACCGTTGACGAACTTGTGACCATCGGTGCCGCCGAAGGTTTTGGTGATCTCGATGGCTTCGTTGATGATCACCGGGTACGGCGTTTCCGGATGCTGGGTCAGTTCCAATGCCGCCATCAGCAAGACCGCGCGCTCGACCGGGCTGACTTCGTCGGCCGGACGCTCGTAGTAACGGTCGATCTTGGGCGACAGTTCTGCCGCATCTTTCAGTACGCCGAACAGCAGCGTACGGAACAGCGCTTCGTCGGCCTTGACGAAATAGTCGTTCTCGCGCAGGTGTTTCTCGATCAGCGAAGCCGGGCGGTCCGGGTTCAGCTCCCACTCGTAGATGCCCTGAACGGCAAATTCGCGCGCGCGACGGCGAGACGTTTTCATGTAATGCGAATCCTTGTCTTTAAAGAACGATGGCGACGCGACGCGACGCCGGCAGAGGGAACGGCTTAGCCGCGCAACGCCTTGCGCAGGTTGACCATTTCGATCGCGACACGGGCAGCCTCGCGGCCCTTCTCGATCATGCGGGCCTCGGCCTGCTCGTCGGTTTCGGTGGTCAAGATGGCGTTGGCGACCGGGATGTCGAAATCGAGGCCGACACGGGTTACCCCGGCGCCGGATTCGTTCGACACCAGCTCGAAATGGTAGGTTTCGCCGCGAATCACCGCTCCCAGCGACACCAGTGCATCGAAACGGCCGGACTTGGCCATGGTTTGCAACACCAGCGGCACTTCCAGCGCGCCCGGCACGGTAGCCAGGGTGATGTTGGCGGGGTCGACGCCCAGCGCGCGCAGCTCGCCCAGGCAGGCATCGCGCAGACCGTGGCACACGTTCTCGTTGAAGCGGGCCATGACCACGCCCACCTTCAGGCCTTGGCCGTTGAAATCGGAATCGATGCGCTGGATAGCTTCAAGCATGGTGACCTCGCGGCAAATCGGTAACAAAACGGTGCATTCTACTAGATTTCGATGTGGACGTGTTCGGGCTGGCAGAATCCGGTGACCTCAAGCTCGAAGCCGGTCATCGACGGCAGGTTGAGCGGAGTCGACATCAGCTTCATCTTGCCTACCCCCAGCGATTTCAGCATTTGGGCGCCGATGCCGAAGGTTTTGCCATCCCATTTTGCCTTGGGCGCTTCTTGCTGCGGCAAGGCACGGGCCAGCAGATCCAGCCCGGTTTCGTTGCGATGCAGCAGGATCATCACGCCCTTGCCGGTTTCCTCGATGATTTCCAGGGCATTGGGCACGGTCCAGGAGTGGGGGCTGCCGAGCGGATCGATCAGGTCCATCACCGACAGCGGCTCGTGCACGCGCACCAGGGTTTCCTGATCGGCACGGATATCCCCCTTGGCCAGCGCCAGGTGGGTGGCCTGAGTCATGGTGTCGCGGAATACGTGCATATCGAACGAGCCGAACGGGGTGTCGATCGGGCGCTGGCCGACGTGCTCGACCAGGTTCTCGGTCTCGCTGCGGTAGTTGATCAGGCTGGCGATGGTGCCGATCTTCAAGCCGTGGGTGGCAGCAAATTCCATCAGCTCGGGCAGGCGCGCCATGGTGCCGTCGTCGTTCATGATTTCGCAGATCACCGAGGCCGGCTCCAGTCCGGCCAGACGCGACAGGTCGCACCCTGCCTCGGTATGGCCGGCACGCACCAGCACGCCGCCCTTTTGCGCCTTCAACGGGAAAACGTGACCCGGCTGCACGATGTCGGTCGGCTTGGCCTCGCGCGCCACCGCCACCAGGGTGGTGTGGGCGCGATCGGCGGCGGAGATGCCGGTGGTAACGCCCTCGGCGGCTTCGATCGACACCGTGAAATTGGTGCCGAAACTGGTGCCGTTGTTGGTCGCCATCATCGGCAGGTTCAGTTGCTTGCAGCGCTCTTCGGTCAACGTCAGGCAGATCAGGCCGCGGCCGTGCTTGGCCATGAAATTGATCGCTTCCGGCGTGACGTGCTCGGCTGCCATTACCAGATCGCCTTCGTTCTCGCGGTCCTCGGCGTCCACCAGCACCACCATCTTGCCGGCCTTGATGTCGGCGATGATGTCCTGAATCGGGGAGATGGTCATTGCGGTTTTCCTTGTGCTTTCATGCGGCCGTGCCGGTCGCGTGGGATGTTCGTGGCGGCGGTCATGGGACAGGCTCTTCGGCCAACCCTCTGCCGGATTTCAGTCCTTGCGCTGCGCCAGCACGCGTTCGACGGTGTCGACGATCGCCTGCGTCTGCGGATCGATCTCGATGTTGATGGCGTCGCCGGGCTGGCGGCTGCCGATGATGGTGCGCTCCAGCGTCTCGGGGATCAGGTGGACGCAGAAACGGTTGCCGTCGACCGCGCCGATGGTGAGGCTGATGCCGTCAATACCGATATAGCCCTTGGTGAGGACATATTTGGCGTGCTCCGCCGGCAATTCGAACCAGATGGTGCGGTTGTTCGGGCTTTCGACCACCTCGACGACACGGGCGAGGCACAGGATATGGCCGGACATGGCGTGGCCGCCGATCTCGTCGCCAAAACGCGCCGCTCGTTCGATGTTGACGCGATCGCCTACCTTCAGCTCGCCGAGGTTGGTGATGCGTAGCGTTTCCTGCATCAGGTCGAAATAGACCAGATCGCCCTCGACACGGGTGACGGTCAGGCAGCAGCCGTTGTGCGCCACCGAGGCCCCCAGTTCGAGTCCCTGCAGCAGGTGGACGGGCAGGCGCACGACGTGGGTGCGGAAGCGTTCTTTTTCTTCGATGCGGACGACCTCGGCGGCCGCCTGGACTATGCCGGTAAACATGGTAAGGGTCTTTTCTGCCGGAGCACTGCGGCCGGTGAACGTGAAACGGCCATGATAACGAAATCCGCGCCCGGTGCCGACGCCCGCACCGGAAAAAGAATCCGGCGCGATGTGTCTGCGACGGGCGTTATCGGGTAAAATTTGGGGTTTTGAATCCAATCTCAAGCCCCATGTCCGCCGAATTGACCCGCATTGCCGAAGAAGTGGCGCGCCGCCGCACCTTCGCCATCATCTCCCACCCTGACGCCGGTAAGACCACGCTGACCGAGAAGCTGCTGCTGTTCTCGGGCGCGATCCAGATGGCCGGCACGGTCAAGGGCAGGAAAACCGGCAAGTTCGCCACCTCGGACTGGATGGAGATCGAGAAGCAGCGCGGCATCTCGGTCGCCTCGTCGGTGATGCAGTTCGACTACCGCGACCATACCGTCAACCTGCTCGACACCCCGGGCCACCAGGACTTCTCCGAAGACACCTACCGCGTTCTGACGGCGGTGGACTCGGCGCTGATGGTGATCGACGCCGCCAAGGGTGTGGAAGAGCAGACCATCAAGCTATTGAATGTGTGCCGACTGCGCTCGACGCCGATCGTCACCTTCATGAACAAATACGACCGTGAAGTGCGCGACTCGCTTGAACTGCTGGACGAGGTGGAAAGCGTGCTGAAGATCCGCTGCGCACCGGTCACCTGGCCGATCGGCATGGGCAAGAACTTCCGCGGCGTGTACCACATGCTGCGCGACGAAGTGCTGTTGTTCGAGGCCGGCGCCGAAAAGATCACGCTCGATCTGGAAGTGATCCAGGGCATCGACAATCCGCGCCTGGACGAGCTGTTCCCGCTCGAGATGGAACAGCTGCGCATGGAGATCGAGCTGGTCAAGGGCGCCTCGAACGAGTTCAATCTGGACGAATTCCTGGCCGGCGAACTGACCCCGGTGTTCTTCGGCTCGGCCATCAACAACTTCGGCGTGCGCGAGATTCTCAACGCGCTGATCGACTGGGCGCCGATGCCGGCCACCCGCGACGCCACCCTGCGCGAGGTAGCCCCGACCGAAGAGCCGTTCTCCGGCTTCGTGTTCAAGATCCAGGCCAATATGGACCCGAAGCACCGCGACCGCATCGCCTTCCTGCGCGTGTGCTCGGGCAGATTCGAACGCGGCATGAAGATGAAGCACCTGCGCCTGAACCGCGACATTGCCGCCTCGAGCGTGGTGACCTTCATGTCGCACGACCGCGAGATCGTGGAAGAGGCCTTTGCCGGCGACATCATCGGCATCCCGAACCACGGCAACATCCAGATCGGCGACAGCTTCTCGGAAGGCGAACAACTGGCCTTCACCGGCATCCCGTTCTTCGCCCCTGAACTGTTCCGCTCGGTGCGCATCCGCAACCCGCTGAAGATCAAGCAGCTGCAGAAAGGTCTGCAACAGCTGGGCGAAGAAGGCGCGGTGCAGGTGTTCAAGCCGCACAACGGCGGCGATCTGATCCTGGGTGCCGTCGGCGTGCTGCAGTTCGAAGTCGTGGCGTCGCGCCTGGCCGCCGAATACGGCGTGGACGCGGTATTTGAATCGGCCAGCATCTGGTCGGCACGCTGGGTATCGTGCGAGGACCGTAAGAAGCTGGAGGAGTTCGAGAAGGGCAACCTGAACAACCTGTCCACCGACGCCGGCGGCAACCTGGCCTACCTGGCCCCCAACCGCGTCAACCTGCAACTGACGCAGGAACGCTGGCCCGCCATCACCTTCCACGAGACCCGTGAACACGCGGTCAAGCTGAACGACTAAGCCGGAATGGAGCGCCTGTTCGACTGGCTGGCCAGCCTCAGCCACCTCTATGTGATCGACATCATCCGCTCGGTTGCGCTGGTGCTGTTGCTGGTGGTGGTGCGCAGCACCGTGATACGCGCCATTTCGGCCAACCCCAACGTGCCCCTGGAGGTGCGGCGGCGCTGGTCGATTAGCCTGCGCAACGGCCTGGTGATTCTGGGCTTGATCGGCATGGTGACCATCTGGGCCAAGCAGCTGGAGACCATCGCCTTGTCGATGGTCGCCTTCGCGGCGGCCCTGGTAGTGGCGACCAAGGAGCTCTTCATGTGCGTAGGCGGGTCGCTGATCCGCACCACCAGCAACAGCTTCGACCTGGGCGACCATATCGAAATCGCCAACCTGCGCGGACGGGTGGTGGACATCAACCTGTTTTCCACCACCATCATGGAGATCGGCCCGCGCCACGACGCCCACCAGCTCACCGGCCGGGCCGTATCCTTCCCCAACAGCCTGCTGCTGAGCCACCCGGTGGTGCGCGAGAACTACATGGGCGACTACGTGGTGCACGTCACCACCGTGGCGGTGCCCTACAGCGTCCCGCCGGCCCAGGCCGAACGCCTGCTGAAAGCCGCCGCCGAGGAGGCGTGCGCCCCGCACGTGCAGGCTGCGCGCCAGCACATGGAACGTATCGCCGCCCGCCACCTGGTCGACACCCCGTCGGTAGAGCCGCGCATTGCCATCTTCCCGATCGACGACAAGCGCTACAACCTGATTCTGCGCATCTCCATACCCGCCAAGGACAGGCACCGGGTCGAACAGGCGATTCTGCACCAGTTCATGTGCCGCTGTTTTCCGGAAAAGGCCGTAGAGTAATAGCTCTAGCCATGGCATACTCACGGCCTTCACCCTGCTGCCACCCTGCCCCATGACCCGAAAACGCATCAAGACGTACGATCGTATCGTCGAGGAAAGCTTAACGCTGTTCAACGAACAGGGCGAACGCAGCATTAGCACCAACCACATCGCGGCCCACCTGGGGATCAGCCCGGGCAACCTGTACTACCACTTCCGCAACAAGGAAGAGATCGTCCTCCAGATCTTCCTGCAATACCGCCGCTTCATCACCGAGCGGCTTGCCGTTCCACCCGAACGCGAGCTGCAGGTGGAAGACCTGGTGAACTACCTCGACACCGCCTTCCTCGCGATGTGGCGCTTCCGCTTCATGTTCTACGACCTGCCCGGCCTACTGGCGCGCAACCCGCAGCTGCAGAACGAGTACCACCAGTTCGTCAACAGCGAACTGAAAGACATTCTCAGCCATCACTTTCGCGCCTTCATCCAGCTCGGGCTACTGGAAATGGACGACGACGATATCGAGTCGATCTCGGTCAATATCTGGCTGGTGGTGAAGTTCTGGTTCGCCTTCGAGCAAACCGCCCACCCCAAGGCCGTCATCACCGAAGCGTCGGGCCGGCGTGGCGTGAAGCAGGTGCTCACCCTGCTCAAGCCCTATGTGCAACCGCCCTTCCTGGCCGCCTTCACCGAACTGCGCCGCCGCTACGACAGCTAGACCCGGTCAGACGGCCCCGCCAACTGCCGACATCCCTCGGGCTCGGTGCCCCTCCCTGTCGGCCAATACCTCCCTCCGGCGCGGTTTCGACGTAGACTGTCGGTTATATCGCTATCGATCCAGCACAAGATGCCCTCCACCCTGGCCACCCCGTTCGCCCCGGCCGAGCCGATGACCCTGCCCGCGCACGTCATGGCCTGCCCGCAGTGCGGTCTGCACGTCACCCTGCCCGCCCTGCGGGTAGGCGAAGAGGCGTTTTGCCCGCGCTGTGACGAGCACCTGGTCAGCATCCCGCGCTCACCCGTCGACGCCCCCCTGGCCTTCGCCTGGACCTCGCTGATACTGCTCTTGCTGGCGTGCAGCTTTCCGCTGCTCGCCATCGACGTGCAAGGCAACCAGACCCAGATCTCGCTGCTGCAGAACGCCGAGGCAATCTACCGGCGCGACTTCGCCCTGCTGGCCAACGTGCTGCTGCTGTGCGTACTGCTGCTGCCCGGGCTGTTCCTGCTGACCGTGATCTACCTGTTTTCCGGGATAAAGACCGGGCGCCGGCTGCCCGGCCTACGCCCGCTGGCCACACTGGTCGGGCGGATTCAACCATGGATGATGGTCGACGTGTTCCTGCTCGGCGCCATCGTCAGCATGATCAAGATGGCCTCCTTGGCCCAGGTGGGTTTCGGGCTGTCGTTCTGGGCGCTGCTGGGCTTCAGCCTGGCGCTGACGCGCACCGGCAGCCTGATCGAGCCGCATTGGCTGCATTACCGCATCAACCTGCTGCATGGCACCGACCCCACGCAGGGCCAGGCCGAACCGAGCCATGGCTGCCATACCTGCGGCTTTCTGTCGCCGGCCAGCGAAGAACGTTGCCGCTTCTGCCACGCCACCCTGCATGCCCGTCATCCCCGCAGCCTGCAGAAGACCGCCGCACTGCTGCTGGCCGCGGTGGTGCTCTACGTCCCGGCCAACCTGTACCCGATCATGCTGACCGAGTCGCTCGGCCGCATCACCCCGTCGACCATCGTCCAGGGTATTTTCGTGATGTGGCAGAACCGCTCCTACCCGATTGCCTTGATCATCTTCGTCGCCAGCGTGTTCATCCCCATCGCCAAGATGATTGCACTCGCCCTGCTCTGCCTCGCCGCCGCCATCCCGAACCAGGTCCACCCGCTGCACCTGACGCGGCTGTACCGCGTCATCGATTTCATCGGCCGCTGGTCGATGGTCGACGTGTTCGTGGTCATCATCCTGGTCACGCTGGTGCACATGGGCTCGCTGATGTCGGTCCACCCCGGCGTCGCCGCACTCTCCTTTTGCGGCATGGTCCTGGCAACCATGCTGTCGGCCATGAGTTTTGACGTACGCTTGTTATGGGATGTAAAACAACCGGGTTCAACCGGGTAAGAACATGACGAATTCCACTGACGAAAACCAACATCCGGCACGAACCCGGCCACTGCGGCGGCTCTCCATGGTCTGGATCGTACCGATCATCGCCATGCTGGCGGGCTTGTGGATGATCTACGACACCTGGAGCAAGCTGGGGCCGGAGATCACCCTGAACATGGCCAGCGCCGAGGGCATCACCCCGGAAAAAACCACCATCCGGGTGCTCGACGTCAATATCGGCAAAGTCACCGCCGTACGGCTGAGCCCCGACAACAAGAGCGTACGGGTCACGGCCCGGCTCGATGCCGACACCGACTCGCTGCTGAGCGTCGACAGCCGCTTCTGGGTGGTCAAGCCGCGCATCGACAAGACCGGGGTATCCGGGCTGGGCACGCTGCTCTCCGGCGCCTATATCCAGCTGCAGCCGGGCAAATCGCCGGAACGGAAGACGGAGTTCCAGGCCTTGGCGTCGGCACCAGTCACCGGCCCCGATGTCCCGGGGCTGCGGATTCGCCTCAACGGCCAGAATGTGAGGGTGCTGTCGGTGGCCGACCCGGTGCTGTACCAGGGGTTTCAGGTCGGACGGGTTGAAACGGCCCACTTCGACCCCGCCACCCGGCAAATGAACTACCAGCTGTTCATCGAACAGCCCTACGACCGGCTGGTGACTGACACCTCCCGCTTCTGGGTCGCCAGCGGCCTGCAGATCAGCGCCACCGCTGAAGGGCTCAAGATACGCACCGGCTCGCTGGAAACCCTGGTCAGCGGGGGCGTCGCCTTCGACGTTCCGCGCGGCCGACCGTTAGGGGGGCGGGTTGCCAACATGACGCCGTTCAACCTCTACCCGGACCAGGACAGCATCAACGAGCAATACAGCGGGCGGCATATCGATTACCTGGCCTTCTTTGACGAATCGGTGCGTGGCCTGACGGTCGGCGCGCCGGTAGAGTACCGGGGCCTGCGCATCGGCACGGTGCAAGCGCTCCCCTACCCGCTGAAGAGCCAGAAGCGCTGGGTGCTTGGCGAGCGGCGCATTCCGGTGCTGCTGCGCATCGAACCCGACCGCATCGAATCCTTTACCCAATCCCGCCCGAACGACTGGCAGCAAGAAATCGAACGCGCGATTGGCGAAGGGCTCAACGCCCGCCTGAAAACCGGCAGCCTGCTGACCGGCGCCGTGTTCGTCGACCTCGATTTCGACGGCAAGCTGCGCGAGCGGCACACCGCCAGCGTCGACGGCCTGCCGGTGCTGCCGACCACCAGCGGCGGACTGGCCCAGATCGAGACCAAGGTGATCGCCCTGCTCAACAAGCTCAACAGCCTGAAGCTCGACACGACGCTGAACACCGCCGACCAGACCTTGGCCGAAGGACAGCGCACCTTGAGCGAGGTACGCCGCCTGACCCAGCGCCTGGACGGATTGCTGGCCCAGCCGGATACACAGCAGCTGCCGCAAGACTTGCGCGGCACCCTGCAGGAATTGCAGCAAACGCTGAATGGCGTCTCGCCGCAGTCCCCCGCTTACCAGCAGCTGCAACAATCGCTGTCGACGCTGAACCAGTTGCTGCGGGAGATGCGCCCGGTTGTCCGCACCCTGGACGAAGCCCCCAACGCCCTGCTGTTCAACCGTTCCGCCCGCGACCCCGAGCCGAAAGGAGCCACACCATGATGCGCTGTTACGGGCTTGCACTACTGGCCGCGCTGGCCGGCTGCGCCAGCGCACCCGAGATCCACTACTACCGGCTGTCGGACGAGACCATGGCAACGCCCCAGGCCGTCGCTGTCGAGGGCAACATTCAGCTCAGCGTCCGGTTACCCGACTACCTGAACGACCGCAACATCGTCTACCAGAGCGACGACGTCACCATCGCCACCGCCCGCCAAAACCTCTGGGCGGAACCGCCGGAGCAAGCCATCGGCCGCCGCTTGAGCGCCGAGCTGGGCCAGTTGCGGCCACACTACGGCTGGTCCACCCCGCTGAGCGGCGGCGGCCCGCGTGATCCGGTGCTGGAAGTCGTGTTCGACCAGTTCAACGGCCGTTTCAATGGACGTGCCGTGCTGAGCGGGCACTGGCTGCTACGCGACGGACGGTCGGCGACGCCGAGCCGCCACCCCTTCCGCATCGAGGCCCGCCAGCAAGGGGACGGCTACCCGGCCCTGGTCAGGGCGCTCAACCAGGGGCTGGTCGAGCTGGCTGGGCAGATCGCCCGCCAGTTACCACCCCCAGCATTCAAGCCGGCGTAAGCGCTGCCGGCAGATGACGCGGCTGCTCAACGCCGCAGCATCAGCTTCAGCAGCCAGCGTGCGCGGGTGCCGTAGGGCGGCCGCATCCAGGCGATGGCGTTCGGCCGCCCCTGCCGGAAGACAGGGCGCAGCTTGGAGAACGCCTGAAAGCCCTCTCGTCCATGATAATGCCCCATGCCGGAGTGACCGACGCCACCGAAGGGCAGATCGCCCTGCGCCACGTGCAGCATGGTCTCGTTGACCGTCACCCCGCCAGAGCGGGTCTGGCGCAGCACTGAGCGAACCCGTTGGGCGTTGTCGTCGAACAGGTAGAGCGCGAGGGGGTGAGGCCGCTGGTTGACGTAGGCGATGGCGGCCTCGATGGAATCGTATTCGATCAGCGGCAGGATGGGGCCGAAAATTTCCTGCTGCAGCAGTGCGGCCTCGGGCGGGCAGTTCCACACCAGCGTCAGCGGGAAGGCGCGGCGAATGCGCCAGTCCTCGGACGGCGGATTCACCTGGCGTATCT
Organism: Pseudogulbenkiania sp. NH8B; assembly: GCF_000283535.1. Lineage (GTDB taxonomy): Bacteria > Pseudomonadota > Gammaproteobacteria > Burkholderiales > Chromobacteriaceae > Pseudogulbenkiania > Pseudogulbenkiania ferrooxidans. The sequence goes on from NC_016002.1 coordinate 2,512,773, forward strand.
GCGCCCCTTTTGCTTTCGCATCGTCGAGCAGCCCTTCCAGGCGCTGCAGTTGGTCCGGGTTGATGATGGTGGTGTAGTCGGGGTTGTCGACCCAGTGCGGGTAGCGTCGAACCGCCTCATTCTCGATGGCGTCGAGCAAGGCCTGGCGCTCCCCGGCCGAAACCAGCACGTAATCCGGCGCCACACAGGTCTGACCGGCGTTGAGCAGCTTGCCGGCCACGATGGCGGCCGCGGCACGCGCTGGCGAGAAACCCGGGGCGACAATGACCGGGGATTTGCCGCCCAGCTCCAGCGTCACCGGCACCAAGTGGTCGGCAGCGCCCTTCATGACCTGCCGCCCCACCTCGGTGGAGCCGGTGAACAGCAGATGATCGAAGGGCAGCGCACTGAAGGCCCGGGCCACATCGACGCCACCGTTGACCGTCTGCACCCATTCGGACCCCAGGTAGCGTTCCAGCAGGCTGGCCAACAGCTGGCCGGTGCGCGGGGTGAATTCGGACATCTTGATCATCACCCGGTTGCCGGCGGCCAACGCGCTCACCAGCGGGCCGAGCGCCAGGTACAGCGGGTAATTCCATGGCACCACGATGCCCACCACGCCGAGCGGCTGCGGCTCGACCCAAGCCTGCCCGGGCCAGAACCAGAATGCCACACCGCGGCGCTGACGCTTCATCCAGCGCGCCAGGTGATGCCGGGCGTGACGTATCGCCTCCAGCGTCGGGAACAGCTCCAACACGCGTGTTTCCACCTCGCTGCGGTGGCCAAAGTCGGCCGATACCGCTTCCGCCAGCGCAGCCTGGTGATCGACCAGCAGATGCGCCAGGGACTGCAACAGCGTGAGCCGCTGCTGCAGCGTCGAATCGTCCCGCTCGCGGCATAGCTGGCGCAGCGCCGCGAGCCGCTCCGACAAGGTCGGCGCGTCGTCCGCCGTATGACCGCCATTGATCTCCATGTCCCGCCTCCGATCAACCAAACGGTTGTTTGGTTTATTGGCACGCCGAGCTTATCACCTCAAAGGGGCAGGGCGACATCCGACGCCGTGAAACAGCATCGGCATCATCCTAAGGCGGGGGCTTGCAGCAGGCCCCCTTTCGGGGGCGGACCATGGCGCGATCAGCCGGTCTCGCCCAGGCTTTTCTGCAGGCGGCGGGCAAACACGGTCATTTCCTTGACCGCCTGGATGTCGCCCTTGGCCTGGGCCACGGCGATGCCTGCCTGATAGACGGCCAGCGCCTCTCGCTCCTGACCGGCCGAGGCCAGCACCTTGCCCAGGAGCTTCCAGGCCGCCGAGTAGTCGTGCTGCATCGTCAGCGCCGCCCTCAGGTGCTTTTCGGCTTCGGCCCAGTCTTGCGCATGCACGTACTCGTTGGCGATGCCGAAGCGCAACAGCGCTCCGTCGCGCGGGGTATCGAGCAGTTTCAGCAGGTTTTGCAGTATTGGTGACATGGCCATCCCTCCGCTAGTTGAATGCTTCCCATGATCTCATATCCGTCTTATCCCGGAGCGGGACGGCGAAAACCGGGAACCGCCGGCTCCTTCACCGCTTGCCTCCTGGCCATGCCGGCCCGGTCAGCATTTGCCACGTTGGACATGAAACGACAAAAGCGCCGCCGCAGCCGCGCTTTTGTCATGGGGAGAAGCCGGGGCTAGAAAGAGCGGTCGGGCACCAGCACGGTACGGTTTCCGTTGCTCTCCATCGCACTGACGATGCCGGCCGCCTCCATTTCTTCGATCAGGCGCGCGGCGCGGTTGTAGCCGATGCGCAGGTGGCGCTGTACCGACGAGATCGACGGCTTGCGCGTGCGCAGCACGATCTCGACCGCCTCGTCGTACAGCGGATCGGTTTCCGCCGTGCTCTTGCCTCCGGTGTCAGCCGCGGCGGTCTCTTCCGCCTCCGCTTCGCCGGTGAGCAGCCCCTCCACGTAATCCGGCTCGCCGAACTGCTTGAGGTGTTCGACCACGGCGTGCACCTCCTCGTCGGTGACGAAGGCGCCGTGCACCCGCTGCGGGTAGCCGGTGCCCGGCGGCAGGAACAGCATGTCGCCCTGACCCAGCAGGCTTTCCGCGCCCATTTGGTCGAGAATGGTGCGGCTGTCGACCTTGCTCGACACCTGGAAGGCGATGCGGGTCGGGATGTTGGCCTTGATCAGGCCGGTGATGACGTCCACCGACGGGCGCTGCGTGGCGAGGATCAGGTGGATGCCGGCCGCGCGCGCCTTCTGCGCCAGGCGGGCAATCAGTTCTTCGATCTTCTTGCCGGCGACCATCATCAGGTCGGCGAATTCGTCCACCACCACCACGATGAACGGCAGCGGCGCCAAGGGCTCCGGCGTTTCCGGGGTCAGACTGAACGGGTTGGTGAGCTTGTGACCGGATTCTTCGGCCTCGCGCACCTTCTGGTTGAAGCCGGCCAGGTTGCGCACGCCCAGCGCGCTCATCAGCCGGTAGCGCTTTTCCATCTCGCCGACGCACCAGTTGAGCGCGTTGGCGGCAAGCTTCATGTCGGTCACCACCGGCGCCAAGAGATGCGGAATGTCGTTGTACACCGACAGTTCCAGCATCTTGGGGTCGATCATGATGAAGCGCACTTCGTCCGGCGTGGCCTTGTACAGCATCGACAGGATCATGGCGTTGACGCCGACCGACTTGCCGGAGCCGGTGGTGCCGGCGACCAGCAGGTGCGGCGCCTTGGCCAGATCCATCACCACCGGCTGGCCGGTGATGTCCTTGCCCAGCGCCAGCGTCAGGCGCGAGGCGGGGTCCTGGAACACGTTGGCCGAAAAGATTTCCGAGAGGCGGATCATCTGCCGGCGCGGGTTGGGCAGCTCCAGTCCCATGCAGGTTTTGCCGGGAATGGTCTCGACCACGCGGATCGACGCCAGGCCCAACGCGCGCGCCAGGTCCTTCACCAGGTTGACCACTTGGTTGCCGCGCACGCCGACCGCCGGCTCCACCTCGTAGCGGGTGATCACCGGGCCGGCGTAGGCATCGACCACGCTGACCTTGACCTTGAACTCGGCGCATTTTTCCTCGATGACGATACCGCGTTCGAGCAGCAGCTCCTCGTTCTGAGGTTCTTCGAAACCGTCGGCCGGGTTGAGCAGCTCCAGCGGTGGCAGGCAGGCCTCGCCGTAGATCACCGGCAAGGGGTGCTTGTGCAGCACGGGGGCCGCGGGCGCGCGGGCGGGTTCCACGTCAGGCCAGATCGCATCCTCGGCCTCGATCTCGACCGGCTCGGACACGGGATAGGCCGGCGCGGCCGGGGCGTCGGCAACGGGCTCAGCTTTCGGCCAACCTGTTGCGGGTGCGGGTGCGGGTGCGGATGCGGGACGCTCGCTGATCATTTCCCACACCAGACCGGACGCCGGCCGCTGCGGCGTTTCGGGTGGCGTGACGGCAACAGGTTCCGGCTCGACCTCCTCAACCACGGCAGCCGCCGGCTTTGACACTGCGCTCCAGGCAGGCGCGGCAACCGCCGCTTGCCCCGACGCCACGGGATCCGGCCGGGGGGCGGGCTCGTCGGGAGCGGCCTTCATCTTCATGATGGGCGCCGCGACGGCAACCGGCGCGGCGCCCACCGCTGGCACGGGAGCCGGCGCGGGCACACGAACAGCCGGTTCGCACTGTGGCGGGAGCTCCGTCACAACCGCTGTCGCCGGGGCCGGCGGCGGCGTTACGGCGACAAACTCGGGCATGGCCGGAGCGCTCGGCATGCTGACAGGCGCGGCATCGACAACGGTCCGAATCGCCGAAGGCGGCTCCATCGCGGCCGGCGGCATGATGGGGGCGCGTGGCGCGGCAACCGTGGCCGGCCGTGCCAGGGGCGGCGTGGCGATCACCGGTTTCGGCGGCACCACGACGGGGCGCGGGCTGGCTGGCGCCGGGATACCCTTGAGCGGTTTGGCCACCGGGGTGAAGTGCTGCGGCGGCTTGTCGCCATGGATCTGGCGCAATTGCGCCCTCACCTCGTCGGCACCGATCAGCGGCAACTCCGGGGCAGTGGACTCGAACCCGGCGCGGGAGCGCCCCGCCCCTTTCAGATCGTTCTCGCGCTGGCGCCGTCGCACGCCGGCGTGCAGGTTATGCTGCACATCGGCCAGCCCGATCACCGGCAGCGCCGGGTTGGCCGGTTCGGCCTGGCGGCGGCGGGCGGGCGTCTGGAAACGGGGCAGCTCGACATGGGGCAGGTTCCTGTCGGGTGCGGGTGCGGGTGCGACCGAGCCGCGGCGAGCCGTCGCCGCTGGCGCGGAACGAGATTCCACGGCGTCGGCTGCCCCGGACTGCACCCGCTGAGGCTCGGCCGGACGGCGCTGGGGAGCCTGGAAGCGCGGCAGTTCAACTTGCGGCAGACCGGGGTCCGGCATCGACGGAGTGCGCCGAGCCGGAGGCGCGGATGCGGGGCGGGACGCGGCGTCATTCGGCGCCGGCACCGGTCGTGCCTCTTCCATGGCCGGCGAGGCGGGCTGATTCGGACGCGGCACCGGCTCGAACAAGGTCGTGTCATCCCATTCCTCGGCACGCCGGTCATCGCCAATGTCGAACAGACGATCAAACCAGTGCGTGAGCTTTTCCAGCGGCAACCGACCACTACGCACCAGCCAGGCACCCGCCACCACCACACACAGCAACAATAGGACCCACACCATCAAATCCAGCTTTCCATCTTGTCTTGAAGCGTAAACGCAAATTGTACCCGCTTTTGTCACGACATCGTGCTCGCAAGGGCTGAGTTCCCCTTGCTGACACAGGCTGCCGCATGCGCTCCCTGCCTTTCCTGCCCAGGCGGTGGAAATACAAAAGGGCCCCGGCAACGCTGGCGGGGCCCAAAGAGGAGAAATCTGATTTCAGCATAGCCCCTGGCGCGAGCTATGCCACCCTTCTAATTCGATTTTTGATCTACTCCGACTCAGGCAGGACTTCAGGCCGGTGACGATAGCCATGCCAGCGCTCATTTCGACCCGCGCCCAGCCCGGAAACCGGCATTGTCGCGGCCCCAGACCGCACCTGCCGTGGCTCAACCCTCTAACCACGCTCCGTGGATTCGCGCACCATCTGGTAGAGCGCGCCGGCGGCCGGCGAGAATTCGGCCGTTTTACGCGCGATCAGCACCAAGCCCCTGGCGATCACCGGATCGACCAGGGACAGCACGCGAATGCGCGGGTAGGCGTCGCTCTGCAAGGCCAGGCGCGGCAACACGGCGGCGCCGACCCCTTCCGCCACCAGCCCCAGCGCGGTGGAAACACGCTGCACCTCGTACACCGACTGCAGGGCCAGGTTCTGCCCCTCCAGGGCGCGGTCGAGCAAGGGCCGGTTGCCGCTGAACTGGCCGATCGAAATCAGCGAATAGGGCTCCAACTCTTTCCAGGAGAGCTGCGTGCGCTCGCTCAACGGGTGGTCGTCACGACAGATCAGGACGAAGTCGTCCTCCAACAGCGGGACGCTGCTCAGTTCGGCATGGTGCGAGCCGGCGATGGTGATGCCGAACTCGGCCTCGCGCTGCAGCACGGCGCTGGACACCCCGGCGGAGGTGTGGTCGAGGATCTTGATGCGGTTGTCAGGGTATTTGGCCGAATAGGCCTGGATGATCCGGGGCAGGAAGCGCACCCCCACCGTCGGCACGCAGGCGATGGTGACGCTGCCGCGCTTGAGCTTGCCGGTATCGCGGATTTCGCCCAGCGAGCTGGCAAGCTCACCCAGCAAACGCTTGGCATGCGGTAGAAAATCCTCGCCGACGCGGGTCAGCGCCACCGAGCGCGTGGTGCGCTCGATCAGCTTGACGCCCAGGTACTCCTCGAGATTCTGCAGCCGTCGGGTGATGCCGGCCTGGGACAGGAACAGGCTTTCGGCGGCGGTCTGGAAGCTGCCGCTTTCCGCAATGGCAATGAAGGCCTGCACGCCGATGGTGTCGATTTTCATGAGCAATACTCAATAATCACTTATATCAATTCATTTTACTCATGCCAATCGGATGCGCACAATTCGGACATGGCCTCTGCCAGTACAGGCAGAGAAAACCCCGATTCCGCCCGCACCGCGAGCCAGCATGATCGGCACCGTTTCCACAGTGTGACTCCATTAAGCCGCCCCGCAATCAGGGCGGCTCTTTTTTTGGTCAAGGCGCCGGGAACGCGCCTCCGCCGCCATCTTGGATTGCGCCGCGCCAGCCGCTGCCGGTACGGAATTTCCTCCACTCGCCAAATACAGAAAAACTCATCAATACACAACAATAATGCATTTAACAAAAGAGAAGTCTCTGGCGACAATGGCCTCACCGAAGCGCGGAAGCGGAGCCTCCACCAAACCAAGGGTTGGCCGAACACCCGCCACCGCGCGACGCCATGAAAAGAGCCTGAACGGCAGACACGATCACGATCGCTGTTGGCCCGACGGCCAGGAAGCCTACAACGTCAAGGAGAGACAGATTCATGAAGCGCCTGATCACCTCGCTGGCCATCGCCGCCGCCTTTAGCGCAACCGCCCCGGCCTTTGCCAGCACCCCCATCGTCATCAAGTTCAGCCACGTCGTCGCACCCGACACGCCGAAGGGCCAGGCTGCCGAGTACTTCAAGAAGTTGGCCGAAGAACGCACCAAGGGCCAGGTCAAGGTCGTCATCTATCCCAACAGCCAGCTGTACAAGGACAAGGAAGAACTGGAAGCGCTGCAACTGGGCGCGGTGCAGATGCTGGCGCCGACCACCAGCAAATTCGGTCCGATGGGGCTGAAGGAATTCGAGGTCTTCGACCTGCCCTATCTCTTCATGAACGAAGACCAGGTGCACAAAGTGACGCGCGGCCCGGTCGGGCAGGCCCTGCTGAAAAAACTCGAGCCCCGGGGGCTCAAAGGACTGGCGTTCTGGGACAACGGTTTTCGCGTGTTCAGCGCCAACAGACCGGTGCGCACACCGCAGGACATCAAGGGCCTGAAGATCCGCATCAACTCGTCCAAGGTGAACACCGCCATCGTGCAGTCGGTCGGCGCCCTGCCCCAGACCATGGCGTTGTCCGAGGTCTACCAGGCCTTGCAGACCGGCGTGGTGGACGGTGCCGACGGCAACATTTCCAATCTGTACACCCAGAAGCAGTTCGAGGTGCAGAAATACATGACCAATACCCGCCACTCCTATAGCGGCTACGCCGTGGTGGTGAACAAGAAGTTCTGGGACGGCCTGCCCGGGGACATCCGCACCACGCTGGAAGGAGCGATGAAGGACGCCTCCGAATACAACGACCAGATGGCCGAGAAAGACACCACCATCGCCCTGAACGCCATCAAGGCTTCGGGCAAGACGCAAATCTACGAGCCCACCGCGGCCGAGAAAGCCGCCTGGGTGAAGGAGATGCAGCCGGTTCAGAACGAGATGGCCGCGCGCATCGGCAGCGACACCGTCAAGGCCATCCACGCCGCTCTTGCCAAGTAAACCGATACCACCGCGACGAACATCGGGCTCCCACCGACGAGGGGAGCCCGATGTCTTCTCCCACGTTGGCCGAAGTGGCCTACCCCTGCCAGCCATATCAGGCACCACCTTCCTCTGTCATCGCTATGGCGATCGCCAACTGGTCGCGCACCGCCGTTGTCGCCAACCCGGCAGGAGCTGACCTGCGCTTACAGGGACAAAGGCGTGGCCGCTAGCGTCTTGACGATCAGGGCATCGTTGATGAAGTCCCCCTGCGAGAGCTTCTCGATCCACCACTGCACGCCAAGCCCGGCATCGCCGGTATTCCAGGCGGCAAAGAACTGCTTGAGCGGCCGCGGCTCTTTCACTTCCTTGACCTTGAGCTTGCCCAGATTGGCGCAGTGCTGAACCAGGCAGCCCGGTAAAAAGCCGCAGCCGAGCCCGGCCAGTACGGCTTCCAGCTTCGCCTCGAGATTGGGCACCAGCAGGAAATCCTGGCCGATTTGCAGATCGAGCGGCCGCAATAATCGTTGCCGCGACGTATCCTGGATTTCGACCTGGCGATACTGCCCGATCACCGAGCGGTCGAGCGGCTCCACGGCATCGGCGAGCGGATGCCCGGGGGCAACGGCGAAGGCGGACTGCACCTGGCCGATGGCACAGCTCGAGAAACCGGGCAGATTGGGCGCGTGATCCAGCGCGCCGATGGCGAAATCCGCCCTGCCGTCCAGCAGCGCCTCCCAAGGCCCGCCCGACACCTCGTGGCTGAACAGCAGGCGGGTTTGTGAGTTTTCCCCGTAAAAGGTCGTGATATACGGCAGCAAGATGCGGAACGGCAGGATGACGTCCACGGCGATGCGCAGTTCGCTCTCCCAGCCGGCTTCGATTTTCTTGGCGCGCCTCTCCAGCGCGATCGCCCCGCGCAGCAGGCGCCGCCCGTCTTCCAGCACGGCCAGCCCGGTGGGCGTCAGTTTGGCCTTGAGGCCGGTACGGTCGAACAAGGTGACGCCCAGGTCTTCTTCCAGCTTGCCGATCATGTAGCTGATCGAGGACGGCACCTTGAACAAGGCTTCCCCCGCCGCGGCAAAGGAGCCGTGCCGGTCGATTGCATCCAGCACTTCCAGCGCTTCCAGACTCAGTTTCATCGCTCGTTTTTCCCCACAGGCCAGGTGACAGCGTAGCGCGCCGCCAGCCGGCTTGCCATGGGGTTCGAAAAATGTGATCAGGCCGATCGGAAATCTTCGCTTGTGCCATTGGGGCAGCAAAACTACCTTTCCAACACAAGACGCCGCCGCCGGACCTGCCTCCGGCGCACCGGTCTTGCGCGACAGTCACCCACCCATCGAGAAGCCTCTATACAGGAGACGATCATGCCCATCGCCAAAGCCCAGCCTGGCCAGACCTTGCTTGACCCGAGCAACCACACCCTCATCATGATCGACCACCAATCGCAAATGGCCTTTGCGACCAAGTCGATCGACGCGGTCACCCTGCGCAACAACGCTGCCCTGGTGGCAAAGGCTGCCAAGGAATTCCGCGTGCCGACCATTCTGACCACCGTGGCGGAGAAGAGCTTCTCCGGCCCGCTGTTCGATGAAATCAAATCGGTATTTCCCGACGAGTCGGCGATCGACCGCACCACCATGAACACCTGGGAAGACGGCCGCATCGCCGAGCGGGTGAATGCGATCGGCAAGGACAAGATCGTGCTGGCCGGCCTGTGGACCTCGGTATGCATCGTCGGCCCGGCCTTGTCGGCGCTGGATCAGGGCTTCCAGGTCTACGTGATCGCCGATGCCTGCGGCGACGTCTCCGACGAAGCGCACGAGCGTGCGATGGAGCGCATGGTGCAACAAGGCGCCCGCCCGATGACCTCGTTGCAGTACCTGCTCGAACTGCAGCGCGACTGGGCGCGCGGGGAAACCTACAACGAAACCGTCGCCACCTCGATTGCGCATGGCGGCGGCTATGGCCTGGGCCTGATCTACGCCAAGACCATGTTCGGCGGCGGCGAAGGCCACTGAGCGGCGGCAGGCAAGCCAACCTGGGCCGGCCCCGACGACCGGCCCCTTCAGGAGAAGCTCCCATGAGCGCAGATCTGATTCTGTTCAACGGCCGGATTCACACGGTGGATCGGGAACACCCCGAGGCCACGGCGGTGGCCATAAAAGGCGACACGTTCCTTGCAGTCGGCGAAGCCGACGAGGTGATGCGGCACCGTTCGGGCACCACCCGCATGGTGGACCTGGGTGGCAGGACAGTGATCCCGGGCCTGAACGACTCCCACCTGCACCTGATCCGCGGTGGGCTCAACTACAACCTGGAGCTGCGCTGGGAGGGCGTACCGTCGCTGGCCGACGCCTTGCGCATGCTGAAGGAACAGGCCGACCGCACCCCCAACCCGCAGTGGGTGCGCGTAGTGGGGGGCTGGACCGAATTCCAGTTCGTCGAACGGCGGATGCCCACGCTGGATGAGATCAACGCGGCGGCACCCGACACGCCGGTCTTCGTCCTGCACCTGTACGACCGCGCCCTGCTCAACCGTGCCGCCCTGCGTGCCGTGGGTTACACCAAGGACACCCCCAACCCGCCCGGTGGCGAGATCCAGCGCGACGCGGCCGGCAACCCCACCGGCATGCTGATCGCCCGCCCCAACGCGATGATCCTGTACGCCACCCTGGCCAAGGGGCCGAAGCTGCCGCTGGAATATCAGGTGAACTCGACGCGCCAGTTCATGCGCGAGCTGAACCGCCTCGGGCTCACCAGCGCCATCGATGCCGGCGGCGGCTTCCAGAACTACCCGGAAGACTACGATGTCATCGCCGAGCTGGCGAAGAACAAGCAACTGACCCTCCGCATCACCTACAACCTGTTTACCCAGCGCAAGGGGCAGGAACTGGAGGACTTCCAGCAATGGACCGCCATGGTCAGCCCCGGCCAGGGTGACGACTTCTTCCGCCACAACGGCGCCGGCGAGATGCTGGTGTTTTCCGCCGCCGATTTCGAGGACTTCCTCGAACCGCGCCCGGACCTTGCGCCGCAGATGGAAGACGAGCTGGAAAAGGTCGTGCGCCACCTGGTGGCCAAGCGCTGGCCGTTCCGCCTGCACGCCACCTACGACGAATCCATCGGACGCATGCTGGATGTGTTCGAGAAGGTGAATCGCGATATCCCGTTTGACGGGCTGCACTGGCTGTTCGACCACGCCGAGACCATCTCGCCGCGTAACATCGAACGCGTGCGCGCCCTGGGCGGCGGCATCGCCATCCAGCACCGCATGGCGTTCCAGGGCGAATATTTCGTCGAGCGCTATGGCGCGGAGGCGGCCAGGCACACCCCGCCGGTTGCCCGCATGCTCGACATGGGCGTGCCGGTCGGCGCGGGCACCGATGCCACGCGCGTGGCCAGCTACAACCCGTGGACAGCGCTCTACTGGCTGGTTTCCGGCTGCACGGTGGGCGGGCTGCCGCTGTATGACGAGCAGAACCGGCTGTCGCGCGAAACGGCGTTGGAACTATGGACGGCCGGCAGCGCCTGGTTCTCCAGCGAGCAGGGTAAGAAAGGGCGGATCAAGGCCGGGCAGCTGGCCGACCTGGCCGTGCTGTCGGCCGACTATTTCAGCGTAACGCCGGAAGCCATCAAGGCGATCGAATCGGTCTTGACCATCGTGGGCGGCAACATCGTCTACGGCGCCGATGAATTCACCCCGCTGGCCCCGTCCGCGTTGCCGGTCCTGCCGGACTGGTCTCCGGTCAGGACCGTACCGGGCCATTACCGTGCCGCCCCGACACAGCAGCGCAATCCGCTGCCGCACCAGTGCCGCGGCGCTTGCGGCGTGCATGGCCATGCGCACGACGGGGCTCGCAAGTCAAACGTGCCGGTGTCCGACTTCGCCGGATTCTGGGGAGCGTTCGGTTGCAGTTGCTTTGCCTTCTGAGGCAGGAAGGAGCATCGCCATGAACTATTGGAAAATTCTGCTCGGCCTGGCGCTGTCGTTCCTGATCGGATTCGGTTGCCGGCTGACCGGCATCCCGGCGGCGTCGCCGCCGGTCCTGTCCGGTGCCCTGCTGGTTTTCATGATGAGCACCGGGTACTGGTTGGTCGACCGCTACCTTGCCTCACGCCCTGCGCAAGAAAAGAAACACTGCGGCGGGCATGACTTGGGTAAAAGGAACGAAGCATGACAGCGCTGTTGATCGGTTCCGTCCTGGGCATCGCGGTCGGCGGCCTGTGCCGCTGGCTGGATATTCCCTCCCCCGCGCCGCCTTCCCCCATCGGCGCCCTGCTGGTGGTCGCCATGACAGCTGGCTACGTGATAGCGGGAAGCTTCGCATGAGCAGCCGCCAGAACAGCGGCGGGCCCCATCCCGCCAAACCGGTTGACTTGACGCGCCTGCCGGGGCCGGACGCCGGCCTGCTGTTCCTGCGCCTGGCGGGCAGCGGCTTGCTGCTCTACGTGCACGGCTTGCCCAAGCTGATCCACTTCAGTGCCGAACTGCAGCACATCGACGACCCCCTGCACCTGGGGCGCGGGGTGACGCTGGTGCTGGCACTGTTTGCCGAAATCGCGTGCCCGCTGCTGATCGCCGCCGGCTGGCTGACGCGTCTGGCCACCCTGCCCATCCTGTTCCTGCTGTTCGTTTCCATGGCCTTGGTGCATCCGGATTGGGATGTGGCCACCGGCCAGTTTGCCTGGCTGCTGGTCATCGTGTTCGGCACGATCGCGCTGGCCGGCCCGGGGGAGTATTCGATCGATGGCCATCAGCACCGCTAGCAACGGCGCCGCGCCGCGCATCTCGTGGACCAGCGTGGCGCTCGGCTTTACCGCCGGTTATGTGGACACGCTCGGCTTCGTGGCGCTGTTCGGCCTGTTCACCGCACACGTCACCGGCAACTTCGTGCTGATTGGCAGCGAGCTGGCCAGGCCGAGCCACGGCGTGTTGATCAAGTTTCTCGCCTTCCCCGCCTTCGTGGCCGGGATCGCACTGACGCGAGCGATCGTGCGCCAGCAAGAGCCACGGGGCACATCCCCGTTGCCGTGGCTCTATGGCATGCAGCTGATGCTGTTGGCCGGCTTCATGCTGGCAGGCCTCTACGCCTTGCCGCTTAGCGACAGCCGCTCCACGGCGGCGCTCGTCGCCGGCATGTTCGGCGCCGCCGGCATGGGGGTGCAAAATGCCGCCAGCCGGCTGGCGCTGAGCAAGCTCACCCCCACCACGGTGATGACCGGCAATGTCACCCAACTGGTGATCGACCTGCTGGATCTGACCTGCCCCACTCCCGACCCGGCCGTCAGGGAGCGCATCGTCAGGTTCCTGTGGCCCATTCTTGCCTTCGCCGTCGGCGCCATCGGCGGTGCCTTCGGCTACGTCAATCTGTCGTTTTGGGCTCTGCTGCTGCCCATCGGCATTCTTGCGGCATTGCTGCTCGACGCCAGAGGGAACGATCCCAGGGGGTGAAACATGACGGACAGCCTGCCGCCGCGGGAGGTGTCGACTCGGCCGCGTCCAGTATCTAGCCGGGCATCGAGAACTGCTGAAACAGGTCTTTCAAGTGCGGGGTTTCAAACCGACGCCTCACCGTGATGGCATAGAACGTTTCCTCCACGCCGTGCACTGAACCATATTTCTCCAGCAGGCCCTTGTTCAACTCGTCCTTGACCACGATGGCGGGAATCAGTGCCACCGCACCCGAGTCCCGCGCCAGCAAGCGCAAGGCAGCCATGTCATCGACTTCGGCGCGAATCCACGGCTCGATGCCCAATTGTTCGCACAGCAGGTCGAAGCGAACCCGGATTTCGCTTTTCGCGCTCGGCACGACCAATTGGTGGCGGGTCAGGACCTTGCCCAGGTCGAACCCTTCACCGATGAGTCCCGGCGGCCCGATCAGGCAGACCTCCTGCCGCGCCAGGGTGCGGCAGCGCCAGGGATGCTTGTCGTCGGCGATGACCGGACGGTTGCTCAGCACCACGTCCAGCTCGTAGGCGCTCAGCCGGTTGAGCAGCTCTTCCAGCCCGCCCGCCTCCAGGTTCAGCTTGACGGCCTGTTTGCTCAACACCGGATTCAGAAAGTTTTCCAGAAAATTTCGCGACAGGGTGGAAACGCTGCCGATGCGCAGCTGCCCACCCTGTCCCGCATCCTGGCTGGTCGTCGCGGACAGCAACTCATTGCCCAGCGCAAAAATCGCTTCCGCGTAGCGCAACACGGAAGAACCCATTTCCGTCAGCAGCAGCTTCTTGCCTTCGCGCAAGAACAGCGGCGTGCCGAGTTGCTCTTCCAACTGGCGTATTTGCGCCGACAGCGCGGACTGCGAGATATGCAGGCGTTCGGCTGTTCTGGTGAGGTGGCCCTCGGCCGCCACGCGCCAGAAGTAATAGAGGTGGTGATAGTTGAGTCGGCTTATCATTCGGTAAAATAGATCGATTTGTACTTATTAATGTATTTTACCGAACATGATTTGCCGGGCATAGTGCCGCTGTCTCAATTTCGGCATGGTGTCCTTATGTTGTTACTGTCCGAACACGCGCTGATTGCCCTGCTGTGGCTGCTGCCGGCCATCGGTACGCCAGCGCTGCCTCGTCATTGGTGGCTCGCCCAGGCCAGCGCGGCGGCCGGCGCCCTGGCCGCCGCGCTGCTGATGGTGGCCAAGGGAATCCAGCCCGCCTTGCTGTTCCAGCTTCTGATCCAGTTGCTGGCCTGGGTGATCCTGCGGTTCTCCGTCCGCTATCTGAGCGGCGAACAGGGCCAGGCCCGCTACCTGAAAGCGATTGGCTGGCTGCTTGTCGGTTCCACGCTGGTGGTGGCCAGCCGCGACTGGCCAACCCTGCTGGGCGGCTGGCTGCTAACCAGCCGGGCGCTGCACAGCCTGCTCACTTTCTATCCGTCCCGCCCCCAGGCCGGCATTGCCGCGCGGCGCGAGGCGGTGGCCAGCCGGCTGGCTGAACTGTGCTTGGTGCTTGGTGCGCTGTTGATCGCCTGGGCGGTCGGCTCACTGCATTTCGCGGATGCGGCGCAGCCGCTGGCCGAGCCGCTGCGGCAAGCTGCGCGGGTACTGGGTGCCGTGCTGGTGGTGTGCTGCGTGTTGCTGAAAACCGCTCAACTGCCTTTCCATGGCTGGCTGACCCAGGTCATGGAGGCCCCCACCCCGGTGTCGGCGCTGTTGCATGCCGGCGTGGTCAATCTGGGCGGCATGGTGCTGATCAAGCTGGCGCCGCTGTGGAGCGTGGCGCCCGCCACGGCCTGGCTACTGACGCTGTGGGGCGGGGTCACCGCCGGCCTGGCCTGCTGGGTGATGCAAACCCGCATCAGCATCAAGCTGCGTCTGGCCTGGTCTACCTGCGCGCAGATGGGCTTCATGTTGATGGAATGCGGCCTCGGGCAGTATTCGCTGGCCCTGCTCCACCTGGTGGCGCACTCGATTTACAAGGCGCACGCCTTCCTCAGCTCCGGCAGCCAGGTGCGCACCACCATCCGTCAATCGGCCTCGGCGCAGGCCAGCGGCGCATGGCGACACCTTGCCAGCGGCATCGCCGGCATCGCGCTCCTGGTAGCGAGCCTGCAGGCCTGGTCATATGCCCTTGCCCACCCCGTGCAACCGCCGCTGCTGCTGGTCGTGGTGATCGGCCTGGGGCTGGCCCCGCTGTGCCAGCGGCTGCGCGGCTACGTGCTGGCCTTGACGCTGTGCCAGGCCTACCTGCTGCTGCACAGCCTGTTTGCCCGCCTGCAGACCGACCATGCCGGGGCGCCGCTGTCGTGCCAGGTGCTGGTTGCGCTGTTCTTTGCCGCGCTCTACCTGCTGCAAGGCTGGCTGGTGCGTCATCCCGGCCACCGCCTCAGCCAACGGCTCTACGCGCTGGCATTCGGCGGTTTGTATCTGGACGAATGGTGGGTGCGCGCCACGGTGCGCTCCCGCCTGGCGATGCCGGGCAATCCAACCCTTTCCGGCGCTCAGGGAGGCCCCCGCTCATGACAAGACCTGACCTTGACTGGCAGACGGCGGCCATCGAAGCGGCCAATCGCATCGCGCCAAGCTGGCCGCTGGACAGCCTGCTGGCCAGCTCCCCCTACTGGGGCTTGCGTGACAGGCCGTTTGCCCAGGCACACGGCTATCTGCATCGGCTGGCGGGCAGCGGCCTGCATCTCGACGAGACGCATTACCGCCGGCAATACGACAGCGGCCTGATCAGCCCCCGCCACCTGGCCGCCGCCATGCGGGAGTACGGCGAAACCCTGTCGCAGGAACAGTGGCTGCTCGTCTCGGCAAACAAGCCGAGCCAGGAAGGCACCGCGCTGCTGCTGAGCGACTTGCGACCCGACCCGGCCGGCCATGCCGGGGTGCAGGCGTGGCGCCAGGTCGTCACGCAGCAGATCAGCCAGTGTTGCGCGGCCTGGTTCGACCACGACCAGGCCGACTGGCAGCCAGACCGCCAGCGCAACCTGTACCAGTCGTGGCGGGAGGAAATGACGATCCAGCCAGTCCCCACTCCCGACGCCAGGCTCAAGCAACGGTTGCAAGGGGCGATCGCAGGCTTGCCGGAGGACCATGACCGGCTCTTTCAACACGCGCTGGCACAGCTACAGCCCGCCAACCGTTGGCTCGACGACTGGTTTTATGCCCTGTTGCTGCGCAACAGCGGCTGGGCGGCATGGTGCCGCTACCAGCTGTGGCAGGCCGAACTGGCGGGCAAGCGCTGTTCGCTGCTGCAAGAGCTGCTGGCCATGCAATTGGCCTGGGAGTGCTTGCTCGATGACGGCGAGCGCGAGAGCGGCAGCCGCTGGCACCGCTGGCAAGCCGCCTGGTCCGAGACCGCGCCGACAACGCCGGCCGGCAACCGCGAGCTGATCTGGCAACGCGCCGCCGAGCTGGCCACCCATGCGCCACTGCTGGCCGCCCTGCCGCGTCAGGATGCTCAGCCTGTGCGTATCGGTCGCGAACTGCATGCGGTGTTCTGTATCGATGTGCGTTCCGAACCGATGCGCCGGGCGCTGGAACAGGAGATACCCGAGGCCAGCAGCGCCGGTTTCGCCGGCTTTTTCGGGCTACCGCTGGCGATCCGCTTCGCCGGAGAAACCCGGACCCAGCCGCGCCTGCCCGGCCTGCTGGCGCCAAGCTGGGAAGCGCTGGCGCCGCCGGTGGAGAAGGGGCTCGAAGAGTGGGGTCAGTTCCAGCGCGCCCCGCTGTCTTCCTTCACGCTGGTGGAAAGCGCCGGCCTGACCAAGGCCGGCAAGCTGCTGCGCAAGGCGTTTCCGCGCAAGACGCGCGCCACGTTGGCCGAAGTCGATCCCTGGCTGAACGGCGAGGACGAGGCCATGGTGTCGGCTGGCCGCCAGTTGGACACCGGGACCATCATCTCGGTGCTGACCACGCTGCTGCCGGCCATGGGGCTCGGCGCCGACTTTCCCCGCACCGTGCTGTTGATCGGGCATGCCAGCCACAGCAGCAACAACCCGCAAGCCTCGGCGCTGCAGTGCGGCGCCTGCGGCGGACATGGCGGACACCTGCACGTGCTGTTGCTGAGCGACTGGCTGCAACGTCCGGCGGTACGTGAGGGCCTCGCCGCCGCCGGGCTGGCGATTCCGTCCGACACCGTGTTCCTGCCGGTGCTGCACCTGACCCATAGCGATGAGCTGCACCTGCTGCCGGCCAGCTCGCCAGACCCGGCCTTGCGCCAGCACGCCGAAGCGCTGCGGCCCGTGCTCGACCAAGTGGAACGCCGCGCCCGCGCCCGCCGGGCCGGCATCGATGGCGTGCCGGACCACCTCGACGATGCCGAGCTGCTGGCGCTGCTGCGGCAAAAGGGGCACCACTGGGCGGAAACCCGGCCCGAATGGGGCCTGACCAACAATGCGTTCTTTATCGCCGCCCCGCGCGCACGCACCGCGCAACTGGACCTGGGCGGGCGCGCCTTCCTGCAGGAATACGACTGGCGGCAGGATGCGGACGCCAGCCGGCTCACCGGCATCCTGGCGGGGCCGCTGGTGGTGGCGCACTGGATCAACATGCAGTACTTCGCTTCCGTGGTCGATCCCACGCGCTTTGGCAGCGGCAACAAGCTGTTGCACAACGTGGTGGGCGGCCGTATCGGTGTGTTTGAAGGCAACAGCGGCGACTTGCGCATCGGCCTGTCCTGGCAGTCCGTGCACGACGGCAGCCGCTGGCGGCATGAGCCCTTGCGCCTGGCGGCCTGCATCGACGCGCCCGCCGTTTTGATCGAACAGGCGCTGGCGCGCCAGCCGGACGTGGCAAGACTCGTCGCCAACCGCTGGTTGCACCTGTACCGCATCGCCGAAGACCAACTGGAACAATGGCGCGAGGGCGACTGGCATGCCGCCGAGCTGTGAAGCCGCCGGCCTGCTGCGCTGTCGGCAACCCTTGAGAACCCAAGCATGGACTACCTGAACGCCCACCCCGAAAAGATCGACCACGCCGCCCGCCTGCTCCGAGAGGGCGGCCTGGTCGCCCTGCCGACCGAGACCGTGTACGGTCTGGCCGCCTGCGCGGAAAACCCGCAGGCCATCGCCAAGGTCTTCCGCGCGAAAGGCCGGCCGGCCGATCATCCGCTCATCGTTCACCTGCCCGACCTCGCCCATCTGACGCGCTGGGCCTGCCGGATACCGCCGGTCGCTTTCCGTCTGGCCGAAGCCTTCTGGCCCGGCCCGCTCACCCTGGTGCTGCCCGCGGCGCCAGCCGTCTCCCCGCTGATTACCGGCGGTCAGGACACCGTTGCGGTGCGCTGGTCGGCGCACCCGCTGTTCCAGGCGGTGCTCGACCAGCTGGGGAGCGCGGTCGTCGCGCCTTCGGCCAACCCCTTCGGCCATATCAGCCCCACCAGCGCCGCGCATGTGCTCAAGCACATGGAGGGCCGCATCGACGCCGTGCTGGATGGCGGCGATTGCCGCGTCGGCGTGGAATCCACCATCCTGGACCTGTCAGGGCCGGAGGCGAGAATCCTGCGACCCGGCTGCATCGGCGCCAGCCAACTGGCCGCCTACCTGCCGCTGGCGGAACGGCCGGCTGCGCCGGCACCCAGAGTGCCGGGCGCGCTGGACTCCCACTACGCGCCGCGGCTGCCGTGCCACCGCTTCGAGCATGACGAGCGCGCCCATCTGTCGCAGGGCGTGCCGAGCGGAAAATGCGCCTTCATCGGGTTTCACGAGTTGCCGATGAGCACGCACCGCAGCTATCTGCTGCCAGCCGATCCGGCCGCCTACGCCAGCCAGATCTACGCCGTGCTGCATCAGGCGGAATCGAGCGGCAGCGAGAGCATCCTGATCGAGATGCCCCCCGACACACCGCAATGGCTGCATGTTCGTGATCGGCTGCTGCGCGCCAGCACCAGCCTGGGCTGAACAGTGCGCCCCCCTGCCTGCCCTGCTTCCGGCGCAACGTATGATGCAAGGGTAATGCAGGCACACAAAACCATTTTCGCGGGGTGACATCACACATGAATCCGATCGGCAAGGGGCAACATGCACGGCATTTGAGTGATGCTCCCACATGTAGCATCTGCCGCGATGGCGATGCGCTGGATTTTGATTTCAGCTTTGCCTTTCAGCCCATCATCGATATCCGCGCCAGAACGGTGTTCGCCCATGAAGCGCTGGTACGCGGCCCGCGCGGAGAGGGCGCCCAGTTTGTGCTGGATCAGGTCACGGCCGCCAACCGCTACCGGTTTGATCAGGCCTGCCGGGTAAAGGCGATCAAAACCGCAGCCCGGCTGGGCCTCGCCAGCAAGGTCTCGATCAACTTCCTTCCCAATGCCATTTACCGGCCGGAGGTATGTATCAGCACGACGCTGAAGGCGGCCCAAGAATATGGCTTTCCTGTCGACAGGATCGTGTTCGAAACGGTAGAAGGCGAGCAGATCGAAGATGGCAAGTGGTTGGCCGACGTGTTCAGGGAATACCAGCGTATCGGTTTCATGACGGCGATCGACGACTTCGGTGCCGGCTATGCGGGCCTCAACCTGCTGGCGGATTTCCAGCCGGATATCATCAAGCTGGACATGGCATTGGTGCGGAATATCGCCTCCCGCAACGCCAGTCAGACCATCGTCCGCAGCGTCGCCGACATCTGCCGGCAACTTGGCATCCAGCTCATCGCCGAAGGCGTGGAAACCCTGGATGAGTACCTTTGCCTTCAGGACATCGGCGTAGAGCTGATGCAGGGCTATCTGTTGTGCAAGCCTCTGCTGGAGAACAGCCTGCACGACGCGGAGGCGGTTTTGCCGCGATGAGTCCGCGGCGCAGCCATCAGGCGGCCTCAAGGCCGCCCTTCCCCCGGCTTGCCAGTCCTAGTCTTTGGCAATCCCGGTAAAAATCATGGAACGCATGTGCGCCACGATGTCGTCGTCGCTGTAATGCCCGTAGTCTTTCATGTAGTCGACGGCGGGGTCGCAAGTGCGCGAGTAGTAGGCGTAGAGGATGACGTCGGTCGGTAGATCGTCGCGGATCTCGCCCGCCGCCTTTGCCTTGTCCACCATGCCTTGCAATTGCTTGTGCAATTGGTAGACGCGCGTCACGTAGCGGATGTTGCGGGTCAGCATCGCCCTCACCTGCGGGCTGCTGGACGGCAGAAACGGCAGCCCGCCTTGCAGCCTGACGCGTAGCGCCCACTCCAGCAGGCTGCCCAGCCTTTCCTTGCCGCTCATGCCGGCGTCCAGACCGTCCAGATACTCCAGCGCGCCATCAAGCAGGCGAATCATCACCTCGGTGGCGAGGTCTTCTTTCGATTTGAAATGCTTGTACAGGCTGGGCTTGGAGATACCGGCCTCGCCCGCCACATCGTCCATGGTCATCAGGTCGAAACCCTTGCTGGCCAACAGCTTGGTGGTGGCGTCGAGCACGGCCTGTTCGCGCAGTTTGAACGCCTGATCCTTGAAGCTGAGCTTGCTTAAAATACTCATGAGTACGACCTTTTACTAATCAGTAGCTTTTTTTCCAAAGCGGTTATATCCTGACTATAAGCACCACGCCACACCGTGCCAAGCAGTTTCCGCAGAACACGAATCCACTACGGGAGTGAAGGTGAAAGCAGATCCTGTCCAACGTCAGCGCGTCGCCGTCATCGGCGCCGGCATTGCCGGCCTGGCCAGCGCCTGGCTGCTGGCGGCCAAGCATGATGTCACGCTGTTCGAGGCGGCGGACTACCCCGGCGGCCATACCAATACGGTCGACCTCAAGCTCGACGGGCATGAGGTCGCGGTGGATACCGGCTTTCTGGTTTTCAACGAGCGCACCTACCCCAATCTGATCGCCCTGTTCGCCGAGCTTGGCGTGCCCTCTTGCAGCACCGAGATGTCTTTCAGCGTCTCGCTGGACCAGGGCCGCGACGAATGGGCCGGCAGCAATCTGGATACGGTTTTCGCCCAGCGCGGCAAACTGTTGTCACCGGCTTTTCATGGCATGTTGTACGACATCCTGCGGTTCAACGGCGCGGCCCCGCGACTCTTGGAAACGGCCGATCGTCTGCAGCTCACGCTGGGCGAATTGTTACAACTGGAAGGCTTCGGCGCTCGCTTTCGCGACCACTACCTGGTGCCGATGGCCGCCGCCATCTGGTCCAGCCCCAGCAACGAGATACTTGATTTCCCCGCCGCCACCTTCCTGCGCTTCTGCATGAACCACGGCCTGCTGCAAATCCGCCAGCGCCCGCGCTGGTTCACCGTGCCCGGTGGCGCGCGCCAGTACGTGCACAAGCTGCTGGAGCGCATCCCCGATCTGCGTCTGTGCACGCCTGTTGAGGCGGTGCGGCGCGACAACCACGGCGTCACCCTCAGCAGCCGTTTCGGCGACGAACGCTTCGACAGCGTGATTTTCGCCACCCACGCGCCACAGACGCTGGCGATGCTGGCGGACGCCAGCACGGAGGAGCGCCGCGTGCTGGAGGCGATCCGCTACCAGACCAATACCGCTGTCTTGCACGGCGATGCCGCCCTGCTGCCGAGACGGCGCAAGGTGTGGTCGGCCTGGAATTTTCTGGCGGACAGCGGGCAATCCGAGCAGCGCGCCGTCTGCGTCAGCTATCTGCTCAACACCTTGCAGCCCTTGCCGGTTCAATCGCCGGTCATCGTCACGCTCAATCCGGTACGCGACCCGGAACGCGCGCTGGAATACGCCCGCTTCGTCTACGAACACCCCTTGTTCGACAAGGCCGCCGTCGAGGCGCAGACCCGCCTCCCAGCGCTGCAGGGGAGCCGGCACAGCTGGTTCGCCGGCGCCTGGACGGGCTACGGTTTCCACGAGGACGGCTTGAAATCGGCATTGCGCGTCGCGCGCGATTTCGTCGCGCTACCGGCCTGGGCGAGGTTGGCCGAATGAGCGATGCCTACCTGATCAAGGGCGTGGTGATGCACCAGCGCTTGCGCCCCGCCCGCCATCGCTTCCTCTACCCGGTGTTCGCCGTGCGCCTGCGCCTGTCGGCACTCGATCGTCTTGGCAACGCCTGGTTCGGGGTGGACCGGCGGCGGCCGATGTCGGTGCGCACCAAGGATTACGGCCCGCGCGACGGCTCGCCCCTCCTGCCCTGGATCCGCCAACAGTTGGCCGAAGCGGGCTTGCCGCACGACGGCGAGGTCTGGCTGCAGACCTTTCCCCGACTGTTCGGCTACGCCTTCAACCCGGTGAGTTTCTGGTACTGCCACGATGCGGCCGGCCGGCTGGTGGCCGTGCTCGCCGACGTCAACAACACCTTCGGCGAGCATCACGCCTACCTGCTGGCCAACAAGGCGGGTGAGCCGATCACGGCGGGCTCGACGCTCACCTGCCGCAAGCAGCTGCATGTCTCGCCCTTCTGCCAGGTGGAAGGCCACTACCGTTTCCGGCTTGCCGAGAAGGCCGACCGCATGCTGATGCGCATCGACTACCACGACACGCAAGGCCTTCTGCTGAACACCAGCATTTCCGGCCGCATGACGCCGCTGACGCCGACGACCGCCCTGGCCGCCCTGCTGCGGCAACCGCTGCTGACCTTCGCCATCATCAGCCGCATTCACTGGCAGGCATGGCGCCTGTGGCGGAAGAAAGTGCCTTTCTTCGGCAAACCCCGGCCCCCCGCCACCCGCCTGACTCACGGAGAGGAGTGTCAACCATGAGCCTATCCCGCACCCTTGGCGCCCCCTGTTCACCGCTGCCCGTTATCGCCAGGATCTTTCTTTCCCGGTTGAAACGGCTGGAACACGGCTGCCTGCGCCTCATTACGCCGGACGGATCGGCGTTGTGGTTCGGCAACCCCGGCGAAATGCCGGAAGCGGAGCTGACCGTGCGGGACTGGTCGGCCTGCCGCACGCTGCTGCTGGCGGGCGACATCGGCTTTGCCGAAGCCTATCGCGACGGCCTGCTCGACTCGCCCAACCTCACCGCCCTGTTGCGCCTCGCCGTGCGTAACGAGGCGGCGCTGGGGCCGGCCACGTCCGGCAGCCTGCCGGCGCGGGCCTGGTACTGGCTCAAGCACCGCCTGCGCCGCAACAGCCGCGCGGGCAGCCGGCGTAACGTCCACGCCCACTACGATCTGGGCAACCCTTTCTACCAGCTCTGGCTCGACCCGAGCTGGACCTACTCCAGCGCCTGGTTCGACGGCCACTACGAGCAGCCGCTCTCGCTGGCGCAGGCCGCCAAGTACCAGCGCATCTGCGACGTACTGGGCCTGCGCCCCGGCATGCGGGTGCTGGAAATCGGCTGCGGCTGGGGCGGCTTCGCCGAACACGCCGCGCGCCAGGGCATCGCCGTGCATGGCGTGACCATTTCCAACGCGCAGCTGGATTTCGCCCAACGGCGGCTGGCGGGCAATGCCTTGACCCATCTCGAGTGGCGCGACTATCGCGACCTCGACGGCCGCTACGACGCCATCGTATCGATCGAAATGTTCGAGGCGGTGGGCGAAACCTACTGGCAGGACTACTTCCGCAAAGTGCGCAGCCTCCTGAAGCCCGGCGCCAAGGCGCTGATCCAGAGCATCACCATTGCCGAAAACCGTTTCCAGCGTTACCGCAGCGGCAGCGATTTCATCCAGGAATTCATCTTCCCCGGCGGCATGTTGCCCAGTTGCACCGTCTTTGAAGCACAGGCGCGCAAAGCGGGCCTGGCCACCCATGACCGGCTGGATTTCGGCCCCGACTACGCGGAAACCCTGCGCCGCTGGCGGCAAGCGTTCGAAGGCACGCTCGAGCCGGTGCGCCGCTTGGGGTTCGATGAAGCCTTCATCCGGCTGTGGCGGCTCTACCTGTGCTACTGCGAAGCCGGCTTCGACGAAGGCCGCATCGGCGTCTCGCAGTTCGTGCTGAAGGAGGCCCAGCCATGAGCCATCGATTACCGCGCCTGATGCTGGCGGCGCTGGCCTTGCTGACCGGCTGCGGCACCCCCAGCGTGCAGGCGTACCGCGACAACACGCCGCGCCTCGACCTGTACCAGTTCTTTGGCGGCCACACCCGGGCCTGGGGCATGTTCCGCGACCGCAAGGGCCAGCTGATCAAGCGCTTCACGGTGGATATCAACGGCCGTCGCGAAGGCGACGCCCTGATCCTTGAAGAGCGTTTCCTGTACGCCGACGGCACGCGACAACAACGCAACTGGCGGCTGGAGCCGAAAGGCGATGGCAAATGGCGCGGCACCGCGGCGGATGTGGTCGGCGAGGCCGAGGGCGAAGTCGCCGGCAACGCTCTGCACTGGCGCTACAACTTGCGGCTGCCGGTGGATGGCCGCGAGTGGACCGTGCATTTCGACGACTGGATGTTCTTGCTGGACGATCACGCCATGCTCAACAGCGCCCGCATGAGCAAGTTCGGCTTCGGGCTTGGCGAGGTCAGCCTGTTCTTCCGCAAGGAGTGAGCCATGCCGCTCACGCCCATCAACCCCCCGATCCGTGACTGGCGCCGTCAACGGGTGTGGATCGTCGGCGCCTCCAGCGGCATCGGCGCGGCGCTGTCCCGCCTGCTGCTGGACAAGGGCGCGGAAGTGGTCTTGTCCGCCCGCCGCCAGGCCCAGCTGATGCAGGTGGCCCATGCCCACCCGCGCGCCACCGTTCTGCCGCTGGATGTCACGGACCCGCAATCCTGGCGCGAGGGCTGGTCGCGATGGCAGGACCGGCAGCGCTTGCCGGACCTGGTGGTGTTCTGCGCCGCCGACTACCGGCCGGAACGCTGTTGGGAGCTGCAGCACGAGCGCGTTCGGCAGACCCTCGACACCAACCTGGCGGGGGTGTACTTCGGGCTGGAAACCATCCTGCCCGCGCTGATGGCGCGCCAGTCCGGCGGCATCGCGCTGGTGGCCAGCGTGGCGGGCTATGTCGGCCTGCCCGGCGCCAGCGTCTACGGCCCGAGCAAGGCCGCGCTGATCAACCTGGCCGAATTGCTGCACGCCGAACTGCGCTGCCACGGCATCCCTGTCTACCTGATCAACCCCGGCTTCGTGACCACCCGGCTCACCGCCATGAACGACTTCCCGATGCCCGCCATCATGAGTGCCGACGACGCCGCGCGGTGCATAGTGCGCGGACTGGAACGCGGCCATTTCGAAATCCACTTTCCTCGCAGGTTTACGCTATGGATCAAGCTGATCGCCATGCTGCCCTATCGCCTGAGATTGCCGCTGCTGCGCCACCTGGCCCGGACCTGAGAGCGCGGCTGGCCGAGCTGGCCGACTGGTATGCCCATCTGAGCCCGGTCACGCTGGACGACATCGACCGTTTTTACGCCGCGTCGGCCTGCTTCAAGGACCCGTTCAACACGGTGCAGAGCCGCGACGGCATACACGATATCTTCCGGCACATGTTCAACGTGCTGGAACAGCCGGTGTTCATCCTCCGCGAGCAATTGCTGGACGGCAGCCAGGCTTTCCTGACCTGGGACTTCCGCTTCCGCCGCCGCGGCAAGGCCTATCTCTTGCATGGCGGCAGCCATCTTCGCTTCGACTCTCGCGGCAAAGTGGTAGCGCACCGGGACTACTGGGATTCCGCCGAAGAGTTGCTGCACAAGCTGCCGCTGATCGGCCCTCCCTTGCGCCTGTTGCGGCGCCTGCTGTCGGTGCATGACGAAGGCTGGCGCGCATGAAGCCATCCTTCAAGGGCAACAAGTCCGCCCTTCCCGCCAAGCCGTGCGCCGGCTGCGGCCAACCCATGAGCTGGCGGCGCAAATGGGCGCGCTGCTGGGATGAGGTGAAGTTTTGTTCCGAACGCTGTCGCCAGCGGCGCCAAGCCCATGACCGCATTGATCTACCGCCGCCATGACGACACGCGCGCCGTCTTCGGCCAACCTTGTGCGACGCCTGCGCCATCACATCCAGCGACTGAGGGGGATCGGCAGCGTCTCGCTGCGGACCGGCCCGTCGCCGCATACTGCAGCGTATCGAAACCTTGTGAGTCATCAATAGAGGAAGACACCATGCGACGCTCCCGACTGCAACGCCTCATGCTCCTTGGCGGCAGCCTGCTGCTGGCGGCCTGCTCCACCCTCCCGCCGCCCGGCATCCAACCGGTCAGCGGCTTCGAGCTGCAACGCTACAGCGGCAAGTGGTATGAAATCGCCCGGCTGGAGCACCGCTTCGAACGCGGGCTCAGCGACGTCAGCGCCAGCTACGCGCCGCAGGCGGACGGCAGCGTCAGCGTGATCAATCGCGGCTTCGATCCCGCCGCCGGGCGCTGGAAACAGGCGGAAGGCCGCGCGCTGTTCAACGGCGACCCGCACCGCGCCTCGCTCAAGGTGTCGTTCTTCGGCCCCTTCTACGGCGGCTATCACGTGGTGGCGCTGGACCCGGACTACCGCTGGGCCATGGTGGCCGGCAACGACCGCTCCTACTTGTGGATTCTGGCGCGCGACAAGCAACTGCCCGATGACGTCACCGCCCGCCTGCTTGAAAAGGCGCGGCAACTGGGTTTCGACACCGGCAAACTGATCCGGGTCGGCCAGACCCGCAGCGACGGCTGAGGCGCGCCATGACGATACGCCTCAACCCGCGCAAGCTGCTGCTGAGCAAGTGGACGGCCCTGGCGCCGCAGAACAAGGAAAAGCACTTCATCGTGGTACGCGTGCTGGAGCCGGAACACCCAGACGCACCGATTACCGAAGTGGAACTGGAAGCGGTCTACAGCCGGCGCAGCCGCATCATTCCCTGGAAAACGCTGACCGACGCCACCCAGTGGCGGCAAGGCTGGCATTAACCCTCGGGGCAATCCGTTTCCTGCACTGCGCCATCGCCATCAGCGGTGGCGCTGGTGAGCATAGATCACACTTTGCTATCCGCCTCCTGGAACTGATGGCAAACCGCTCCGAACCTTCGGCCACGCCCGGCCTGCACTACAATGAACCTTGGTTCATCGAACGGAAAGTGCCATGTCTTACGACCCCAACAACATCTTTGCCCAAATCCTGCGTGGCCAAGCCCCGTGCATCAAAGTTTTCGAAGACCAGATGACGCTCGTGTTCATGGACATCATGCCCCAGGCAGACGGCCATCTCCTCGTTATCCCCAAAGAACCCGCATCGCAGATTTTCGAGCTGTCCGACGATGCCGCGGCGGCCTGCATGCTGACCGCACGCAAGGCGGCCATCGCGGTCAGGGCGGCCCTGCACCCTCCCGGCATGATCCTCGCCCAGGCGAACGGCAGCGCGGCCGGCCAGACCGTGCCGCACTTTCACATCCACGTGATTCCGAGGCACAGCGGGGAATTCCTCGCTCCGCATGCAGCACAACGGGAAGACACGGAAAAGCTGAAAGAGCTTGCCAAGCGCATCATTGCCGCCTGGCCCGAACTCGACGAGAGCCATTGACGGGAGCCACGGCTCCCTCCCCCCCTCGTCAGGGGATACCGTGGCGGATTGGCTCCCTCACGATTGTTGATGACATCGGAAGCGAGCTGAGCATGCGCCCCAAAAAAAAGCCCCGCACCAGGCGGGGCTTTTTTTCAAACCGGAGGCACCCGTGGCATGTCATTGACGGCTAGCTCGGCATGACGAGGGAAGCTCGAGGTGACGGTGCAGCGGAGTTCCGCCTGCTTGCGATCCCAGTGAGCCACTCCTGCCAGACAAACCGCCACGTTCTTGCTCATCCGTACCATCGCCCAATCCAGTGTTAAGTGCAGATATTCAACAGCAGCCAACGCTGCAACGGGAGCATATGCGGCGCATATCGGACGTGAGCGAGGTGACTCGCCCGCCAGTTGACACTCCCCCGCTGAACTGCGAACCTTCCCGCTTCAATTTATTTGCCATTGCCCGCCATGAAAATCACCCAAAACACCGCCGTCACCCTGCGAATGAAAGTCACAGACAGCCAGGGCCTGGTTTACGACGATGGCAAGAACCCCGTCTCCTACCTGCACGGCGATTACGACAACCTCTTCCCCAAACTGGAAGCCGCACTTGAAGGTCAGGAAGCAGGCTTTCAAACCACGCTGGAACTCGCTACCGAAGACACCTTCGGCGAACGCGACGAAGCCCTGGTCACCACCATGCCCAAGGCCGAATTCCCGCCCGGCATCAAGGTAGGCGGCCAGATCCAACGCCCCGGCCCGGATGGCACCCCGCGTTATTATTTCGTCACCAAGATCAAAGGCCCAACCGTATTGCTGGACGGCAACCACCCACTTTGCGGCAAAACCCTGCGCTTCGCCCTCAAAGTTGTGGACGTGCGTGAGGCAACCGCCGAGGAAATTGCCCACCAGCATGTACATGGCGAGCACGGGCATCAGCACTGACACCACCTTGCCCCACACAAAAAAGCCCTCCCAGCCGGGAGGGCTTTGTTTTGCCTGGACCCCGCCTGCTATTTGGAGTTGGAGTGGGTGATCTGCTCCTGATCCGCTCGCCACCAACAAGCCCAACTTCGAGGTATCGACCCGCTCCCTCCCAGATGGCCACACTTAGTCCCTAGTGCTGATGGTGGCCATTCTTGATTGCTGAGAATTCGTCTGAAGTTCGGCCTTTGCTGCCGTTAGGGTGTGCCCTCGCTACGTCAGCAATCAGTCGGATAGCTGCCGGGGAGGTAGGCTCGGTCTGAATGACTGCTTTCCTCCGCGGAAAGGGACAGCACTCGACCTCAGCACACATTGGCGCTTGTGGATTGAACAAACACCCCAGTATTGCAAGTCAGTCACTAACCAAGGAAAGTTGAAACCGCTGAGAGTGGAGAGGGAACAAGTCATACATGAAGAAGGTCGCAACATATTGTTCGTACGCAGAAGGTTCGACGTCCACAAGCCTCTTCTTCAATTCCTCCAGGGAAGGATAGGGTGCGGGACGGAGGTTCTTGATCCGTTCTAGCATCCTCTTGGCACGAACTTCCATGGCCGCAGGAGTGCAGTACGTTTCCTTATACGAGTTCCAGCCTTTCTCGAATAGACCCTGCGCCGTCGTGCGCCAGAACGTTCCTGTGGTTGATGCGCTATCCATGGCCTTCACTGCAAGCGCCGGCGACTTTGTCTCGAACAAGGTCGCATAAAGCGCCCGAAATGAGTCTTCCAACTCATGCGGGTAGACCGATCGAGTAGGACCGATAAGCCCCCAGATTGGGGCTCTTTCGCCCATTGAAATAACTTTGGCAAGAGCTCCACCCGTACAAGCAGCCACAGAAATCATCAAATTAAGTTGCGTCGCGACGTTTAACTCGGTGAGCGGCAACTTCAACTCGGGCCAGTCGAGCAACGATCCATCTGCTAAGCCGAAGCCTTCTTCATCCCCGTGGCACTCAATGTGAAGCATTGGTACTTCACGACCGTGATTGACCTCATCTCGGCATCGAGACAGAAACTGAATCAGTTCTTGAGCCGACTCGATACGCAGGTACTCAATTGCTGGGGTTGGGGCGTGCGTGGAGGCAACCATCTGCAAGTCGTCATAGAGCCTTTTGGCCGTATTCAACTCACCATGCGGAATGGAATCGAGAATGACAATGCGGCTGAAGTGGTTGGAATCCATGGCTTTTGCAATCTAAAAATTGTATTGGCAACCAGTCATAGGTGCTCATTTCTGGTTGGGGGCTAGAGGTGGTCACCCTAAAGCAGCCATCAAGTCCTTTCGAACTAGACTGATGGCTTTCGAGTGTTGTCCTCCAACCGCTTCTGGTCGTAGTTCCTGTGGATCAGCCATTTGAGGGGCCGCTTCGATCGGAGGACAGCATCCACGTACTACTCGGCCATTCCGGACACTCATGCTTACCTGATGATCGTCCTCTAGTGTTGGTTTTGCGTGCTCTATCTTAGAGTTAACGGCCAGCAGCAGATTCATTAGTAACGATTCGGGACGGTCAAACCTCTTGAACAAACAACTCTGCCGCAGCGGCACTAGCCATTCCTCCCTCCGGCACAAAGCCCAATTCATAAATCCCCAAATACTGTGGCGCCTCAATCAGTACGGCAAGATGATCGATAGGCGCACCGGAATAATTGATGGGCCATACGGCACTGATCGGTGCGTTTTCCAGGAGTTCACCCACTGCATTAACCTTGCGCCACAATTGCAATTCTCCACGCACTTCATTGGTATTCTGAGGAAAATTGATTGTTACGCGGGTCGACGTACCGGGTTCTACGACTTTATGGAGTACGGAAATCTCGGGGGTCATCCCTGTGGCCAGCAGCACCCCTGGTTTACCAAGCAATGCACCAAGCATGCGCTTTAAAGCGCCGCTTTTGTAAATATCGCCGTGTTCGCCACCAACCGGAGCCATTTGCACTCCCGATTGGGCACCGCTCCAGATCGGCACGGTGCCATCGCCAGCATCGCAGCGATCGAGCTTCACTGCACGGGCTATGCCACTTTGCGGGAAGGTCACTTCTACTGCATGAGCAGTTTCCTGCTGAGTTCCTGCGAAGAAGAAGTACCGCACATGCGCGGGTCGACGATCGAGATTCAATTTAAGGTGAAACTGCACCGCTGACGCAAGATTTGCAGGCTCAAGCCCCAGTCTTGCTGCATTGTTGGGAGAATAGATGTCTACCGGTTCTAGGCGTGCGGCGTCAGCCCGATTCCAAGCGAATGGCTCGCTTTTAGGTGGTAATAGTTGGTAAAGCGATGGAAATCTCGGGTCACTGGCAACCCGCTTGACCTGTTCGGCATTCAGAAACAGACGTTTCTCCTGTCCCATAGCGGCCATTAGTGCCATTGGTGCGCCACGGTGTGGTGTGCCGAGCGTGATTAGTCGCCTTACACAAGCAAAGCCGGGGCGCTCCGAATAGTCGCCCGACTCAAGATAACAACGGCTCACCAAGCCTCCCATACTGTGGGCCACCAGGTTGATTTCAGAGTTGTTTCCGAGTTCCGCCGCCATTGCATCGATGCATTCTGCTAGCTGTTGTGCAGCTAGCTCATTGTCTTTGCGCCAGTCGTATGGAAAGGCCTTGAGAGTGGCTGGATATCCGCTCTCACTGAAGCCGCATGCTTCGAGCGAAGCAATCAGATTATCGTATTGGCTGGATATCGAAACGCTGCGGATCACATCAGCGGCCTGTAAATCCTGTTTCAGCAACTCATCCATATGTTTGAAGGGTAACAGCAAGTCGAGCACCCTACCGGGCCAGATTACCTCGTCACCATCCATGAGTACCGAGCCCATGATGCCCGGCACCAGTATCACCCCTTCGGTCATGCAGGCTTCCTTTTAAAGCGTTTCAGTGTAGCCAACATTTTTGTCACTGCATCGCGCTGATCAAATGTCATTTTCTCTAGGCATTGGGAGTCGATGTGCATTCGTTCGATAGTTGTTACGAGGCTCTCACGGCTGCCGTTGTAGTCAAAAAGGCAACCAGTGTCATCGTGATACCCCAGTTTGTCATTCACCGAGACCAATAAGGCCGCAACAAGAAGAACCCCAACTCCTGCTTCATACGGTCTGCCGGCCCTCTCTGCGAAGAGCCTCAGGTCTGCCGTGGACAAAAGGATCGTATTTGCAAATACGGAGCTAAAATGGTTCCAATAGATGCCATTACCCGGCTCAATGCCCGCGACTAGCGCAGGTGTCATGCCCACTAAATAATCAAGGCCAAGACTCTCTCGAATGTCTTACCCCGCGGCGAAAAATTCATTGGCAACAACGTGTGGCTTAAACGCTTCGAGTTCGTCTGTGTTGAGTTGATTGTGCATATGCTCGGAAGCCCATTGCGCCATCCAAGCAGGGGTTTTGAGCAGCCCCCCGGGAATAGGCGCCTGCACCTCGAAAATCGAAAAGAGGGGCTGGGCGGCATTCAGCCGTTCGAGCAACTTAGGCATTCCTCCAATCCAAGCCCCCATATCAATAATGCCGACACGAAGGGCATTCTCCTGGCGCACTAGGTCTCGAGCAAAAGAAATAACCCGGGGACTGACTCTCGGCTTCGCTTTCACGCCTGATTTCGTGTCACGAGCAGCAATAGTGACCAATGAACTGGCAAGTGCTTTTTTGAAACTGGGATTGAGTGCAACGAATGCTTTAGCCGCCCCGGGTAGTCTCTTGACTAAATTGTGTACGGCCTGCACATCTGGCGATGATTTCGGGCCCTTCAAGGAACTGCTGTCATGTTTCGGTGCCTGGCCAACTTGGCGAGATGACTTTGTCCCAGATTTTTCTTCTTTCGGAGTTTGCGAACTAGGCGCGACTTTACGGACAAGGGTGAAGTTTGCGGGCTTTTTCATAGTTCGAATAATTGTTGCGCATTTGGGAGGCGCTAAAGTGTGGGGATGCCCCACTCGACCACTGCTTCGCCACTAGTGGTACTACCAATGCCGATTGATAAGGCTGCACGTCCCTCAGCTACAGCACGGTCTATATCTCCCTCGAGCGCCAGGGAGGTATAGACACTACCGACGAACGGAGCAATCGACTTAATAGGTATTGGATACTGATTTGCCACCACGGCTGGAATGCCAGATACGATTAGGGCTGACGCGAGCACCGCAAATGCGTCACTATGATTACCCGCTCCCGTAAGACACGCGCTCAGGATCGCAAGTTGGACACCCTTGCCAGCCAGCGCCACAGCCAGATCAGACGCAGAAAGAAAATCGCTCTTACCAGTCCTGATATCCTGTAACACCAGTTGCCCAATGCCCCCCTTAGATCGCCGTGACCATAAAAATGGAAAACGTCAAAACTTTCGCGAGCGATAGTCTTGATCAGTGACTCACGCGTCGCACCCTCAATCACCTTGACCGATGCCTCGCACGGCATATGCGCATCCATTGCACGTTGGATTACTGCTTTTACCTCGGACCAATCAACACCCGCCTGATCCACGGGGTCGGCTGACACAAACAACACCTGCACCTTCTTGCCGAACTTCCTCGGGCCAGAACCATCGATGCCACATGTCAGCGGTACCCGGATAATCGACCGATCGCGGTGCGGACTAGGCCGGCGGTCAGGAGTAACTACGTACTCCCAGGGAACCTCCTTAATCTCTGGCCGGTTGCTCAGAATCTGGAGGCTGACTGGCCCGCATGGTAACCGGTCATACATCGCCCGAAGGGATCCCCTGAACAGGAACTCAAAGAGATCGTTGCCAAACTGCATCATGTCGCTAACGTTAGGACGCTGCGCATTGCCCGTGAGCACGTCACCAAGCCCGCGCCCGAATTCGGCTAGCCTTTTGAGGCTAGTATCAATCGGAATATGTTCTATGGCCGTGTCGGCCCCACGCCGGGCTAAAGCTATAACATCGTTGCCTTGGCTCTGATCGAGCAGAAACAGTTCAAAACTAGTTGCCATCTTTTTGATAAAATACCCCAATAGCATTATTTATGTCAGGATACACAATACGGCAGCCAAGTACTCAACTGATGACATAAAATTAAGCAGAATTGTAGCCGCTCTGACCGAGGAAATGGCTGGTATGTGAACCTAAACAGACGCACAGGGTGGAAGGGGAAAAGACCGCTAAGGCCGAAGAGTTCGCATTGGCTGTTCGGCAGGTTTCAGAGTGCGCCGCCGCTTGAATGGCGGCTATGCCAAGTGAGCGACTGGCAGCAGTTGGCCGAGAGCGGGACTTCATGTTGGTCCCCGATAGCCGACCGATGGGAGCTCAAGGGCCGCTTTCTGGATGCTGTCCGCTACGGCCGCCTTCGCGGTCAGGATCGCCCAGAGGCCGCCTGGCATTATCCTGGTGCAGGCTAACGGCAGCGCGGCCGACCAGACCGTGCCGCACTTTCATATCCACCTGATTCCGAAATACAGCGGGGAGTTCCTTGTTCCGCTTGCAGCACGGAGGGAAGACACGGAAAAGCTGAAGGGGCGCGCCAAACGAATCATTGCCGCCTGGCCCGAGCTCAAGGAGAGCAATTGACCGGGATCACGGTTCCCTCCCGCCTCGTCAGGGGATACCGCGGCGGATTGGCTCCGTCACGATTGTTGATGCCCCCGGCACTGGGCTGAGAATGGCTCAAAAAAATGCCCCGCACTTGGCGGGGCAGCTTTTTACATTGGGGGAATCTTTGGGGGTATCCATCCACTGACGGAAGACAGCATCAGAATACCCAACCAACCGAAACCCTTGCTGTAGTTAGACGTTGACCGTGTCGGCCACTTCCTTGAACTCGTCGATCTGGTCGAAGTTCATGTAGCGGTAAACGTCGGCAGCCTGCTTGTTGATGACGCCGATGTCGGTCATGTACTCTTCCTTGCTCGGGATGCGGCCCAGCTTGGAGCAGATCGCAGCCAGTTCCGCCGAGCCAAGATACACGTTGGTATTCTTGCCCAGACGGTTCGGGAAGTTACGGGTCGAGGTCGACATCACGGTGGCACCTTCGCGCACCTGAGCCTGGTTACCCATGCACAGCGAGCAGCCCGGCATTTCGGTACGGGCACCGGCGGAGCCGAACACGCCGTAGTGGCCTTCGTTGGTCAGCTGCTGAGCGTCCATCTTGGTCGGCGGAGCCACCCACAGTTTGACCGGGATATCGCGCTTGCCTTCCAGCAACTTGGAAGCGGCACGGAAGTGACCGATGTTAGTCATGCACGAACCGATGAACACTTCGTCGATCTTGGCGCCGGCAACTTCGGACAGGGTCTTCACGTCGTCCGGGTCGTTCGGGCAGGCCACGATCGGCTCGTGGATATCGGCCAGATCGATCTCGATCACGGCGGCGTACTCGGCGTCGGCATCCGGCTGCAGCAGTTCACCGTTGGCGATCCACTGTTCCATGGCCTTGATGCGGCGCTCCAGAGTACGTGCGTCCTGGTAGCCGTCGGCGATCATCACCTTCATCAGGGTGATGTTCGACTTCATGTACTCGACGATCGGGTCCTTGTTCAGGCGCACGGAACAACCGGCGGCGGAACGTTCGGCCGAGGCGTCGGACAGTTCGAACGCTTGCTCGACCTTCAGGTTCGGCAGGCCTTCGATTTCCAGGATGCGACCGGAGAAGATGTTCTTCTTGCCGGCCTTGGCCACGGTCAGCAGGCCCTGCTTGATGGCGTAGAGCGGAATCGCATTGACCAGATCACGCAGGGTGACGCCCGGTTGCATTTCGCCCTTGAAGCGCACCAGCACCGATTCCGGCATGTCGAGCGGCATCACGCCGGTGGCGGCGGCAAAGGCTACCAGACCGGAGCCGGCCGGGAAGGAAATGCCGATCGGGAAGCGGGTGTGCGAGTCACCACCAGTGCCGACGGTATCCGGCAGCAGCAGGCGGTTGAGCCAGGAGTGGATCACGCCGTCGCCCGGGCGCAGGGACACGCCGCCACGGGTGGAGATGAACGCCGGCAGTTCCTTGTGCGTCTTCACGTCGACCGGCTTCGGGTAGGCCGCGGTATGGCAGAACGACTGCATCACCAGGTCGGCGGAGAAGCCCAGGCAAGCCAAGTCTTTCAGCTCGTCACGGGTCATCGGGCCGGTGGTGTCCTGCGAGCCGACGGTGGTCATCTTCGGTTCGCAGTAGGTGCCCGGACGTACGCCCTGACCTTCCGGCAGACCACAGGCGCGGCCGACCATCTTCTGCGCCAGCGAGAAGCCCTTGCCGGAATCGACCGGTGCGGTCGGCAGGCGGAATTCGGTGGAGGCCGGCAGACCCAGCGCTTCGCGCGCCTTGCTGGTCAGGCCACGGCCGATGATCAGGTTGATACGGCCGCCAGCGCGCACTTCGTCCAGGATCACGTCGGACTTGAGCGCGAACTCGGCGATCTTTTCGCCGTTCTTCTCAATCTTGCCTTGATACGGGTAGATGTCGACCACGTCGCCCATGTCCATCTTCGACACGTCGACTTCGATCGGCAGCGCGCCGGAGTCTTCCTGGGTGTTGAAGAAGATCGGAGCGATCTTGCCGCCGAGGCACACGCCGCCGAAGCGCTTGTTCGGCACGAACGGGATGTCTTCGCCGGTCGCCCAGATCACGCTGTTGGTGGCAGATTTGCGGGAGGAGCCGGTGCCGACCACGTCGCCGACATAGGCCACCAGGTTGCCCTTGGCTTTCAGGTCTTCGATGAACTGGATCGGGCCGCGCTTGCCGTCTTCTTCCGGGGTGATGCCGGGACGGGCGTTCTTCAGCATGGCTAGGTAGTGCAGCGGGATGTCCGGGCGCGACCAGGCGTCCGGAGCCGGCGACAGGTCGTCGGTGTTGGTTTCGCCGGTGACCTTGAACACGGTCACGGTGATTTTTTCCTGCACGGCCGGACGGCTGGTGAACCACTCGGCGTTGGCCCAGGATTCGACCACTTCGCGGGCGAACGTGTTGCCGGCGTCCATTTTTTCCTTCACGTCGTGGAAGGAGTCGAACATCAGCAGGGTTTTCTTCAGGCCGTTGGCGGCGATCTGGGCCACGGAGGCATCGTCCAGCAGGTCGATCAGCGGCTTGATGTTGTAGCCACCCAGCATGGTGCCGAGCAGTTCGGTGGCTTTTTCGCGGGAGATCAGCGCACAGGCCACGTCGCCGTCGGCCACGGCGGCCAGGAAGGACGCCTTGACCTTGGCAGCGTCATCCACGCCCGGCGGCACGCGGTGGGTGATCAGCTCGACCAGGAAATCTTCTTCGCCCTTGGGCGGGTTTTTCAGGAGCTCGACCAGCTCTTCGGTCTGTTTGGCGGAAAGCGGCAGCGGCGGAATGCCGAGAGCGGCACGCTCGGCAACATGTTGGCGGTAAGCTTCAAGCATCGTTCTTAACCTTTACGCTGGAGATGTTGGTGATTGAGTCGGCCGGCAATTGGTATGACTCCTGCCAGCTAGCGCCCTGGGGAGATCGCATTCTCTCCCCTATTTTTTGATGCTGGAAGATTACGCGGTCTGGCCCTCGCTTACAAACGAGTAATCGCCACAGCGCCTGTGAGTTAAAATCACAGTATGAATACCTATCCTCCTCTCAATGCCTTGCGCATTTTCGAAGCGGCAGCAAGGCTGGAAAGCTTCTCGGCCGCGGCCAACGAGCTCTTCATCACCCATGGCGCTGTGAGCAAGCAGATCAAGCAGCTGGAAGAATGGCTGGGCGTGAAGCTGTTCGACCGCACCGGCGGGCGGGTCAAGCTGAGCGATACCGGTTGGCGCTATCTGATCCAGGTGCAGGACGGGCTCGACCTGATCGCCAACGCCACCTCGCAGTTGTTGCAACCGGACCGGCTGCGGCGGCTCACGGTCAACTCCACCCCGACCTTTGCGCGGCATTGGCTGCTGCCCCGGCTGACCCAGTTTCGCGACGCCTACCCGGACGTGGAACTGCACCTGGTCACCTCCGACCGCGACATCGGCCGCCTCGATACCCCCTTCGACATCGCCATCCGGCGCGGCCCCGGCGACTGGCCGGGCCACATCGCCAAGCCCTTCCTGGAAGAGTGGGAGCTGCCGCTGTGCAGCCCCGCGCTGCTGGAGCGGGCGCCCGTCGCCAGCCCCGCCGACCTTGCCCGCCACACCCTGCTCTACGCCGACACCCGCCCAACCGCCTGGCAACGCTGGCTCACGCTGGCCGGGGTGCCGGACCTGAAGCCGGCCAGCACGCTGCACTTCGATCGCTTCTCGCTGGCGTTGGAGGCGGCCATGGACGGACTGGGCGTGGTGCTCGGGCCGATGCCGATGGCGCAAGACGAAATTGCCCGCGGCCGCCTGACCACGCCACTGTCGAGCCCCATCGTACCGGTACGGGCCTACTGCTGGGTCGCACCGCGTACCGCCGTGGACGACCCGACCGTCAGCGCCTTCTGCCACTGGCTGGAGACCTGTGCCGCCGGGCTCAGCGTGCCGCCGACCGCCTGAAGGCAGCGAAATCACGTCGATTGGCCATAATGAAAGGTACGTTTTAGCGGCGCAACCGGCAGGAAGAGACCATGGACAACAACCCGTTCAACACCCTCAAGACCATCGAGACGCACCCCGGCAACCCCCTGCTCTACCATTCGTTACCGGCCCTGGAGGCGGCCGGCCTGGGCGCGGTGTCGCGCCTGCCGGTGTCGATCCGCATCGTGCTGGAGTCGGTGCTGCGGCATTGCGACGGCAAGAAAGTCACCGAGGCGCATGTGCGTCAGCTGGCCGCCTGGCAGCCGAACGCCCCGCGTACCGACGAGATTCCCTTCGTCGTTGCGCGCGTGGTACTGCAGGACTTCACCGGCGTGCCGCTGCTGGCCGATCTGGCAGCAATGCGCAACGTGGCCGACGAGATGGGCAAGAACCCGAAGCTGATCGAGCCCCTGGTGCCGGTCGACCTGGTGGTGGACCACTCAGTGATGATCGACCATTACGGCGGCCCGGATGCGCTGCGCCTCAACATGGAGCTGGAATTCGAGCGCAACCGCGAACGCTACCAGTTCATGAAGTGGGGCATGCAGGCGTTCGATACTTTCAAGGTAGTCCCGCCGGGCATCGGCATCGTGCACCAGGTGAACCTGGAATACCTGTTCCGCGGCGTGCAGATCCGTGACGGCGTGGTGTTCCCCGACACGCTGGTCGGCACCGACAGCCATACCACCATGATCAACGGTGTCGGCGTGGTCGGCTGGGGGGTGGGCGGCATCGAGGCGGAGGCGGCCATGCTGGGTCAGCCGGTGTACTTCCTGACGCCAGACGTGGTGGGCGTGGAACTGACCGGCAGGTTGGCCGAAGGCATCACCGCCACCGATCTGGTGTTGACCGTGACCGAACTGCTGCGCCGCCAGAAGGTGGTCGGCAAGTTCGTCGAGTTTTACGGTGAAGGCACCGCCAGCCTGACCGTGACCGACCGCGCCACCATCGCCAACATGGCCCCGGAGTACGGCGCCACCATGGGCTTCTTCCCGGTGGACGAGAAAACGGTCGATTACCTGAAAAAGACCGGTCGCAGCGATAGCGAAGTGGAACACTTCGAGGACTATTTCCGCGCCCAGGGGCTGTTTGGCGTGCCCCGTGCGGGCGAGATCGACTACAGCATGACGCTGCGGCTCGATCTGTCCAGCATCGTGCCGTCGCTGGCCGGGCCGAAACGCCCGCAGGACCGCATCGAATTGGCGGCGATGAAAGAGAATTTCACCCACCTGTTTTCCTTGCCGGCGGCACAGAACGGCTTCAACAAGCACGCCGACGAGCTGACGCAACGTTATCCCACCCAGGCCGCTGCCGGCGACGACGCCCCGGTGCCGGCTGTACGTCATCAGATCGAGATGGTCGATGACCACCCCATGCTCGACCGCAGGGAGCCAGGCACGGACACCGAACCCGAAACGCCGGCCATGGATATCGGCAGCGGTGACGTACTGATCGCCGCCATCACCAGTTGCACCAACACCTCCAACCCCAGCGTGCTGCTGGCGGCCGGTCTGTTGGCGCAAAAGGCCGTCGCCAAGGGGCTGACGGTCCATCCACGCGTCAAGACCAGCCTGGCACCCGGTTCACGCGTGGTGACCGACTACCTGGGAACGGCCGGCTTGCTGGAGCCGCTGGCCCGGCTCGGCTTCCACGTCGCCGCCTACGGCTGCACCACCTGCATCGGCAACGCCGGCGACCTGCGCCCCGAGTTCAACGAGGCCATCACCCGCCACGACCTGGTCTGCGCCGCCGTGCTGTCCGGCAACCGCAACTTCGAGGCACGCATTCACCCCAACCTGCGCGCCAATTTCCTCGCCTCGCCCCCGCTGGTGGTGGCGTTCGCGCTGGTCGGACGCGTCACCATCGACATGACGCGCGAGCCACTGGGCATCGGCCGGGATGGCCAGCCGGTCTACCTCAAGGACATCTGGCCCAGCTCGGAGGAAGTGGCCGCGCTGCTGCCGCGCGCCATGGACCCGGACACCTTCCGCCGGCTGTACGGCGACTTCACCCACGACCACGACCTGTGGAACGCCATCGCCGCGCCGCTCGGCAACGTCTACAGTTGGCCGAAGTCGACCTATATCGCCCGTCCGCCGTTCTTCGACGGCTTCTCGATGCAGCCCGGCAAGGTCGACGACATCCGGGGAGCGCGCGCCTTGCTAATGCTCGGCGATTCGGTGACCACCGATCACATCTCCCCTGCCGGCTCATTCCGTGACAGCACCCCGGCCGGACAGTATCTATTGGCCGAAGGGGTCACGAAAAAGGACTTCAACAGCTACGGCAGCCGGCGCGGCAATCACGAGGTCATGATCCGTGGCACCTTTGCCAACGTCCGCGTCAAGAACCTGATGCTGCCGGCCAAGGACGACGGCAGCCGGGTCGAAGGCGGCTACACCCTGTTCGACGGCCATCAGACCACGGTCTACGACGCGGCGATGAAGTATTGCCACCGCGGCACCCCGACCATGGTGTTCGCCGGCGAGGAATACGGCACCGGCTCCAGCCGCGACTGGGCCGCCAAGGGCACCCTGCTGTTGGGCGTCAAGGCGGTGGTGGCCAAGAGCTTCGAACGCATTCATCGCTCCAACCTGGTCGGCATGGGGGTCTTGCCGCTGCAGTTCCAGAATGGGGACAGCTGGGAAAGCCTGGACCTCGGCAGTGACGACAGCTTCGACATCGTCGGTATCGAACAGGGCCTCAAGCCTCAACAGGAACTGACGCTACGCATCACCCGTCCGGACGGGAGGCAGCGCGACGTCATCTTGCGCTCTCGCATCGATACCTCGATCGAGGTCGAATACTACCTTCACGGCGGCATCCTGCCCTACGTATTACGGGAACTGATGCAGTAACCCCCTCCCGATTCTTCCCTCTGCTGCAACACAAAGCGGTACGTCCCGGGGCCGAGCGTGAGCCCGGGTCGCACCGCTCTTTCCATCGCCTTCCTTCGCCCGTGGCAAGACAACCCGGCACGTCCAAGGGTAAACCCGCATACCTAAACACCTTCTCAAAGACTATTCCATATGCTTAGATAGTTCGAACCGGCGCAGACCGGCCTATCGCTCGAACGATAAGGTTCCGCCCAGCGGCGGCATCAGGAAGAACTACAAAGGAGACTTACGTGCACTCGTTGCTCGCCTTGTCGCGTCTCATCGACGGGATCACCGCACGCATCGGCCGTTCCGCCTCATGGATCGTGCTGATCGTCGTGCTCATCAGCGCCGGTAACGCCGTTATCCGGAAACTGTTCAACGTCAGCTCCAACGCCTTTCTCGAAATCCAGTGGTATTTGTTCTCGGCCATGTTTCTTTTGGCTGCCGCCTACACCCTGCAACGCAACGAGCACATCCGCATCGACCTCCTGGCGGGCCGGCTCTCCAAGCGCGGCCAAGCCGTGCTCGACATCGTCTGCACGGTGCTCTTCCTGCTCCCGATGACCTCCATCATCGCCTGGTACGGCTGGCCGATCTTCATCGACGCCTTG
Organism: Pseudogulbenkiania sp. NH8B; assembly: GCF_000283535.1. Classification (GTDB taxonomy): domain Bacteria; phylum Pseudomonadota; class Gammaproteobacteria; order Burkholderiales; family Chromobacteriaceae; genus Pseudogulbenkiania; species Pseudogulbenkiania ferrooxidans. The sequence goes on from NC_016002.1 coordinate 2,553,812, forward strand.
CGCAGCGGAGAGATGTCGTCTGACCCCGGCGGGCTGATCCGCTGGCCGATCCTGATGTTGATTCCGATCGGCTTCACGCTGCTGTTGCTGCAAGGGGTATCCGAGATCATCAAGCGCGTCGCGTTCCTGCAGGGCCTGGCACCCGACCCGTCCGAGAAGACGCTGGATCCGCACAAGGAGGAGCACGTATGAACCTGGAAATGATGGCTCCCGTGATGTTCGGATCGCTGATCGTGTTTCTCCTGATCGGCTATCCGGTGGCCTTCGCGCTGGGCGCGGTCGGCCTGCTGTTCAGCTGGATCGGCATTCACTTCGATCTGCTGCGCCCCGAGCTGCTGCAAGCCCTGCCGCGCCAGGTGTTCGACATCATGAAGAACGACACCCTGCTGGCCATCCCCTTCTTCACCTTCATGGGGCTGATCCTTGAGCGCAGCGGCATGGCCGAAGACATGCTCGACACCATCGGCCAACTGTTCGGCCGTATCCGTGGCGGACTGGCCTTCGCCGTGATCTTCGTGGGCGCCCTGCTCGCCGCCACAACCGGCGTGGTGGCCGCTTCGGTGATCTCGATGGGCCTGATTTCGCTGCCGATCATGTTGCGTTACGGCTACGACAAACGCATTGCCACCGGCGTCATCGCCGCTTCCGGCACGCTGGCGCAGATCATTCCGCCCAGCCTGGTGCTGATCGTGCTGGCCGACCAGCTGGGCACCTCGGTAGGCGACATGTATGCCGGAGCAATGGCTCCGGGGCTGCTGCTGTGCCTGCTCTACGCCGTGTTCATCTTCGCCGTGACCATGGCAAGACCGCACTGGGCGCCGGCCTTGCCCGCCGAGGCGCGCACCCTGCATGGACTGGCGCTGGCCAGCCGCGCCCTGTTCGTGATGGTGCCGCCGCTGCTGCTGATCTTTCTGGTGCTGGGCACCATCTTCCTCGGCATCGCCACCCCGACCGAAGGCGGTGCGATGGGCGCCGTCGGCGCGCTGATCCTGGCCATCCTGAACCGGCGCCTGAGCCTATCGCTGCTGCAGCAGGCGATGGATTCCACCCTCAAACTGTCTACCTTCGTGGTGTTCATCCTGATCGGTGCACGGGTGTTCCGCATCGCCTTCCTCGGCGTGGACGGCGACCGCTGGGTGGAGCACCTGCTGACCTCATTGCCGGGTGGCTCGACCGGCTTCCTGATCGTGGTCAACCTGTTGGTGTTCTTCCTGGCCTTCTTCCTCGATTTCTTCGAGATCGCCTTCATTCTGGTACCGCTCCTGGCTCCCGTGGCCCAGAAACTCGGTATCGATCTGGTATGGTTTGGCGTGATCCTCGGGGTCAACATGCAGACGTCGTTCATGCACCCGCCGTTCGGCTTCGCCTTGTTCTACCTGAAGAGCGTGGCCCCCAAATCGATCAAGACCACCGACATCTACTGGGGCGCCATCCCCTACGTCGTGATCCAGCTTTTCATGGTGGGCCTGATCATCACCCTGCCGGGGCTGGTAACGTCGTTTGTCGGCCATGAAGCCCTGACCAGTGCCAGCGAGGCCGAAGCCACGCTGCAGCAGATGGGGGACACCTCCCCCACAGCCTCGTCGGGAACCATCGAGATTCCATCGCCCCCCCAGGAAAGTTCTGCCCCAGCGGGTGAGGCCGCCAGCGACTCGAGCGCCGAGCTGCTCAAACAACTCACCGGCGATGGCAAGTGAATCCGCCGAATCCCTTCAGCCGGGGCGGCACCGACCGCCCCACTGACGACAGCAGCACACAACAAAGGAGACAAAACGTGGAACGACGCTCATTTCTGAAGAAAGCCGGTGCCTCCGGCCTGGCTGCAGCGGCCGTTTCGGCCCCCGCCCTCGCCGCCGACACGCCGACCGTCCGCTGGCGCCTGGCCTCCAGCTTCCCCAAGAGCCTGGACACCATCTACGGCGGCGCCGTCACCCTGGCCAACCGCATCAGCCAGCTCACCGGCGGCAAATTCCAGATCCGGGTGTTCGCCGGTGGGGAAATCGTGCCGGGCACCCAGGTGCTGGACGCGGTCCAGAACGGTACCGTCGAATGCGGCCACAGCTGCGGCTATTACTATGTCGGCAAGAACAAGGCCTTCGGCTTCGACACCTCGGTGCCGTTCGGCCTGACCTCGCGCCAGCAAGCCGCCTGGATGTACTACGGCAACGGCCTCAAGCTGCTGCGCGAGCTCTACGCCCAATACAACATCGTCAACTTCCCGGGCGGCAACACCGGCACGCAGATGGGCGGCTGGTTCCGCAATGAAGTGAAGTCGCTGGCCGACCTCAAGGGCCTGAAGATGCGCATCCCGGGCCTGGGTGGCGAGGTCATGGCCCGCCTGGGAGCCGTACCGCAGACCATCGCCGGCGGGGATATCTACCCGGCACTGGAAAAAGGCACCATCGACGCCACCGAGTGGGTCGGCCCGTACGACGACGAGAAGCTCGGTTTCTACAAAGTCGCCAAGCACTACTACTACCCCGGTTTCTGGGAGCCGGGCCCGCAGATCACCTTCTTCGTCAACACCAAGGAATGGGCCAAGCTGCCGAAGGAATACCAAGCGGCCTTCGAAGCGGCGGCAGCCGAAGCCAACATCCTGATGCAGGCGGAATACGATGCCAAGAACCCGCAGGCGCTGGTGAGCCTGTTGCAGAAAGGCGTCAAGCTGCACAAGTATCCATTGGACATTCTCAAGGCGGGGCAGAAGGCGGCCTTCGAGATGTACGAGGAAGAAGCCGCCAAGAACCCCATCTTCAAGAAAATCTACACCGACTGGAAGAAATTCCGCACGCTCGAACATGGCTGGTTCAACCTGGCGGAAGCGTCGATGGAAAGCTTCATGTACAGCAACCGCAAGTAAACCAGCCCACCCGGCCCCGGGTGCGCCAAGCCCTCGCCGAGATACGGTGAGGGCTTTTTTGCGGTTATTCCACACATGCCGCAGACGTAAAGACAAGCCCGCACGCCAGGTCTCACGTCTTGCCCGTGACCGTCGAACACAGTGCGGCCTGCCGCACCGTCGCCCGCTTACCCGCCACGATTTCGCTAACGAGTCCGCAAGTATCCCGGATAGATGCAGTAGAATATGGCCGGTCTGGCGCTGCAATTGCCACTGCCGACGCGTCGCTCAGCCCCTATCCAACCCATGGTTTATCCCGACCGGGACAGATCCGCCCCTTGTGATTACCGCCAGATGGAAGCCTCCCGCCTCGATTCACTGACCGAAGACCTGCTGCGAGAGGCGGACAGCCTGTTCCTCGAGCTTCTGCACAACGATCTGGTCGGGGTGTATATCATCCAGGACAACCGCTTTCTCTACGCCAACACCCATCTGGCCGAACTTTTCGGCTACACGCAGGCGGAATTGTGCGGAACACTCGGACCGATGGACCTGACGGCGCCAGAGTTTCGACACATCGCCAAACGCGCCATCGACCGCCGCATCAACAACGAAGCAACGACCAGCCGCTATTCATTCGACGGTCTGTGCAAAGATGGCCGCCGTATACAGGTCGAGGTTTTCGGCATCCGTACCGAGTTTGCCGGCCGGCCGGCGATCATCGGCATGATGATCGACAATACCGACCGCCGCCGAGCCGAGCACGCGGTGGAAGAACAGCTGAACTTCACCTCCCAGCTCATTGAAACCATCCCCAGTCCTGTTTTCTACAAGGACGAGGCGGGACGCTATCTGGGCTGCAACGAGGCGTTCGAGCACTATATTGGGCTTCCGCGCAAAGAGCTGATCGGCAAATCCGTTTTCGACATTTCCCCCCGCCACTTGGCTGAACGCTACCACGCCGCCGACCAGGCCCTGTTCGATGCCCCCGGCACCCAGACCTACGAGGCCGAAGTGCAGTCCACCGACGGGACGCTCAAGAACGTCGTGTTCTACAAGGCGACCTTCAACAAGTCGGGTGGCCAGCTTGGCGGCCTGGTGGGCGTCATCCTCGACATCACCGACCGCAAGCGAAGCGAGAAAACCATCTGGCACCAGGCCAATTACGATCTCTTGACCGAGCTGCCGAATCGCCGCCTTTTCCTCGAGCGGCTACAGCAGGGTATCGAGCACGCCAAAGGCTCGGGCAGCGCGCTGGCACTGATGTTCATCGATCTCGACCGCTTCAAGGAGGTCAATGACATGCTGGGGCATAAGGTGGGGGACCAGCTACTGTCGCAAGCCGGCCAGCGCATTGCCGACTGCGTGCGCGAGACGGGCCTGGTGGCCCGCTTGGGAGGTGACGAATTCACGGTCATCCTCGAGAACCTGTCGCAACCGACGCCTATCGAGCAGGTCGCCCAATCGATCATCGAAACACTGAGCAAGCCATTCCAGCTGGGGGCTGACGTGGCCTATGTCTCGGCCAGTATCGGTGTCACCCTGTATCCCAAAGACGCGCAGGACATGGATACGCTGCTGATCAACGCCGACCAGGCGATGTACCACGCCAAGGCCTTAGGCAAAAACCGTTTCTGCTACTTCGTACCGTCGATTCAGGCAATATTTGCGGAACGGCTCCAACTCGGCCACGACCTGCGCAGTGCCATGGCCCAGGACCAGCTGGACGTGTACTACCAGCCTATCGTCGATCTTGCCACCGGGCACATCGTCAAGGCGGAAGCCTTGGTGCGCTGGCATCACCCGCGTCGGGGCTGGATCAGCCCGGCGCAGTTCATCCCGATTGCGGAGGACATCGGCCTCATCAACGGGATCGGCGACTGGGTGTTCCGGCGGGCGGCGGGCATGGCCAAGCGCTTGTGGGAGTCTGGCCGCAGCGGAACCCCCGCAGGCGCGCCGCTGCAGATCAGCATCAACAAATCGCCACGCCAGTTTTTCACCGGCCACGCCCATGAAACCTGGATCGACCATCTGCAGGAAATCGGCCTGCCAGCCGAGTGCATTGCCATCGAAATCACGGAGGGGCTGTTGCTGGACGAGCGCCCGGACGTCACCAACAAGTTGCAGCAATTCCGCAGGGCGGGCATCCAGGTCTCGCTGGACGATTTCGGGACCGGCTATTCGGCCATGGCGTACCTGAAGCGGCTCGATATCGACTACCTAAAGATCGACCAGTCCTTCGTGCGCGACATGACGTCCACCCCCAGTGACCGGGCCATCACCGAAGCTATCATCGCCATGTCCCACAAGCTCGGCCTCCGGGTGGTGGCGGAGGGGGTCGAGACGAGGGAGCAACGGGATTTATTGAGTGCGGCAGGCTGTGATTTTGGCCAAGGCTACTGGTTTTCCAGGGCGCTTCCCGAGGACGAGTTTTTCAAGCTCCTGCAGCACTGGCCAGACTGACGCCCATCCGCCGCTGAGGCCAGGCAACACGAGAACGGCGACCGGTGCCCGGCCCAGGCAGCGCCCGGAGGTTCGGGCGCCTTTTGCTTTTGGCCCACTCCCTGACTAGGCTGGAACAGGAAGGCCGGCTTCGGCCAACCATGATCTAAAGGGGTGTTGTCGTCATGAAAAAAGCCATCCTGCTGTTCTGGCCATCGTTCCTGATCGCCGGTTTCGCCACCATGATGTTCTTCTCGATCTTCGATCCCTACGAACTGAGCCTGCACGGTGCCCGGCTGTTCGCCGACAAGCTGACGGCCTATTCGGTATTCTTCCTCATCGCCTGGTCGTTCGGTGCGCTCAACACCGCGATCGTGCTGCTGCTGGAAAAGCCGGTGCAGGACGTCAACCGCTTCTGTCCCGTGCCGCCGCCCTCTGCCAGCATGGGCGATCCGGATCAGGCGTGAGAGGCGTTGCGCTCCACCACGACAAAATACTTGCGCGCCGGTTCGATCACCTCGAACACCCCGGTAAAGCCGGCAGGAATGACCGCGGCCTCGCCGGCACGGACGTCCACCACCTGGCCGTCGGCTTCGTGCAGCCGGACGTGACCTTCGATCACGGCAAAGAACTCGTCCTTGTGCTCGGCAAAGGCGATGCGCCAGGCCCCCTTCTCGCATGACCAGATGCCGGCGCTGACTTCACCGGTCGGGTTCTCGAAATGGCTCCAGGTCAGGCGACGCGGATTGCCGGCGACCAGCCGGTCCGGCCGGGGGTAATCGACGGAGGGCTCAACGGCGGGGTCAGCAAACAGGGTAATGCGCTTGGGTGCTACGGCGCGATCGGTCATGCGGGTCTTCCTGCTGCCGGGGTACAGAGCAGCTCGCCCAGCCTGGCAAGCCACTCGCTGCAGGCGTAGAGCTGTTCCACTTCGACGTATTCGTCGGGACGGTGGGCCTGCTGGATCGAGCCCGGGCCGCACACCACGCTCGGCATCCCCGCTTGATGGAACAGGCCGGCTTCGGTGGCGTAGGCCACACCCTCGCCCTGGCAACAACCGGTCAGCGTTTCGACATACTGCATCACGGCACTCTCCGGCACCGCCTCGAACGCCGGGCAGTACACCGTGGGCTCGATGGTGATGTCGCTCTCCTCTGCCACCGCGCGCATCTCTTCCAGCAGGTTGGAAGCGTAGTCGCGCACCGAGTCGACGTAGCGCTCCGGCTGGTCGCCAGGCAGCCAGCGACACTCGAACACGAATTCGCAGTCCTTGGGGACGATATTGGGCGCGGTACCGCCCTGGATGGTGCCGGTCTGCAAGGTGGTGAACGGGACATCGTACAGGGTATGGCGATGCCCGAACGACGCCTCGGTGTCGGCCAGCTTGCGGATGTGCGTGATCAGCCGGGCCGCGTACTCGATGGCGTTGACCCCGTACGGTGTCAGCGAGGAATGCGCCGCGCGGCCGCTGACGTGGCAGCGGTAATGGGCAATGCCCTTGTGCGCGACCACCGGCTTCATGTCGGTCGGCTCGCCGATGATGCAGCCCGCCACCTTGATGCCGGATTGCTGCAAATCGTCGATCAGTCCGCGGACGCCGAGACAGCCGACTTCCTCGTCGTAGGACAAGGCGATGCCGACCGACTGGGTCAGGCGGCCGGAGTCGGCCAGTTCGAGGAAGAACGGCACCTTGGCGAGCACGCAGGCGATGAAGCCTTTCATGTCGGCCGAGCCGCGGCCGTACAGCTTGCCTTCGCGCTCGACCAACTCGAACGGCGGCGTCTGCCACGCCTGGCCATCGACCGGCACCACGTCGGTGTGCCCGGACAGCACCACGGCCGGCAGCGCGGGGTTCCCGATCTGGGCGAACAGATTGGCCTTGCTGCCGTCGGCATTGAAGGTCAGCCGCGACGCCACGCCAAACGAGTCCAGATAGCGCTGCACCCAGCGGATCAGTTCGAGGTTGGAATGGCGGCTGGTGGTGTCAAACGCCACCAGCGTGGCAAGCAGGTCATGAACGGAAGCGGTCATGCGATTTCCAAGGGCAAGATGTGCTCTAAGGATAATCCAAGCGCGCCCCCTTGCACCATGCCCGACCGGCCGGTTTGACGGGGGCGCGAAGTTGGCCGAAGACCGGCCTGCCGCCGCCATCGGCGCTGCGTCCGGCGCCGGCAAACTGTTATGATCATGACAAACCACTGCGCGCACACAGCCATGACCAAGCCACACTGCATGAAATGGGAACACCTGCTATCGGCCCGGCGCTTCAAGCAGATCGACGGCGAGGTACTGCCCACCCGCACCCCCGCGACCAGCGAGGGCGCCTCCGGGTTGCGCAGCGATTTCCACATCGACCACGACCGGGTGGTGTTCTCCGGCGCCTTCCGCCGCCTGGGGCGCAAGACCCAGGTCCACCCCTTGGCGCAGAACGACCACACCCACAACCGCCTGACGCATAGTGTCGAGGTGGCCAGCGTCGGGCGCAGCCTGGGCAACCGTGCCGGAGTGATGATGCAGCACGCCGGCCAACTGCCCGCCGGCTACACCCCGCACGACATCGGGGCGGTGGTGCAAGTGGCCTGCCTGGCGCACGACATCGGCAACCCGCCGTTCGGCCATACCGGCGAAGACGCCCTGCGTGACTGGTTCCGCGACGAGCGCCACGCCCCGCTGATGGCGGGCCTGAGTCCGGCCGAGCGGCGCGACGTCGAAACCTACGAGGGCAACGCGCACAGCCTGCGCATGCTCGCCACGCTCGAAATGTACGCTGGCGAAGGCGGCATGCGGCTCACCGCGGCGGCGATCGGCGCGCTGATCAAATACCCGTGGACCTCCAGTGCCGAACCGGCCTACCTGCGCGACAAGTTCAACATCTACCAGACCGAACTGCCCTACTTCCGCCAGATTGCCAGCGAACTCGGCCTGATCGAGCGCGGTGCCGACCAGTGGGCGCGCCACCCGCTGTCCTTCCTGATGGAAGCGGCGGACGACATCTGCTACGCCATCCTCGACCTCGAAGACGCGGTCGAGATCGGCATTCTCGACTATTCCGAGTTCGAGAATCTGTTCACCAAGTTCGCCGAGGTCGACAAGCTCTGGGCCACACCGTCGGTGCGCCAGAAATGCGCGATGCTGCGCGGCATGGCCATCGGCCGCTGCGTGGCCGAAGTGGCGGAAAAATTCATGCTGCACCAGGACACGCTGCTGGCAGGCGCCTTCCAGGGCAAGGACCTGATCGACGTGTGCGCGCCCGAAATCCGCGAGACCCTGCTGGAGGCCAAACGGCTGGCCAGCCAAAAGGTGTACCGGCACCGCACCAAGCTGGTGACCGAAATCGCCTCCTTCCCCTGCCTCTCCACCCTGCTCGACGTGCTGGTCCCGGCCGTAGCGGCCAGAGTGCGCGGTGAACGATTGTCCGCGCGCCACACGCTGGCGCTGGGCCTGATGGCGGAAACCCCCTTCACCGACAAGGACACCCCCTACCTGGCCTACATGAAGGTGCTGGACTTCGTCGGCGGCATGACCGACAACTACGCCGCCAACCTGGCGCGTGAAATCTCCGGCGTCGGCATTCTCTGACCGGCTCTTTCGGCCAACCTTGACGACAAGGTTGGCCGAAGCACGGCAAGCCATGGCTTACCCTTGCTTGTCCGGTCAAGACATTTGACCAATAATGGCACCATCCCACCCCGCCTGAGTCCCATGTTCGAACGCATCATCACCATCATTCTTCCCGTCCTGATCATCGTGCTGATCGGCTGGCTCTACGGCCGCAAGATGCGTCCCGACATGAGCGCCGCGAACACGATCAACATGGACGTCTGTGTGCCGCTGCTGGTGTTCTCGGCGCTGGCGGCCAAGGATTTCGATCTCGTCAGCCAGTGGAAGCTGCTGCCGGCCTCCGCTGCGGTGATCCTGCTGTCGGGCCTGCTCGCCTGGCCGGTGGCGCGCGCCACCGGCAACCAGGTGCGCACCCTGCTACCCCCGTCGATGTTCAACAACTGCGGCAACATGGGCCTGCCGCTCGCCCTGCTCGCCTTCGGCCGCAGCGGCTTCAACGCCTTCGTGGTGCTGTTCGTGGTGTCCAACCTGCTGCACTTCACCCTGGGGGCCTTCATCTTCAACCGCCACACCCGCTTCAGCGGCCTGTTGAAGAACCCCATCGTGCTCGCCACGGCGCTGGGGCTGCTATTTGCACTGGCGGGCTGGCATCTGCCCGACGGACTGATGATCGGTCTCAAGATGCTGGGCGACGCCTCCATTCCTCTGATGCTGTTCGCACTGGGAGTGCGCATGGTGGACGCCAACCTGCGCGACTGGAAGATAGGCCTGCTCGGCGCCGCGCTCTGCCCGCTGAGCGGCCTCGCGGCGGCGGCCGTGACCGTGCCGCTGCTGCGACTGTCGCCGGCGCAGGCCGGCCTGGTCTATCTGTTCGGCGTGCTGCCGCCGGCGGTGCTCAATTTCATGATGGCGGAAATCTACCGGCAGGAACCTAGCAAGATGGCGTCGATCGTACTGATTGGCAACCTGGCCAGCCTCGCCTTCGTACCGTTCGGGCTGTGGCTGGCGCTGGGCTGATCGCAACCCGAACCTGACTGCTAGAATGAACCGATGGACCACACTCCGCTGACCCGCTTCTGCTTCGTGCGCCACGGCGAAACCGACTGGAACCGCGAGCGCCGCCTGCAAGGCCAGATCGATACCCCGCTCAACACCACCGGCCAGGAGCAGGCGCAAACATTGAGCCTGGCCCTGACGGCCCGGGCACTGCGTTTCGACGCGCTCTACTGCAGCGATCTGGTGCGCACCCGCCAGACCGCCGCTCCCATCGGACAGGCTACCGGGCTCGACGTCAACCTCGACCCCCTGCTGCGCGAGCGTCACTACGGCCGCCTGCAGGGCCTCACCTATCACGAGGCCGGCGAGGTCATGCCCGACGCCTACCGCCGCCATCGCAACCGCGACCCGCACGACGTCCCGGAAGGGGGCGAGAGCCTGTACGCCTTCCACGTCCGGATTCAGGCCTTCCTGGAGCGGGCGGTGCTCGAACACCCCGGCCAACGGCTGCTCGTCGTCACTCATGGCGGCGTGCTCGACATGGTCTACCGCATCGTCACCGGTAAGCCGCTGACCGAACCGCGCGATTTTCCCATCCCCAACGCCGCCTTCAACTGGATCATCCACCATCAGGGGGCCTGGCAGCTGGAGAAATGGGCGGACAGCGAGCACCTTGGTGGCTCGCTGGACGAATTGCTGTAAGAACCGCCCATCGGCCACGACCAACCGACGCAACCGGCGCGAACCGCGGCCCGGACCGCCGGGCCGACGCCAACAGCCTTCGGCCAAGACGCCCCCACAGGAGCCCACCATGACAGACAAGATAGACAAGAGCGACGCCGAGTGGCGCGCCCAACTGACCCCGGAGCAATACCGCGTCACCCGCCAGGCCGGCACCGAACGCCCCTACAGCGGCGAGCACTACTACCGCCACGCCAGCGGCGATTACCATTGCATCTGCTGCGACGCGCTGCTGTTCCACTCCGACACCAAGTTCGATGCCGGCTGCGGCTGGCCCAGTTTCTGGGAGGAAGCCGTCCCCGGCAGCATCACCCGCATCGAAGACCGCTCGCACGGCATGATCCGCACCGAGGTACGCTGCGCCCGCTGCGACGCCCATCTCGGGCACGTGTTCCCGGATGGCCCGGAACCCACGGGCGAGCGTTATTGCATCAACTCGGTGGCGATCAGCTTCAAGGAGGGCTGAGAGGGCTGTTGCCGTGTTGGTTGCAGGCTGACCATCGCAGCAAGGCCTGGGTCGAACCGCTCAGGCCTTGCTGCGACAGCGCCTCAGACTTCCCAATATTCCTTTTCCCGACCCTGCAAGCCGGGATTGAGCTGCTCGTGCAGACTGCGCAGTTTCTCCGGCTCGCCACGCACGCGGAACCAGCTGCCCTCTTCCTCGGCACGCTCTTCCAGCACTTGGCAGTGGCTGTAGATTTCACCGCGCAGCTGTTGTGCCGACCACGGCAGCAGCAGCTCGTCTTCCACCAGATCCTGCTGGAAAAAGGAAACGATGGTTGCATGCAGGCTGGCCACTTCCTCCGGACGACGCGCACTCATCACCACGCAGCCGGGATAGCGTTCCTGCAGTTCGGCCGTCCAGGCAGCCTGCTCCGCCTCATCGCCGACATGGTCGATCTTGTTGAACACGCGAATTCTCGGCACGTCGTCGGCGCCGATTTCCTGCAGCACCTCGTCGGTCACGTCCAGCTGGCGCTGGAAACCGGGGTCACTGGCATCAATCACATGCAGCAACAGCGCGGCATCCAGTGCCTCTTCCAGCGTAGACTTGAACGAGGCGACCAGTCCGTGGGGCAGGTTCTTGATGAAGCCGACAGTATCGCTGACCAGCACGCGCGGCACACTTTCCGGATAAAGGGCACGCACCGTGGTATCCAGCGTAGCGAACAGCTTGTTGGCCACGAGCACCTCGCTGCCGGTCAGTGCCCGCATCAGCGTGGACTTGCCTGCATTGGTATACCCCACCAGCGACACCCCGCCCAGGCCCAGGCCCTGACGTTCCAGACGGCGTGCGCGCTGGGTCTTGCGCTCCAGTTCCATCGCGATGATTTCGCGTTGCAGCTCGGCGATGCGGTCACGTACCTTGCGACGGTCCAGCTCGGTATGCGATTCACCGGCACCACGCCCCCCCGTACCGCTGCGCTGCCGGCCTTGCGGACCGGCCAGCTTGGCCGCTTCGCGCAGGCGCGGCGCCATATAGCCGAGACGGGCGATTTCCACCTGCGCACGTGCCGCGCGCGAGCGGGCATTGCGATGGAAAATCTCCAGGATGACCATGGTGCGGTCCATCACCTCGCAACCAACGGCCAGCTCCAGATTGCGCGCCTGTGACGGCGAGATTTCGTGGTCCACCAGCAACACGTCGAACTCGACCGTGCTGGAGTCCAGCTCTTGTGGGTCTTCTTCCAGTTCGTCGTTGCGGATGCCACGGTTGACGAACATGCTGATTTCTTCCAGCTTGCCCACGCCCAGATAGGCCGTGCGGTCGAAGCTGTTACGCTTTTGAACAAAGGTCTGCATCACCTGGAAACCCAGCGTCTTGGCCAACTCGCTCAGTTCGTTGAGCGAGGCCTCGAACTCGCTATCGCTGACATCCGGCAACTGGACCGAGGTCACAAGGGCATAACGGGGCTTCTCTTTGACTTCTGTTTGCATGTGCAGATTGCTTTACTTGGTGACGAGCCCAGATAGTACTCACAAATGGCACTTTCCGCTGGCAGGATGAGTGACTGGCCATCGATCCGCGGCCACCCGCAGCCCCCTGGCAAGCAAGAGCCGCCATCTGGACGCACACCGGCTGCAGCCACGCAACGCCTTCCTTGACCGCGCGGCTGGCGCAGCCGATACTCCTGCGGCCCCAGGCCGCAAGGCCCTCACACTCATACCCGTCGCCATTCATGCCATTCTCTTCCATGGGCCTGCAACCCTCTCTGGCCCAGGCCGCCCTCAGTCAGGGCTACCTTGCCCCCTCTGCCATCCAGACCTCCGCCATTCCTGCCATTTTGCAGGGCCGTGATGTACTGGCCACCGCACAGACCGGCTCCGGCAAGACAGCGGCCTTCTGTCTGCCGCTGCTGCAGCAATGGCTGACAAGTCGCCAGGGTTCGCCACGTCAGGTTCAGGCGTTGATCCTGCTACCCACTCGCGAACTGGCAGTTCAGGTCGGCAATACCCTGCGTGAACTGGCCCTGTCCCTGCCACGGCGCGTGAAGGTGGCCGTGGTCTATGGCGGTGTCTCCATCAACCCGCAAATGATGGCCTTGCGCGGCGGTGCCGACATCGTGGTGGCGACCCCCGGACGCCTGCTGGACTTGATCGCGCATAATGCACTGAGTATTTCCACCGTCGGCACCCTGGTACTGGACGAGGCCGACCGTCTGCTCGACCTCGGTTTTGCCGACGAACTTGACCGCCTGCTGGCCTTGCTGCCCCCCTACCGGCAGAACCTGCTGTTCTCCGCCACGTTTCCGCCCGCTGTTCACACACTAGCGGAACAACTACTGAGCCAGCCACTGCGCATCGACATTGCGCAGACCGCCGCCACGGCACCGGATATCCACCAGCGCGCCATCGAAGTGGACGCCAGCCAGCGCACGATGCTGCTGCGCCACCTGTTGCAGACGCATGGATGGGACCGGGTACTGGTGTTCGTGGCTAGCCGGCAGGCTGCCGACCGTGTGACCGGCAAGCTGCAACGTGCCGGTATCCGTGCCGCGGCCCTGCATGGCGATTGCAGCCAGGGACAGCGCGGCCAAGTGCTGGCCGATCTCAAGTCGGGACAGTTGCAGGTACTGGTGGCCACCGACGTGGCGGCTCGCGGCATCGACATCCCCCTCCTGCCGGTGGTGGTCAACTACGATCTGCCACGCTCGCCGGTGGACTACACCCACCGTATCGGCCGTACCGGCCGGGCCGGTGCTAGCGGCGAAGCCATCAGTTTCATCAGCGCCGACTGCGCCGCCCATTTCCAGCTGATCGAGAAGCGCCAGCAGCGACGGCTGCAGCGCGAACAGATTGCCGGTTTCGAGCCGATCGTCACCTCGAATGTCGCGAGCTTAGGCCACACTGCCGAACACGTCGGCAACGGCGGCATCAAGGGCAAACGCAAAAGCAAGAAAGACAAGCTGCGCGAAGCCGCCGCTCAACAACAGGCGGACAACAGCTAGGACGAATCATGGCGGCAGAACTCCGCCATCACCACCCGATGAGTAACAGCGGCGCAGGCGGCAGAGGAAGGAAGACGCTGCCCCCACCCTCTACCGCCACCCCCGGCTAGCCGATGACCGTCAGCTTGGCCGAAATCCAGATCACGGCAACCGCCAGCAGAAGCGCAAGGTACGGCAGGACGCCGGCGCGGGCATGCGGCAACTCCATGTCCTTGCGCATGGATGCCGGAAACTGCCCCTTGTCTTGCCAGTAATGGCGGTAGATGAACACCGGCACGATCAGGAAAGTGGCGATCAGCCCGTTGCGCAGCGTGTTTTCACCCTGGAAGTTGGCACCGGCGCCGACGAACACCAGGTCGAGATAACCGCACAGCACGCCAAGCGCCAGCAGCCAGTTGGCGCACTTGTACGGACGCGGCCAGTCGGCACGGTCGAGGCGGTGAATCCATCCGGACTGCAGGTTGAGGAAGACGAAGATCATGTAGCAGACGTTGGAGATCGACAGCACGGCCATGTAGTTCGACATCAACAGCAGGAACAGGTTGAACACCAGGTCGGTCCACATCGCGCGGGTCGGGGCACCGTGCTCGTTGACGTGCGACAGGTATTTCGGCAGCCAGCCGTCGACCGAGGCCTGGTACAGCGTGCGCGACGATCCCATCATCGACGTCATCACGATCAGCAGGATCGACAACACCAGCATCACCACGATGGCGTTGAACACCACCACCCCGCCACCGACAAACCTGGCCATCGCGGCGCCGACGCCAGAGCCGTCGACGATGGCCGGGGCGAGCATGCCGGAGAGGCCCAGTTCACCCTGGAAGGCGATCGGCACCGCGATGAACATGAACAGGCACAAGAGCCCCGACGAGACGATCGCCTTGAAGGTGTCCTGCTGCGGGTTCTTGAACTCCCGGGTGTAGCACACGGCGGTCTCGAAGCCGAAGGTCGACCAGCAGGCCAGGAACATGGCGCCCATCGCGGTACTGATGCCGGCGGCGTTCCAGCTTCCCATCACCGAGGCGCCAGTGGCGTCATGCATCAGCGGCAGCAGCGGCAGGAAATTCGTCGATGGCATGTCGCCGGTGAACAGGGGAACCAGCGCAATCACCACCAGCGGCGTCAGCGAAGCGATGCCGAGAATGCGCTGGGTTCGGGCGGCGGCGGAGGCGCCGCTGTGCTGCAGTTTGAACGTGATCAGCAGGAAGATCACCGCCAGAACGAAGGTGGAATTGATCCGCAGCGTCAGATCCTTGCTGATGAAGCCCAGATCCAGCAGCGTGACCTGCCAGGTGTTGATGGCGGCATCGGCCGGGAACAGGTTGCTCAGCATGTAGCCGGCAGCCAGACTGGTGCCAAGCGCCAGCATCGGCGACCAGGCGATCCAGTTGCACCACACCGATACCGGGGCCACGAACTTGCTGTAGCGGACCCAGCCGAGTGCGCCGTACACCGACGCCCCGCCCGACTTGTGCGGGTAGAGCCCCGAAATCTCGGCATAGGTAAAGCACTGGGCGAACCCGACCAGGATGGCCAGAATCCAGATGATCCATGCCGGCTGGCCAATGGTGGCAGACACGCCACCGATGGTGAACAGCACACCGGCGGGCACGCCGCTGGTCACCCAGAACGCATCCTTCCAGGTGAGGTTACGATGCAGGTCCTGGGGTTGCCCGGCAACGTGCGTCCGGGCACCGCCTGCTGTGGGAAAAGGCAGTACTTCTTCTTGCAAACTCACACTTTCTCCTTTGGTGCTGCATTTCATGGTTTGGCCCGCGATACGCAGGCGCAAACCTTTGCTGCCTGTATTGGCAGTCATTTTTATATGCAGGGAAATGTAGCCGGCTTTTCTCATTCCTTGTAGCCAGCCAACGGAAAGGCAAACCACGCGACTGTCAGGACAAACGCTGTTTGTCCGGACAGTGCATCCCACCCCGTGGGGGCAGGGCAATGTTGCACGGTTACCGTTGTAAGGCATGCGGGGCTCGCTCTCTTGTCCTTACCGGTACTGCACTGGCCAAATTGCGTCATCGAGAGAGCTGACGCCACGAGAGCCGTCAATCGGGTCAGGCAAGAGAAAGGGCATGGAGAGGCGCGCCCTCAGGTCCGATACGCATGCCAACACAAAGCAACTGGAGAAGCCAGCGCGGCTCGGGGTATGCTCAAGCACGGAACCGCGCCATAGTGACGGGCTCCGTCCCTCGTCCTTCTTCCTGTTAGCGGGTGCCATGGAAAAAAATCGGCTTGAAGCGTTCAGCGACGGCGTGCTGGCGATCATCATCACCATCATGGTGCTGGAACTCAAAGTGCCGCATGGCGAATCGCTCTCCGCCCTGCTGCCCTTGTGGCCGGTCGCCATCAGCTACGTGCTGAGCTTCATCTACGTCGGCATCTACTGGAACAACCACCATCACATGATGCACGCCAGTAAAAGCGTCAACGGCACCATCTTGTGGTCGAACCTCCACCTGCTGTTCTGGCTGTCCTTGCTGCCTTTTACCACGGGCTGGATGGGCGAGAATCATTTTGCCCGCTGGCCGACCATGCTCTACGGCCTGAATCTGCTGCTGTGCGCGGTGGCCTATAACCTGTTGCAGACGTCCCTGATCCGCCATCACGGGCCGGACAGCCTGCTCGCACGAGCGATCGGACGGGACCTGAAGGGCAAGGCGTCGCCCGTGCTATACCTGCTAGGCATCGTGACCGCCGGGCTGGATTACCCCTGTGGCGGGATGATTTTTTTCGTCGGCGTCGCCTTGCTGTGGCTGGTGCCTGATCGACGGATGGAAAGGGCCATGGCGGGGCATCAACGCAGTACGCCATAGCCCTCAAGATTAAGAGGGCTAACCAGTCGCCTCACCGCGTGCCCATGTTCTGGATCGCTTCGGCCAACCAACGCTCGAGCGCGATGGCGTTGCTGGGATGGACCACCGTATTGCAACTGACCACCTGTGCGGCCCCGGCACGGTTCAGCAGGTCGACGGCTCCCTCGGTGAAGATGGCATGCACGGCGACGCACACCGCCGGGTTGGCGCCGAGTTGCCGCAGCTGCTGCAAGGTTTCAGCCATGGTGTGGGCGGTGGACACGATGTCGTCGACCAGAACCGGCGTGCGGCCGGGCAAGCGGGTCATGTCGGGGCGGGAAACCTCCACCTGCCGGTCGCCATGCCGGGTCTTGCTCAGGACCAGATAAGGCGCCTGGGCCAAGGCCGCGACCTCGGCAACCCATTGCTGGCTTTCCTCGTCCGGACCGATCAGGAGCGGCTTGGGCACGTTGGCAGCGATCCACTCGGCCATGGCCGGCGCGGCATGGACCACGCACGTGGCGCAGCGGTAGACCTGCTCCAGGCGGGCAATGCGGTGCAGGTGCGGGTCGACCGTGACCAGCCAGTCAAGACGTGGCGACAAGGTCTCGGCGAAATAGCGCGCCGTCACACCCTCTCCGGGATGGAAGCGGGTGTCCTGCCGCATATAGGCGAGGTAAGGCACCAGCAGACCAACCTCCGCCGCGCCGTAGTCGCGCACCAGCGCCGCGGCGAACAACAGGGGCAGCAGCTTACCGTCGGGGCGGTCCAGCGTGGCGACCAGGACGACCCGGGCACCATCCACCTCGCTCAACAGCTGCAGGTGGGTTTCGCCATCGGGAAAGGAGCGCACCATGAGCTCCCCGCGTTCAGCCTGGCCGGCGAGCGCCGGCTGCGCCAGCAAGGCGGCGGCCATCGCCTCGTTGCCGGGCAAAGGCAGCAGCACGGTCTTCATCGCTCCTCCACCACCACGATCTGAGGGTGCATGTCCAGATAGCTGAGGGCATACTCGAGCTCGCCCGGTGTCTCGGCGTGCACCGTGAACAGCGGCATGCCGATGTCGACGTGGCTGTCGACCATCACGTGCAGGTCGATACCGGCTGACGCCGCGCGTGGGGCACCGGCCAATTTGGCGGCCCGGCTGACCAGGCGATTGTCGATGGCGGTGACGCGGCCGGCCTTCACGGCGCAGACAGGGTGAGTGTGGGGAGCCACGGGCGGCGTGCGCAAGCCGCCCTGGGCATTGGCAATGGCGACGAATTTCGCCCACGCCTGACCCGAATCGAGCAGGCGCCGGGCATGGGCCACACCGGTGCCGATCGCGGCGGTGCCGCAAAACTCGAGCAGGGTGCCCGCCAGCGTCAGCGAGCGCTCGCGCAGATCGGCCGGCGCATCCGCTTCATTGCGCAATACCGCCAGAATGTCGCGGGCCTCCAAAGCGGGCCCCACACCCCGCCCGACCGGCTGGCTGCCGTCGGTGAACACCACCTGAATGGCCAATCCGAGGTTCCCCGCCACGTATTCGAGAAGGGTTTTCAGCACGGTCGCCGCGTGCTGCGAGCGTATCTTGGCGGTGTAGCCGACGGGAATGTCGATCAGCGCATGGCTGGAACCGGCGGCCACTTTCTTGGACAGTACGGAGGCAACCAACTGGCCTTCGCTGTCGAGGTCCATCGGGCGTTCGACACGGATCAGGATATCGTCGGCCGGGCTCAGGTTGACGGCGCCGCCCCAGACGATGCACCCGCCCTCTTTCCCGACGACACGGCGGATGGCTGGCAGATCGAGGGCGACGGGTGCCAGGGTTTCCATGGTATCGGCCGTGCCCGCCGGCGACGTGATGGCACGGGAAGAGGTCTTGGGCATGATCAGCCCGGCCGCGGTCACGATCGCCACCACGATGGGGGTGGTGCGATTGCCCGGCAAGCCGCCGACGCAGTGTTTGTCGACGACCGGGGCGCTGCCCCAATCCAGGCGTTGCCCCACATTCACCATGGCGCGCGTCAAGGATACGGTCTCGTCGGCATCCAGGCGGCCGCCGGCGCAGGCCGCGACAAATGCGGCCAGATAGATGTTGGGGTAGCGCCCTCGCGCCACGTCCTCGATGATGCAATACATCTGCTCATCGTTCAGACGATGGCCGTAGATCTTGCTGCGCAAGGCAATCAGCGATTCCAGCGGCGGCAGAGGCCGGACCCGGATGCTATCCCCTTCACGGCCGTCCAGCTGACGCCAAGCCGCCGAGGACAGACTGGCCTGGTGCGGAGCGAGCAGGTCGGAATCGATGACATTCAGCGTGGCGACGATCTCCACGCCGTTGCGCGCCACGCGCACGCGCGACTGCGCCTCGAACCCCTCCGAGCGGCATACCTCGCAGTCGCGCCGCATATAGATCACGGCTTCCTGGTAGGTGTCGATACCAAGCCACTTCAAGCGCAATTTATGACCGGCATTCACCGTTAGCTCCCCCTTTGATTCTTCTTTTTGCCGTTGATCGATCATGCCGAGCTGCTGAAGCGAAACGCGCTGTGTTTATTTTGAAAATTAGACGAATTCGAATCGGACTGGCAACGGCAATTCCCCTGCCAGTGAAGGGGGTGGGCAGGCGCAGGCGCCTGATTAGCTGGCGATCATCAGGGAACGCGCCATGCGGCATGGCGACCCCGGCCTACGCAAGGGTTTGACAGGGGACGAAGCATTGCGTGCGCTAGTATCAAGGAAGGGGCCACCCTGCCCGCTCCGAACACCTGATCGACGTCCACCGCCGTCGCAGCGAAGCGGCCCACTCTTGGGCGTGTCATCCGCGGTTTCTCCGGCGCTGGAGCAATGGATGCCCTGCCCCAAACTCACTGACCGAGGACTCGCCTTGCACGAACCGCTCGACGCGCAGCCGGTCCCGTTCTGGACCCGACCGCTGACCGCACTCAAGACCGAACTCGGCGCGGACGAGCGCGGCCTGTCGGAGGAAGCCGCCTTGGCGCTGCGAGCGCGATACGGCGACAACGTGCTGAGCGCCCGGCGCCGGCGCCACCCGGTACTGGAGTACCTGGCCCACTTCCGCAACCCCCTGGTGCTGCTGTTGTTGAGCGCCAGCGCGGTATCGGTCCAGTTGGGCGACGTCACCAGCTTTGTCGTCATCAGCCTGATCGTGATCGGCAGCGTGACCCTGGACTTCGTGCAGGAGCACCGCGCCGGCAACGCGGCCGAGCGCTTGCGCGAATCGGTGGCCTTGCGCGCCAGCGTGCTGCGCGACGGCCACGTCGTGACGCGGCCGGCAGCCCAGCTCGTCCCCGGTGACCTGGTGCAACTGGCCGCGGGCGACCTGGTCCCGGCCGACGGGCGCATCGTCGAGGCGCGCGACTTCTTCGTGCGCCAGTCGATGCTCACCGGCGAGTCGTACCCGGTCGAAAAACATGCCGTGGAGCTGACGGCGGAGGCGCGCGAGATCGCCGATGCCGTCAACGCGGCGTTCATGGGGTCGTCGGTGCTGAGCGGCAGCGCCACGCTGCTGATCTGCCATACCGGGCCGGCCACCTTTCTGGGCGGGATTGCCGACACCTTGCGCGCACCGGCCGAACCGACCTCGTTCGAGCTCGGCACCCGCCGCTTCGGCCAACTCATCATCAAGATGACCTTCGCCCTGGTGCTGTTCATCGTCTTCGTGCACACGCTGGTGCACCGCCCGGTGCATCAGACCTTCATGTTCGCGGTCGCCCTGGCGGTGGGGCTGACCCCCGAACTCTTGCCGATGATCGTGTCGGTGACTTTGTCGCGCGGGGCCCTGCGCATGGCGGCCAAGAAGGTGGTGGTGAAGCGGCTGGCGGCGATTCAGGACATGGGCAGCATGGACGTGCTGTGCACCGACAAGACAGGCACCCTCACCGAGGCAACGATCCGCCTCGAACAGCATGTCGACCTCCTGGGACACGACAGCGCGCGCGTGCTGCAGCTGGCGTACCTCAACAGCTTTTTCGAGTCAGGGCTGCGCAGCCCGCTCGACGACGCCATCCTGCAGCACGAGGAAATCGACGTCGGCGGCTGGAGCAAGATCGACGAGGTGCCGTTCGGTTTCGAACGCCGGCGCGTCTCGGTGCTGGTGGAGCGCGCCGGGGAACGGCTGCTGATCGTCAAGGGCGCGCCGGAGGACATGCTGCGCCTGTGTGCCGAGGTCGAAACCGGCTCACCGGATGCGCCGCCCGTGCTGCAGGCGATGGACGAGGCCACGCGCGAACGCGCCCTGGCGCAATTCGAGGCGCTGAGCCGCGACGGCTTCCGCGTGCTGGCGATCGCCTGGCGCGCCGTGCCGCCGGACCATGGGCACGCCGTGGTCGACGACGAGACCCGGCTGGTGCTGTGCGGCTTTGCCGCCTTCCTCGACCCGGCCAAGGCCAGCGCGGCGACCGCGCTGGAGGAGCTGCGACGCAGCCACGTCCACGTCAAGGTGCTGACCGGCGACAACGAGTGGGTGACGCGTCACGTCTGCGCCCAGGTCGGCCTGCCGGTGAAGACATTGCTGACCGGCGCGCAGATCGACCAGCTCGACGACCCCGCGCTGGCGGCGCAAGCCCAACACACCGACGTGTTCTGCCGCGTCTCGCCGCCGCAGAAGAGCCGTATCCTGCGCGCGCTGCGCCGCCGCGGGCACGTGGTCGGCTTTCTTGGCGACGGCGTCAACGACGCGCCGTCGCTGCACGACGCCGACGTCGGCATCTCGGTGGACTCGGGGGTCGACGTGGCCAAGGACGCCGCCGACATGATCCTGCTCGAGCACGATCTCGGCGTGCTGCACGACGGCGTGATCGAGGGACGCCGCACCTTCGCCAACGTGATGAAGTACATCATGATGGGAACCAGCTCGAACTTCGGCAACATGTTCAGCATGGCCGGCGCGTCGCTGGCCCTGCCCTTCCTGCCGATGCTGCCGGTGCAGATCCTGCTCAACAACCTGCTCTACGACACGTCGGAAATCCCGATCCCGCTCGACGACGTCGACGCCGCCTACCTGCGCTACCCGCACGACTGGGATGCCGGCTTCATCCTGCGTTTCATGCTGACGCTGGGGCCGGTGAGCTCGTTGTTCGACTTTCTCACCTTCTACCTGCTGCTCAGCGTCTTCCATGCCCAGGAGGCGCTGTTTCACACCGGCTGGTTCATCGAGTCGATCGCCACGCAGGTGCTGGTGATCTTCATCATCCGCACCCGTGCCGCCCCCTGGCTCAGCCGGCCCAACCCGTGGCTGGCCGGCACGGCGCTCGCGGTGGTGGGGGCCGCCGTGCTGCTGCCGTTCACCTCGCTGGCCGATCTGCTGGGCTTCGTCGCGCCGCCGGCGGAGCTGTTGCTGCTGATCGCGGCGCTGACCCTGGTCTACCTGTGCGGCGCGGAGGCGGCCAAACGCTGGTTCTACCACGCCGGGCGACGGCACCGGGCGCATGCCCGGCACGGCTGAAGACAAGGCGCACTCGACTCGCTGGCTTCATCGCGCCGCCGTCGGCAGTTGTCGCAGGAAGGGCTTTGCCCAATAATCGCCAGCGAAAACGTCGCTCTGCTTGGGGACTGACAGGCCTCATGACGGCAACACGTTGGCTCCCGTCCCCGCTCCGCCAGACGCCCTGGACGGAGCAGCACTGCACCGAACACGTCTCCAGGAGACTGGCGTCATGCCTTATTTACCTACGTTCATCCCGCCCAGCCGTTTCGATGACCCCGCCGCCGCGTTGGCCCAGGTGCGCCACATTTACCAGAACAGCCTCGCCCACTTGCGCGAGACGATGCAGCGCTTTGTCGATGGTGAAGACTTGCCCGGCCATGTACGGGCCTGCTACCCCTTCGTCCGTATCCAGACCGGCACCGTGTCGCGGCTGAAACCGCTGGAGAGCAAACGCCGCAGTTACGGCTTCGTGGCCGGACCGGGCCGCTTCGAGACCACGCTGACGCGACCGGACCTGTTCGAGGACTATTACCTCGAGCAGTTCACCTTGCTGCTGCAAAACCATGGCGTGGCGCTGGAAGTCGGCAGCAGCTCGCAGCCGATCCCCATCCATTTCTCGTTTGCGGAGAGCGATCACCTCGAGGGCAGCCTGAGCGCGGAGCGCCGCGAACGGATGCGCGACGTGTTCGATCTGCCCGACCTCACGGCGATGGACGACGGCATCGCCAACGGCACCTACGAACCGCGTGGCGGCGAGCCGCGGCCGCTGGCGCTGTTCACCGCGCCGCGCGTCGACTATTCGCTGCATCGCCTGCGGCATTACACCGGCACCCAGCCCGAGCACTTCCAGAACTTCGTGCTGTTCACCAACTACCAGTTCTACATCGACGAATTCATCCGCCTCGGCCACGAATGCATGGCCGACCCCGACAGCGACTACACCGCCTTCGTCGAGCCCGGCAACGTGGTCACGCGCCGCGTGGGGACGGCGGCCGAAGCCGGCGATGCCTTGGGAAAAGCACCGGCGCGCCTGCCGCAGATGCCGGCCTATCACCTGATGCGTGGCGACCGCAGCGGCATCACCATGGTGAATATCGGCGTCGGCCCGGCCAACGCCAAAACCATCACCGACCACATTGCCGTGCTGCGCCCGCACGCCTGGATCATGCTGGGCCACTGCGCCGGCCTGCGCCAGACGCAGCAGCTCGGCGACTACGTACTGGCGCACGGTTACGTGCGGGACGATCACGTGCTCGACCAGGACCTGCCGCTCTGGGTTCCGATTCCCGCCCTGGCGGAAATCCAGCTGGCGCTGGCCGCCGCCGTGTCCGACATCACGCAGATCCAGGGGTCCGAACTCAAGCGCATCATGCGCACCGGCACGGTGGCCAGTACCGACAACCGCAACTGGGAGCTGCTGCCGGAGAATGCGCCGCAACGCCGCTTCAGCCAGAGTCGCGCGGTAGCGCTGGACATGGAAAGCGCCACCATCGCCGGCAACGGCTTCCGCTTCCGGGTGCCCTACGGCACCTTGCTGTGCGTGAGCGACAAGCCCTTGCACGGCGAGATCAAACTGCCGGGAATGGCCGATCAGTTCTACCGGGAACGCGTCGATCAGCACCTGCGCATCGGCATTCGGGCGATGGAGTTGCTGCGCGAACAGGGCGTCGATCAGTTGCACAGCCGCAAGCTGCGCAGCTTTGCGGAAGTGGCATTCCAGTAGGGCCCAGCTCGCATTGAACGCCGGTTACAGGTCGAGCGGCGAGACGATGCTGAACTTCTTCATGTGGCGGTACACCGTGGCGCGACAGATACCCAGTTCGGCCGCAGCCGCGGTGACGTTCCACTTGTTGCGCCTGAGCGCCGCCAGCAGCAGCCCGGCTTCGTCCAGCCCCGCCGGGAGACTCTCTTCCCTTTCCGCCTTCGGCGGGGTCAAGGCCTCCTCCAGCGGCGGCCGCCCCTCCATCAGTTCGTGCGGCAGGTCGCCGAGTTCGACGCTGACGCCGTCCGACAGCGCCAGCGCAAAGCGCAGCACATTGCGCAGCTGCCGCACGTTGCCCGGCCACGGGTAGTCCATCAGGCAGGCCAGCGCCGCTTCGGCGAGGACGGGAGATTGGCCGCTCTGGGCCGCTTCCTCGGCGAAGAGGCGTTCGATCAGGTAGCGCTTGTCCTGGCGCTCGCGCAGCGGCGGCAGGAACAGCGTGGCGCCGCACAGCCGGTAATAGAGATCCTCGCGGAATTGCCCGCCGGCGATCAGCTTGCGCAGGTCGCGGTGTGAGGCGGCGATCACGGTCAGTTCCACCCGCACCGGCTTGTCGGCCCCCAGCGGCAGCACTTCGCGCTCGGACAGCACGCGCAACAGCCGGGTCTGCAGGTGCAGCGGCATGTCGCCGATTTCGTCGAGGAACAGCGTGCCGCGGTCGGACTGCTGGATCAGGCCCTTCATGCCCTTGCTGCGCGCCCCGGTAAAGGTGCCGGGGGCGTAGCCGAACAGCTCGCTTTCGATCAGCGAATCGGGAATGGCGGCACAGTTGACGGCGATGAACGGGCGCGCGGCGCGCTCGCTCGATTCGTGCAGGGCCTTGGCGAACACTTCCTTGCCGGTGCCGGTCTCGCCGTGGATCAGGATATTGACGCCCTTGTTCACCAGACGCTTGGACTGATCCAGGATGCGCTGCATCTGGCGATCGTCGCCGGCCAGCCGGTCGAGCGCGGGACAGGCGGGCAACGGCACGCTCTCGCGCAACGTGGCAGAGACGGCCGGCCGCGGGGCAATGCGCGGCGGGATGACCGAGGCGTGGAAGAGGTCGTGGTCGAACGTGGCCAGCAGCGCGGCGTCGCCCATGGCCGGCGTGCGGGCGAGTTGGATGATGTCGTCCATGCTGCAACGGAAGATATCGGTCAGGAGATGGCCGATCAGACCGCCGCCGGCATCGTCCAGCCGCGTCCGGCCCAGCCGCTGGCGGGCACCGGAGTTGGCCCCCACCACGACGCCGTCGGCGTCGAAGGCCAGCATCAGTTCGCCGCACACGTCGACCAGCGCCGCCGCCGTGCCCAGGCGCAGGATCCAGCGATTGGCGAAGTGGCGCAGGAAGTTGGCGTCCTCGATCAGTTGCGCATAGAGCAGGGTCAGGTGCAAGGCGAGGTGCTGGCTTTCGCGCGCCTGCGGCGAGGCGAGCATGGAGACGTCGAGCACGCCCATGAATTCGCCGTCGGGCTGGAACAGCGGCGCGGAGTTGCAGCTCAGGGTGATGTGGGTGGCGTCGAAGTGATCCTCGCGGTGGCAGGTCAGCGGCGCCTGCTCGACGATGCAGGTGCCGACGGCACAGGTGCCGGCGTGTTCTTCGTTCCAGTCCGCACCGAGGTAGAGCCCGGCTTTTTTCAGGTCCGTTTCCAGCGCGTCGTTGCCGATGTAGTCGATGGTGACGCCCTGGGCATCGGTCAGCAGCAGCACGTAGCCCAGCGACGAGACGCGCTTGTAGAGCTGCTCCATACCGGCGCGGGCGACGTGCAGGAAGTCCTCGGCCTGCTCGCGATGGTCGCGCAGTTCATGCGCGGTCAGGATGCGCGCATGGCGGCGGGCAGCCGGGTCGAGGCCGTAGTCGTGCACGCAGCGCGACCAGGAGCGCTTGATCAGGTCGTACGCCGACGAATCCTGGCTCAGTCCGCTGTCGTGCGTGGCGACCGCCAGCACGCGCTCGATGTGCTGGCGCTCGGAAAGGTTCGCCATCTGTTCTCCTCCATGGATACCCCATCATCGTGTGCGCTACGCACCTGGGCTGTGCCGCCCCGGGGTTCTTTAATTTTTGCTGCAACCGCTCGCATCGTGCGCCGGCCACGCATTGCAGTATAGCCACCCTCGCCCCTCCCCGAGCAGCCCCTCGGAATGTCGCCCCGGGTCAGTATCGTGACACCAGAAAAAAAGGGCGCCCCAGCAGGCGCCCGAACACCACGACAAAGGGGAGGATGTCCTACGTGGTGGGAGTGATCAGAGCTCCTTTCTCTGCATCGCGCCCGCGATGTACTCGGCCTGGCGGATCGCCAGCGCGACGATGGTGAGCGTCGGGTTGGCCGCCGAGCTGGAGGTGAACTGGCTACCATCGGAGATGAACAGGTTCTTGATGTCGTGCGACTGCCCCCACTTATTGACCACGCCGTCGCGCGCCTTGGCGCTCATGCGGTTGGTGCCCATGTTGTGGCTGGCCGGGTACGGCGGCATGTCGATGACGCGGGTGGCGCCGACCGCCTCGGACACCTTGCGGAACTGCGCCAGGCCGTGCCGACGGATGGCTGCGTCGTTGGCGTGGTCGGTCTTGCTGACGATGGGCACCGGCAGGCCGTACTGGTCCTTCTCGGTGGGGTGCAGGGTGACGCCGTTCTGCTCCTGCGCGAAGTCCTCGCCACACACCCAGACGCAGCTCATGTGGTCGTACATCTCCAGCGCCGAGGTGACGTCGCGCCCCCAGCCGCCGGGCTTCATGAAGGCGGCGGTGTACGGCAGGCCGAGCGACAGTCCTTCGAGGTGATAGCCGCCGAAGAAGCCGCGCTCCGGGTTGGGGTCGGCCTCGTCCGAGATCACCGCCGCCAGCGCGGTGCCGCGGTACATGTGCACCGGTTTCTGGTGGATGGCCACGGCGGCGGCGGTGGTGTGGGTGAGGTAGTTTCGGCCAACCTGGCCCGAGGAATTGGCGAGCCCGTCCGGGAACAGCGACGAGGCCGAGTTGAGCAAGAGGCGCGGCGATTCGATCGAGTTGCCGGCCACGCACACCACGCGCGCCGCCTGGCGCTGCGTGTGGCCGTGCTGGTCGACGTAGACCACACCCGTGACCTTGCCGCTCTTGTCGTGCTCGATCTTCAGCACCATGCTCTGCGGGCGCAGTTCGACCCGGCCGGTGTCGAGCGCCTTGGGGATTTCGGTGTAGAGCGTCGACCACTTGGCGGTCATTTTGCAGCCCTGCATGCAGAAGCCGAGCTGCTGGCAGCCGGGGCGGCCGTCGTACGCCTGCGAGTTGATCGCCATCGGCCGCACGATCTGCTTGTAGCCGACCTTGCGCGCGCCGGCAGCGATCACCTTGTAGTGGTTGTTCTCGGGCAACAGCGGCAGGCCGCTGGCTGCCGTGCCGGCCACGCCCATCTTCTTCTCGGCGCGGAAGTAGTAGGGTTCGAGGTCGTCGTAGCCGATCGGCCAGTCGAGCAGGTTGGCGCCGTCGACGTGGCCGTAGGTCGACTTGTTGCGAAAGTCGTGCGGCAAAAAGCGCAGCGCCAGGCCGGCCCAGTGGATGGTGGAGCCGCCCACGCCCTTGACGATCCAGGCGGGCAGATTGGGGTAGGTCTTGGTGTGATGCCAGCCGCCCGCCGAGATGCGCTTGTCGAGCCAGGAAATCTTGTTGAACATCGCCCACTCGTCGTTCTCGAATTCGTCGGGCTGGTAGTGCTTGCCTGCCTCCAGTACCACACACTTGACGCCCTTTTGCGCCAGTTCGTTGGCCAGGGTGCCGCCGCCGGCCCCGGAGCCGACAATCACCACCACTTCGTCATCATCCAAACGGAATTGCGTTGCCATTGCTTCTGTCTCCTCAGCGTGCCGGTCGCCCGTGAACGCCGGCTTGTGCTCGTTGGCCGCTTACAGCCAGTCGATGTCGTCGAAACCGCGATGCAGGTAGCCGCCCTTCTCCCAGGACGAGCCTTCGTAGCCGAACTGCGGCCACAGCGCCTTGTTGTTGTAGAGCCCGGTCACCAGGTTGCCGCGCACCTTCTGGAAGAAGGGGCCGGATTCGATGGCCTTGAGCAGCGCCACGCGATCTTCTTCCTTGGCGACCGCGGTGTAGGGGCGCCCATAACGCTGGCGTGCGGAGGCATCCAGCGCGCTCACGCCGTCGGCCAGCAAGCTGGCGGTCGCCGCATTTTTGCCGGCCTCGGCATCCAGCGGCGCGATGGCTTGGCGGTAGTACGGGTCGGCCAGTTTGTCGTGGGGGAAGATATCCCGCGCCATTTTTTCCAGGGTTTTGGCCGTGGCCGGGCTGAGCGTCTTGAACGGCTTGGCCGCCATGGCATTCGGGCTGACCAGCAGCGCCGACAGCGGCACCAGGGTGACGCCGAGCGCGGCCAGCCCGCTGCCCTTGAGGAAGCTGCGCCGGCTCAAGCCGGTTTCGTCAATCGATGTTGTCATCTTTGTCTCTCCCAATCTCCAAATCAGGCTGAATCAGCCTGTCGTGACGGCACCATCCGTTTTAGGGGTGCCCTCCTCACTTCAAGCGCGCTTGGTGGGCGCCGGGCAATAGGGACGGGGAATAACCTCGTCTTATCGCAATTAACCTGAAGCCCAGTTCAATCAGCAAAATCGGTGCCAGTTTTTACGTTCACCTTAGCGACGCCGAAAACGGGATGAATTTCAATTGATTACACGGCGAAACCCCATCAATCGGGCGCACGGGAAGTTTGAGACGAGGTCGACATGGCAAAGCACGCCGAATAGGGAGCGACACCTGTTGCTTATTCAGTAGCTCGATGCGACAGGTGTAACAGGTGAAATGGCTCAGGAGACCAGATGAATCACTAGACCGACCCGCGCTCTATGCCGGTTTTGAATGGATTAACCGGCTCGAGTGAGTGCTAATTTATGTCTGCTCGATTCTGGCATATGGATTGCATAAAGCCTCTTCGGCCAACCTGCCTTAATGCAGTGGCCGTTCAAACCAAATCGAGGAGACAACCATGAATCATCCTGAATCGATGCCTACCATGCGTGCGGCGGTGTGGCACGGTAAAAACGATATTCGCGTCAGCGATGTTCCCCTTCCGCTGTCCCCGGGCCCAGGCCACGTCCAGATCCGGGTCGAATGGTGCGGCATATGTGGTTCGGATCTGCACGAATATCTGGCTGGACCGATTTTCATCCCGGTCGACACGCCGCATCCGCTGACCGGACATAAGGGCCAGTGCATTCTTGGTCATGAATTTTGTGGCGAGATTACCGAAATCGGCAGCGGTGTCAGCGGTTTCAGGACAGGGCAACGGGTGGCGGCCGACGCCTGCCAGCATTGCGGCCAATGTCATTATTGCCAGCACGGCCAGTACAATTTATGCGAAAGCCTGGCGTTTACGGGACTGATGACCAATGGCGCCTTCGCCCAATACGTGAACGTGCCGGCCAACCTGTTGTATCCCTTGCCAGAGCACTTCCCGCCCGAGGCCGGCGCGTTGATCGAACCCTTGGCCGTGGGGGTGCACGCCGTCAAGCAGGCCGGCTCGCTGGTCGGCAAGACGGTAGTGGTGATCGGCGCCGGCACCATCGGCTTGTGTACCATCATGGCGGCCCGGGCGGCGGGCGCCAGCAAGATCATTACCCTGGAAATGGCCGATGCCCGCAAACGCAAGGCGCTGGAAGTGGGCGCCACGCAGGTGCTCGATACCTCGCAATGCGACGCCGTGGCCGTCATCAAGGAAATGACGGGCGGCTACGGCGCCGATATTTCTTTCGAATGCATCGGACACAAGGCCACCGGGCCGCTTGCGGTCGAGGTGATCCGCAAGGGCGGCAAAGCGATACTGGTCGGCATTTTCGAAGAGCCGAGCCAGTTCAATTTCTTCGATCTGGTCGCCACCGAGAAACAGCTGATTGGCTCCCTCGCCTACGCCGGCGAATTCGCCCATGTCATCGACCTGATCAGCGATGGCCGCTTCGATGTCACCCCGCTGATTACCGGCAGGATTCATCTCGAGGAGATTGTCGAAAAGGGCTTCAAGGAACTGGTCGCCAATAAGGACAGGAACGTGAAGATAATCGTCAGCCCGCAACCGAAGTAGGCCTGTTCGTCAGGATGATGCTCGTCCACGGCCACCTCGGTGCGTGGACGAGCCCATCGCCCTCATCTTCCGGAGCAACCCGCGGTTTATTTTCCGCCTTTTTCACCCTGTTTGTTTTCTTCCGCCATGCCCTTCTTAAACCCCCGTACGGCCCCACCCAAATCCTCACCGACATGGCGCAATTTTTTGGTTCCGAATAGCAACACGATGACCAGCAAGGCAACGACCCAATGCATGATGCTGAACGACCCCATGGCCTGCTCCTTTTTCCGCCTGCAGTAAAAAAAAGGCGCCCCGACGAGCGCCCAATACTCCACCATCACCCAATGCCTGGACGAGCGGTCATCTTTCCGGGAACCGGGGGTCCCACAGCAGGCGCGACTGGTCCCGCTCGTACCCCATACCGGCCGGAAAACTCACCAACTCCAGCTGCAACCCCCAAGGGGCGAGAAAATAGACCCAGGTCAGTCCGGCGGCGGGACCGTCGGTAAACGTGCTGGGCGTATCCAGTACCGTGACATGGCGTGACTTGAGATAGGCCACGGCCTGGTCCATATCATCGACATAAAAAGCCAGATGATGCCCACCGACATCGCTGTTGCGGGGCAGCCTGGTGTTTTGGTCCGGCGCGGCGTATTCGAAGATTTCCAGATTGGTGCCGTTGCCGCAGCGAACCATCTGGAAATCCCGGATTTCGGCACGGGGATGAACATTGAGGTGCCGCGTCATCCAGTCGTCGTCGAATTTGAACGGGCCAAACGTGAAGTACGGCTCGCACCCGAGCACCTCGACGAAGAAATCCACCGCCTCTTGCAGGTTCGGCACCGTGATGCCGATATGCTGCAATCCGCGCAGGCCGGGAAGGCCGGCTGTGGACGGTCTGGACTGTTTCAACTCCGGATCTTTCAACAAAGACATGCTGTCCCTCCTTATGATTTGGCAGGCGTCGGCGACGCCCGCTGTTGCTCGCACTACCCTTGCACTCACCTTTCAGGCCAGGCCGGGCAAGCCGGTCACCATGGCTCATCCGGACCGGACGGAGCCCCCAGGCTCGCCCACAGCCTCTGCTGCAAAGAGCACAGCAAAGCCAGCGGCGACAACGTCTCTCCGGCCTCGTCCACGCAGCAGGTGTTGCCGTCGGCCAGCCGCTGCGCCTCGCCTGGCGGGCGCCCGAAGGCGCGGCACAGCAGGGTCCAGTCGGTCCGGCCAAACAGCAGGCCGGCCACGAACAACACCCCCTTGGCACGACGCACCTGGGCGAGCCCCACCAGCTTGCGCCGCCCCACCACCACCTCGCCGGGCGAGAAGCCGCCGTAGCAGGCCCAGCTGATATCCGGGTCGGCCTCGCGCTGCAAGTGGCGCGCCGTCTCGGGGGTCAGCACCTCGCTGGCAATGCCGACTTCTGCCAGCACCGCGCGGTAGGCCTCGCCCAGCCAGTGGTAGCTCAGCGCCGGTGGCTGCTGCGCGTAGCGGTGGCCGAGCGGCAGCAGGATCGAGGCGCTCAGCATCCACGGCCCGACCAGCACCGCACCGCCGCCGGCATCGCGCGCGGCGAGATCGAGCCCGGCACGCTCACGCACCGTCTCGGCCGAGATGGCGCGGCGCTGCGAGCAGCCCAGCACCAGCGCCGGCTCGCGATAGCCCCAGAAGCGGATGGCCGGGGCCGTCACCGGCTCCGCCAGGTGGCGCCGGTTCCAGGCCTGCTCCTCCTCGGCCGAGACGATGTCCAGCGTGAGCGGCGCGTCCATGGCTAGAGCTCCTCAGCGCTTTCCAGGCGGCGCTTGAGATCGCCCAGGAACAGCGCCGCCGGGTAGCCGTCCACGGCGCGGTGGTCGAACACCAGGCTCAGCCCCATCAGCGGCGCCGCGACGATGCCGCCGTGGCGCACCACCGGCTTGTCGATCACCCGGCTGACGCCGAGGATGGCGACCTGCGGCGGGTTGATCACCGGCGAGAAGCCGTCGATGTCGGTCATGCCGAGGTTGGTGACGGTGAAGGTGCCGCGCTGGAACACGCCGGCGCCGAGGCTGCCGTTGCGCGCGCCCTCGGCCAGCCAGCGTGACTCGGCGGCCAGCTCCAGCACCGACAGGTTGTCGGCCTGGCGGATCACCGGGGCCATCAGTCCGCCCGGCACGCTCACCGCCAGCGCGAGGTTGATGTCGTCGGCCAGTTCCACCTCCTTGTCGCGCATCAGCGCGTTGAGGTGCGGGTGCTCGCGCAGGGTCAGCGCCAGGGCGCGCAGCACGAAGGCGGTGAGCGTCACCTTGAAGCCGGGATGCTCGGTCATCAGCCGGGCACGCTTGAGCTGACACGCGGTGACGTCGACCTCGGCCCACATCGCCACACGCGGGGCCTGCCAACCCTGGCTCATGTTGCGGGCGATGGCGCCGCGCAGGCCGGTGAGCGGGATGCGCTTCACTGCCGGTGGTGCCGTTTCTACAGCGGTGGACATGGCCTAGTCCTCCAGCACGATCAGCACCGCGCCGCGCGGAAAGGTCTCCTGCGCCGCCACCTTGATCGCCGCCACGGTGGCGTCCACCGGTGCCATCAGCTCGTGGCTGGTCTTGACCAGTTCGACGGTGCCCAGCACCTGGCCGGCGGCGACGCGGTCGCCCACCGCCACCGTCCACTCGTCCACCAGCGCCTCGGTGCCGTCTTCCACGTCGGCCCAGGCCGCGTCGTCCAGAATGATGTCGATCATGTTTGTTCCTTTCACAGTCCGATGGAGGTTGCCAGTTGTGCCTTGACCGCGGCGACGATGCCGTCGACCTGCGGGATGACGTGCTGTTCGAGCGGGCGGCTGAACGGGATCGGCACGGCGTCGACCGCGAGGCGGCGCACCGGGGCCTTCAGGCGAATGGTGTCGAGATGCTCGGCCACCAGCGCGGCGATCTCGCCGGAGAGGCCGAAGTGCAGGTAATCCTCGTCCGCCACCAGGAGGCGCCCGGTCTTGGCGACCGAGGCGAGCACGGTCTCGGTGTCGAGCGGGACGATGGTGCGCAAGTCGATGATCTCGGCGCTGATGCCTTCTTCGGCCAACGTGTCGGCCGCCAGCACCGCCTTCTGCACCATCTGGCTCAGCGTGACGATGGTGACGTCCGAGCCCTCGCGCACCACGCGCGCCTGGCCGAAGGGGATGGCGTAGGCTTCCTCGGGGACTTCGTTGGTGCTGCCCTCGAAGTAGGACATCCACGACAGGCCCATGATGCCCTTGTGGTAGCAGAACACCACCGGGTTGTCGTCGCGGATCGCCTGGATCATCAGGCCCTTGGCGTCGTAGGCGTTGGACGGCACCACCACCTTCATCCCCGGCATGTGGGCGAAGCTGGCGTAGAGGCACTGCGAGTGCTGCGCGGCGTCGTTGTAGCCGCCGCCGATGCCGGTCATCACCACCGCCGGCAGCTTGAGGTTGCCGCCCGCCATGTAGGTGTTCTTGGCGAGATGGTTGTAGATCTGGTCGAAACAGACGCCGAAGAAGTCGACGAACATCAGCTCGGCGATCGGGCGCAGGCCCTCGGCGGCGGCGCCGATCGCCGCGCCCATGAAGGCGGTCTCGGAAATCGGCGTGTCCATGATGCGTTCCTTGCCGAAACGCTCGTAAAGGCCGGTGGTGGCGCTGAAAATGCCGCCGTACTTGCCGACATCCTCGCCCATCACGAACACGCGCTCGTCGCGCTCCATCTCCTGGCCGATGGCTTCGGAAATGGCCTGCGCCATGGTCAGCGTGCGGGTTTTCTGTTGCGTAGTCATGCTCTCTCTCCTCGCTATGCGCTGACTTAATCGACGAACACGTGCCGGTGGGCTTCCGCCACGTCCGGGTAGGGGCTGTGGCGGGCGAAGTCGAACGCCGCCTGCACCTTGGACCTGATTGCCTCGCGCAGCTCGGCGTCGCGCGCGTCGTCGAGCAAGCCCTGCTCGCGCAGCACGGCACCCAGCGTCGGGATCGGGTCGTGTTCGCGCAGCGCCTTCACCTCGCCCTTGGGACGGTAGGTTTCCGGGTCGCCCTGGAAGTGGCCGTAGTAGCGGTCGGTCTTGACCTCGATCAGCGTCGGCCCCTCGCCGCGGCGGGCGCGGTCGATGGCGACGCCGGCCGCCTCGAATACCGCCAGCGCGTCGTTCTTGTCCACCAGCACGCCCGGCATGCCGTAGCCGGCGGCGCGGTCGGCGTTGCTGGCGATGGCGGTGGAATCGCCCTTCTCCACCGAGATGCCGTACTTGTTGTCCTCGCACACGAACACCACCGGCAGCTTCCACAGCGCCGCCAGGTTCAAGGCCTCGTGGAAGGCGCCCTGGTTGGCCGCGCCCTCGCCGAAGAAGGCGATCGCCACCCAGTCCTTGCCAAGCTTCTTCGCCGCCAGCGCCGCGCCGCAGGCTTGCGGCGCACCGGCACCGACGATGCCGCTGCAGCTGAACTTGTGCGCCGGGTCGAACAGGTGCATGTGCCCGCCCTTGCCGCGCCCAAGCCCGGTGACCTTGCCGAACATCTCGGCGGTCATCTCGTTCAGCGGCACGCCCTTGGCGATGGCGAAGTGGTGCGGACGGTGCGCACCGACCACGCTGTCCTCGTCGCGCAAGTGAGCGCAGACCCCCACCGCCACCGGCTCCTGCCCGGCTGCCAGGTGCATCTCGCCCGGCACCGGCCCGGCGCCGATATCGAAGGCCAATCCTTTCTGAATCTTGGGCGGCAGCTTGCCCTCCAGATAGACCTTGGCCATGGTCTCTTCGTATTCGCGAATCTCCACCATCGTCCGGTACATCCAGAGCAGGCGGTCTGATGTCGTTTCCATGTCTCGTCCTCCTTTGCGAACGTGTTGCCGGAGCCTCTCGTCGACGCACTGCGCGACTGTCACGGACACCGAGCTCCTGATCCCTTAATGGCAAGAACGGTGCCAGCTCCAGCGCGACGGCGAGCCAGCGACGCGAAAATCCATTTATCTTCTTAAATATCAGATAGTTGCATAGAAAAAACAGGACGAACCGGCATCCAGAACGCACTGCCGACGCCAACCCCAGAGGGGAAATCGGGAAAAAGGGGGAAAGGAAAGCTGCGACAGCTGTCGCATTGCTACGGCCGGGATGCGACAGGTGCCACAGACATGACAGGCGCGGTGGCCATGCCGGGATGGGGCCGGTGTAGCGGCGGCGTGCCAGCAGATTGAATTAATCAGTTTAAGGTTCTTTAATTAACTTCACTCTCGCACCATACCGCGCACCGCTCACACCCGGTGCCGGCACAGGATCACGGCGTCGTCAGCCGGCGGGCAAGCACATGCCCCAGGCACGACATCGCACCTCAGACCTGGACCAAGAGCCTGTTCACGGTCTTCTTGCGGCGGGAACAAACCTTGAAGCGGCTCTGATAGGGTAACGATCATGACCACACCGCGTTCTTCCGCAGGCGCATCGCCCAAACCGGGTCGCCCGCCAGCCATGCCAGCGGACGACGAGCAGTCCGCCCCGCACGCGTCGGAAGCGCGGATGGATGGAACCGGCACCCTCGACCCGCTCGGCATCGCTACCCCGATCATGCAGGCACAGCTCGGCTGGCTGCTGCACCCGCAGGAGCTGGCCGAGCGCCTGACCCGGCTGTCATCCGACCTGTGGCAGCTGCAGCGGCACAGCTGGCTGCGCCAGCTCGGCTTGGCCGACGCCGATCCGATCCCGGCCAAGGCCGACGACACCCGCTTCGCCGACCCGATCTGGTCCGACTCGCCGGCGTGGGATCTGGTCAAGGAGTGGTATCTGGTCTACACCCACCATACCCAGGACATGCTCTACGACACCCCCGGCCTCGCGGACAAGGAACGCCGGCGCGCGGCCTTCTGGTGGCGCAACTGGCTGAACGCGGCCGCCCCCACCAACTACCTGTGGAGCAACCCGGTGGCGCTGCGCAAGGCGCTGGAGAGCCATGGCGAGAGCCTGGTGCAGGGATTCCAGAACTTCCTCGCCGATGCCCGCGCCGGCAGCGTGCGCATGACCGACCCGGAGGATTTCGCGGTCGGCGTCAATCTCGCCACCACACCCGGTGCCGTGGTGTACCGCAACCGTCTGCTCGAGGTGATCCACTACGCCCCGCGCCAGCCGCAGGTACACGCCGAGCCGGTGGTGATCGTCACGCCGTGGATCAACAAGTTCTACGTGCTCGACCTCACCCCGAAAAACAGCATGATCCGCTTCCTGCTCGATCAGGGGCTGGACGTTTTCATCACCAGTTGGAAGAACCCGGACGCCTCGATGAGCGAGGTGCGCTTCGACGACTACCTCATCGAGGGCGTCGACACCATCATGCAGCTGGCCCGCCAGTTCAGCGGCGCCGCCAAGGTCCACGCCGTCGGCTACTGCATCGGCGGCACCGCGCTGGCGATGTACCTGGCCTGGGCCAACCGGCACTACGGCGCGGACGCCACGCCCGTGGCCGACGCCACCTTGCTCACCACGCTGGTCGACTTCCACAAACCGGGCGACATCGAAGTCTTCATCGACGACGCCAGCGTGCGCCACCTGTGCGCGCGGATGGAGCAGCAGGGCTTCCTCGACGGCAAGGACATGGCCGCGGCGTTCCGCCTGCTGCGCACCAACAGTCTGATCTGGCACTACGTGGTGCATGGCTGGCTGTATGGCGAAACGCTGCCCGCCTTCGACGTGCTGTACTGGAACATGGACACCACGCGCATGCCGAAGGCCATGCACGCCTGGTACCTCACCGAGCTCTACCTCAACAACCGGCTGATCGTGCCCAACGCGCTGACGGTGGCCGGCGAGATGCTCGACCTCGCCGCGATCGACCAGCCGCTGTACGTGGTGTCCGCCGAGGACGACCACATCACGCCGTGGGACCAGACCTTCAAGATCATCAACCACGGCATCGGCGAGAAGCGCTTCATCCTGTCGAGTTCCGGGCACATCGCCGGCATCGTCAACCCGCCGGTCACCCCGCCCAAACGCCGCTACTGGGCCGACATCGCGCACCGCTCCGACCGCCCCGAGCACTGGCAGCAGCGCGCCGAGGAACACCCGGGCAGTTGGTGGGAAGACTGGATGGCATGGCTCAAGCCGAAAGCCGGAGCGCTCATCGACGCCCCGCCAGCGGCGACGACGGACTTCCCCGCGCTGGACGCCGCCCCCGGCCGCTACGTGCTGGAACGCTGACGCCCCGTCGACAGCGATAGGTGTCACACACTACTGGACACCGCACGGGAACGCGACTGGCGACGACGAGGGCGGTGTCGTCAGGCGAAGAAGGCATCGGCAACCTCCTCCTGTGCAGTCTGTATATGACAGCCGGCCGGGATGGCTATAGTACACATGATGACATCCCCTACTTCCGCTCCTCCCGCCCCACCGGGCATCGCGTCCGGCCGCGTCCTCGCCGTGCGCGGACCGGTGGTCGATATCCGCTTCCAGCGCCTGCCCCCCATTGGGCAGGCGCTGCATTTACCACTCGATGGCGAGAGCATCACGCTCGTCGTGTTTCAGCATCTGGACGAAACACGCGTGCGCGCCATCGCCTTGCATCCGACCGACGGTGTCGCCCGAGGCCTGGCGGTGAGTGACACCGGTGGGCCGCTCGCGGTCCCGATCGGCGACGATTGCCTAGGGCGGCTGCTCGATGTGCTGGGCCGGCCGCTCGACGGTGGCCCGCCGCTCAGCGCGGCACGCCTCTGCCCCATACTGTCCGCGGCGCCGCCGCTGGCCGACACGGTCCCGGCCGAAACCATGCTGCCAACCGGCATCAAGGTGATCGACCTGCTCTGCCCGTTCGTCCGCGGCGGCAAGACCGGGCTCTTCGGCGGTGCCGGCGTAGGCAAGACCGTGCTGATGATGGAGTTCATGCGCGCCGTGAGCAGCCTCTACCAAGGGGTATCGGTTTTCGCCGGGGTGGGAGAGCGGATACGCGAAGGCCACGAGCTGTGGCATGAGATGCGCGAGAGCGGGGTGATGGCTCGCGCTGTGCTGGTTTTCGGCCAGATGGACGAGTCGCCCGGCGTGCGCTACCACGCCGGTTTCACCGGCCTCACCTATGCCGAATATCTGCGCGACCACGGCCACGCCGAAGTGCTGTTCCTGATGGACAACCTGTACCGCTTCGTCCAGGCCGGCACCGAGATTTCCGGTCTACTCGGCCGCATGCCCGCCAGCGTGGGCTACCAGCCCACCCTGCTGACCGAAGTGGCCAGTCTGGAAGAACGCATTCTCTCCACCCGGAACGGGGCCATCACCGCGGTACAGGCGGTGTACGTGCCGGCCGACGACATGAGCGACCCGGCGGTGACCGCCATCCTGGCCCACCTGGACGCCAGTGTGATCCTGTCACGCGAGCAGGCAGCGCGCGGCATCTACCCGGCGGTGGATCCGCTCGCCTCCGGCAGCCGCCTGCTCGACCCGCGTAGGGTGGGGGAACGCCATTACCGGCTGGCACGCGCGGTACGAGAGCACCTGGCCCGCTACAAGGAACTGGAAGACATCATCGCCATGCTCGGCGTGGAAGAACTGTCGGCCGACGACCAGCGCGTGGTGGCGCGGGCTCGCCGACTGCAGCGCTATCTGACCCAGCCGTTCCAGGTTGTGGCCGAGCACACTGGCCTGCCCGGCGTGACGGTGGCGCTGGAAACCACGCTGG